>DASTMK010000065.1:0-22872 GCA_035714225.1 Bryobacteraceae bacterium | reverse complement strand
TCTTCGCCCGTTCGGCTTCCTGCTCGCCGTGCCGGATCACGCTCAGGCTATGCTTCAGATCCGGAACGGAGGCGCCCGCGACGGCTTCCCGCTTGCGGATTTCCCGCCGGATTTCTCGAATTCTGGCCTGCAGAGCGGGATTGCCTTTCTCCTCCAGCTTCCGCTGCTCCGCTTCCAGTTGCACGACGTCATCCACCGTGCGCTCAATCTCTTTGGCAAACTCCCGCCAGCGATGTGCGTTGAACGGAATCGCCCGGATCGTGCGCGACGTCTCGACGCGGCAACGGTTCAGCTTGCCGGAAGCCCGCTTCCGGATTTTCTTGTTGTTTCCGTTGGCTGCGTTCAGCTTTTCCGTGAGCTGCTGTTTCCGCCTGCACAGCAGGACGACATCGGCGAACTGCTGGCGCACATCGCTCCGGCGCTTCGCCTCCGCGGCGCTACCCTCTTCGACATCGCCGAGGTCAACCAGATCCTCCAGGTCGATATCGCCTCGTTTGAGTTGTTCGGCGTACTCGACGACCATCTGCTGTACCAGGGCCGACCGGCTAATAGCCTTTTGCATGCGGAGCTTTCCACGCTCCATCTTGTGAGCGAGGTCGACCTCGCCTTCCCTGGTCAGCAGGGGTACAGCACCCATCTCCCGAAGGTATACACGGACAGGGTCGTCCGTGTAGATGGATTCTTCCACCTGGTGCGCAGCCGGGAACTCCTCGTCATGCGCTTCCTCCGGGTGAAAAAAATTGGGTTCCTCGTCAAAGGTAAGCCCTAACGGCTCATGGCTATCGCCTATATATTGATCTTCGAAATGATCCACTTCCGACTCACTTCCCCCACCGTGAAAGATTCCTAGGGCACAACAACAAACTGACTCCCGCCGAGCAGGTCAGAATCGAAGACACAAAAGGCCCTTGCTTTCAATAGCTTTGTTTCGGGTTCGATTATAGCACCGATCGGCAGCGAAGTTAAGTCTCTATTTGAAAGATGTTTCCGGAACGTTTTGGTTACACCTAATGATCGCCTTTTTGCAACGTTGACACCGTCATTGCCCATCACAACGGGCGCTTCTCCCGCTTGTGCACAATCAGGTTTTTCAGCTCATTCAAAAAGGCCTCCACATCCTGAAAATCCCGGTAGACAGATGCGAAGCGAACATAGGCAATTTTGTCCAACGTCCGCAAACGCTCCATCAAAATTTCTCCTATTATTGTAGTAGGTAGCTCGCGATCCTGGGTCTCCGCCAGCCTGCCTTCCACCTCGTCTACTACTTCCGCCAGTTTGCCCATGGGCACGGGTCGCTTTTCGCAGGCTCTCAGCAATCCTCCCAATACTTTTTGACGGTCGAACTTCTCTCTTCGGCCATCTTTTTTGACGACCATGTAGGGAATTTCATCAATTCTTTCGTAAGTCGTAAAGCGACGCTCACATTCCAGGCACTGCCGCCGTCGCCGGATGACGTCGCCCTCCTTGCTCTCGCGGGAGTCGATCACCCGGTCCTGGCGAAAACCGCAAAACGGACAGATCATATCTCGCTCTTTTGCTCAATGTCGCGCAGCTTACGCAGATTCAACCCCTCGTGGAAGGCCAGCAAAAGCCCAATCGGCACAATTACTAAAAATGTAATAGCCCACAGAAGTATGGCAAGTGCGCTGGCAGACTCGAACCCAATGCCAAAAACCTCGCTCAACACAATTACGGATGCAACTTGCATACCGCCCCCGATTCCGGGTATCTGCACGACGCTTCCGATCGCGACGAATCCCACGAATATAAGAACATCGGTCAGCGTAAATGCCGCAGTATCGGGGAAGCTCCAGAAAAGAAACAGAAAACAAGCGGTAATAACAATCCACTCGGCAATGCTGTAAAAAACCAACTGTAGAACGAACGTTCCGCTTCGGGCCGACTGCACGCCTTCAAATAGCGCATCGACGGTTTTCACGGCTCGTTCCTCGAGGCGAGCCGGCAGGACCCCGAGCGCATCGGTAATCCGCCGCCGGAAGGTCTCGGAGAAATAACGCAGAAAGATCAGGACCACCAGGCAGATAGTGCCCGCTATGCCCACGATGTGTCCGCCGATTTCGAGCAGCCACCGCATATCGGGACCAAGACTGGCGCCGGAGGCCTGCACGCGCGTCAACGCAAATCCGAACAATACCAGAACAATCAGCAGGTCGTAGATTCGTTCCAGGAACCACACGGCGACTTGCGAGGTTATCGTGAGCTTGTTCTTGGTTGCGATCAGGTATGGACGCACAAACTCCCCCGGCCGGCCGAAGAGCACCAGCGCCGTGAATCCAATGGCAGTGGACACCAACAGACCCCAGAAACTCGCCCGGGGGCAAATGGGCCGGATCATAACCCGCCATCGCTCCGCGCGCACCACGTACGTCCCGAGCGCCATCAACGCCGACGCGGTAAGCCACCCCCAGTTGAGATTCCGAAAAGCGGCAAAGAACTTGTCCCAATCGAAACCTCGCAGCCTGACCAGCGCAAGGACGACCGCCGCCACGCAAACCACTCCGATGGCGATCATGGCGGTACGCTTCTTGTTTATCCGGATACGCCCTCCCCGCGAACCGGTGGACGGCGTAAGCCCATCTTCCCCTCATCGGGTTGGCCGCTGCTGCAATAGAATAAAATCTGCACGGAAACAGAATTACGGCGCCCCGGTGCCGTCCCATTTTCCGGGACGTACATTCGAGCGAACTTCTAATGATAGATCCTCGTTTAACTTACTGGAAGCCGAAGAAAGCATTCGCAGTCCTGGACCTTCGGTCGGGCTTCCGGAACGAAGATCTTTATGGCAGCCTTTACCGCATTTGCGCAAATGTCCACCGCGGACTCTTCCTCAGTCCGGTGGACGGAAGAGACGGCGGGGCGGGGCTGCCTCCAATTGCCGGGGAAACCGTTGGATCTTGATTCAAACCTGGTCGAGCGATGCCTGGCCGGCGACGAATCCGCCTGGGAAGACCTGGTGAAGATTCATACCCGCCGCATCTACGGCATCTGCTACCGTTTTACCGGCAGCGATGGTGAAGCCCAGGACCTTACGCAGGAGGTGTTCCTGCGCGTGTTCCGGTCCATCGGAAGTTTTCGCGCCGGTGAAGGTTCTTTCGTCGTATGGCTGACGCGGCTGACGCGCAACCTGCTGATCGACCACTACCGGCGCAGCCGCATGGACCGGGCCAGTGATTCCATCGAGGACCAACTGGCGGTGTTAGAGGTGAGTTCCACACCGTCAACGAGGCCCGATGGCGCCCTGGCGGGGCGGGAGGCGAGCGAGCTACTTCAGCAGGCGCTCCAGAAACTTTCTCCTGAGTTGCGCGAGACGGTAATCCTCAGGGATATAGAAGAGCTAGAGTACAAGGAGATTGCCGGGATCCTGCGAGTCCCGGAAGGAACGGTTAAATCGCGTTTGAACCGGGGACGGGCGGAATTGGCTCGTGTGTTGAGAAGGCAGAGGGTAGTTGTATGAAGTGCGCGGAATTCGAGACCCTGCTCTGCGACTACGTCGACGGCACCCTCGCACCGGACCGCAAGTCCGGCGCCGAACAGCATCTCGGCGAATGTGAGGCTTGCGCCGGGCTGGCACGGGACTGTTCACTGGCGGTCACCTTTATTGGCCGCGCCAGCGCCGTGGAGCCGCCGCACGAACTGATGACCCGCATCGCGTTCAGCATCCCCGCCGGCTTGCGCCGCCGCGGGGGAGCTATGGCACGCTTCCACCGGATTTTCGGCCCCATCCTCCAGCCGCGCTTTGCCATGGGGATGGCGATGACCATTCTGTCCTTTTCCATGCTCAGCCAGTTCCTGAATATTCCCATCCGGCAGTTGACGGTAGACGACCTCCGGCCGGAAAAAGTGTGGGTGGTGGTGGAAGACAGGGTTCATCGCGTTTGGGACCGCGGTGTGAAGTATTACGAGAGCATGCGGCTCTTTGTCGAGATTCAATCCCGGCTGAAAGATCTGACGGCGACGGACCCCGCCGTACAGGCTCCTTCGGCTACTCCGGGCTCCAACAGCCCGGCCGGCGCTACTGGCGCCGGTGATACGTCAGGCGCGTCCGGTTCTTCGGAGCCGGCGCCCAAAGGAAGGTCAAACCAATGAACTGTGTCAATCATCCTGAATTAGCGGCGGCAGCGTACTGCCGGAGCTGCGGCAAGGCCCTATGCCAGAACTGCGCTCGTACGGCCCAGGGAACAATCTACTGTGAGGAACACGTACCGGCGCAGCCGGCATTGGCGCCCCCTTCCGATTCTCCCTGGACGGCCCCGGCGCCCGCACCGGGATCGCCCGACCCCGGCGCATCCCCGGGACTCGCCTTTCTGCTGGGTCTGATACCAGGCGTGGGAGCTATTTACAACGGCCAGTATGCCAAGGGGCTGATCCACGTGATCATTCTCGGGTTCCTGATCAGCATCCTCAGCAGCGGCGCCGCGGGCGGCCTGGAGCCGGTATTTGGTCTTGTCACGGCGGTCTGGTACTTTTACATGCCGTTCGAGGCCTACCACACAGCCAGGAAACGGCAATTGGGCCAGCCGGTAGACGAGTTCTCCAGCCTGGTTCCGATGCGCGGCACACATACCAATTCACCCGTTGCCCCGGTTGTACTGATCGTGCTCGGCGTGCTGTTTTTGCTGAATAATCTCGATCTGCTCAACTTCTATTACGTATTGCGCTATTGGCCGGTGTTTCTGATCGCGCTCGGCGGCTACATGCTCTATGTGAGGTTTAAGGACTCCGAAGGCGAGGCGGTGCGGCGGGAGGCGAGCAATGAACAACAGTAGACTGGCGTTCGTTCAGGCGATCCGCGGGCCCATCCTGCTCATCGCTCTCGGCGTCCTGTTCATCGTCGACCACGCGGGCGGACCACCGTTCCGCCAGACGTGGCCGGTGCTCATCATTCTGTTTGGGCTCTTGAAACTGCTGGAGCGGGCCGTCATCCGGCAGCCCGCTCCCGTCCCCAGTTCTCCGCCAGAGAGGTTGTCATGAGACCCCGCTCCATCGCCGGGCCGATGGTGCTGATCCTCATCGGCGTGGCATTCCTGCTATACAACTTGCGGCCCGATTTGCGTATCATCGATCTCCTGTCGCGTTTCTGGCCTTACCTGCTCGTCGGATGGGGCGTCCTGCGACTGTTTGAAATCGTCATCTGGGCTGCCCGCTCGCGCCCGCTGCCAACCTCCGGTGTTTCTGGAGGCGAGTGGACCCTGGTGGTCTTTCTGGTGCTGATCGGCTCCGGCGCGCGTTTCGTCCACGAGCGCGGCGACTGGTGGTGGCCGCGCGCACGGATTATGGCGCGGGGCATTGAAGTCTTCGGCGAACCCTACGACTACCCTTTGGCCGAGCGCAGCGTACCGGCGCCCAAGAATGCCAGGGTCATTATTGAAAATCTGCGGGGCAACACACGTATCATCGGCGCCGACATCGCCGAAGTGAAAATTGCCGGCCGCAAGACCGTTCGTGCGCTTCAACGCAGCGAAGCCGACGCGGATGACAAGAGAACCCCGCTTGAGGCGACGGCCCAGGGAGAGCAGGTCCTCATTCGCACCATGCAGGAGAGGGCCTCCGGAGAAAACCGCGTTTCGACGGATTTGGAGATCACGGTCCCGCGCGGGGCATCGATCGAAGCGAAAGGCCGGCGCGGCGATTTTGACATCACCGATCTCGACGGCGGCGTGGAAATCAAGAGCGATAACGCGGGAGTGCGGCTCGCCAATATCGGCGGGGCCATCCGCATCGAGACTCGTGCAAGCGACATTATTCGCGCGAGCGGTGCGGGTGCGAGCGTGGAACTGAAAGGCAGAGGACACGACCTGGAACTGGACACCGTCGCCGGTCCGATCACCATAACGGCCAGCTATTATGGCGACGTCCAACTCCGTAATCTGAAGCAGTCTCTACGGTGGAGTGCCGGCCAAAACGAGTTCAACCTGGAACAGCTTTCCGGTGAGCTCCGGATGGACCTGAGGGAGGTCAGCGGATCGAACCTCGTGGGCCCGGTGAAGATCTCCGCCCGTTCGCGCGACATCGACCTCTCGAATTTTACGGGAGCGCTGGAGATCTCCGTAGATCGTGGAGATATCCACTTAAACCCGGTGAAACTGCCACTGTCGCCAATGAATGTACGCTCGCATTCCGGCAACATCGAAGTAGCGCTGCCGCCGAAAGCGGAATTTACGGTCAAGGCGGTCTCCCGGCGCGGCGATATCGAAAACGATTTCGGTCCACCGCTCGAGCGAACTCAAAACGGCCGCAGCTTTGAGCTGGCGGGCGCGGTGGGCAAAGGTCCCTTACTCAACCTGGCATCGGACCGTGGCACGGTGTCCGTTGGAAAGAGTTCCGCATTCGAGCAAAGCAACCCTCCTTTGCCGCCAAAAGCACCAAAGCCGCCCAGGGCGACCTCGCTCACTGTCATCGATCAGTAGCTACGCCGTAGCGGGAGAGCAGTTCGATGCCCGCGCTGTTCCCGCAGCTCTCCGCGCTACGCGCGTGTTTCCAGGCCGCCGGATAATCCCCCTTAACCGCATACATCCCGGCAAGAGCAACGTGCGCCCCGGCGAACTCCGCGTCGAGGCGCACGGCTTCGAGCAACAACCCCAGGGCCTCTTCGGCCCGGCCCTCGATCCGGTATAGCTGTGCCAGGTTGTAGTAAGGTGTGGCGTTCTCAGGGTCGCGCGCGATCCACTCCATCTGTTCGCAGATGTGCTTTTCCGTCTCCTGCCTCAAAGCAAAATCGATCAGCTCACTGCGCCAGAACGACATGTGTCAGCCCGCCACCAGAACCAGCCGGATGTCCATCACGTTCGTGTTGGTCGGCCCCGTTTTGATAAGATCGCCGAGCGGTTCAAAGAAGTGATAGGAGTCGTTAAAGGAAAGCGCGTTGCTTGCGCTCATGCCTGCCTTGTCCCCGCGTGCGATCGTGTTGCCATCCGCAATCGCGCCCGCGGCATCCGTCGGTCCGTCCGTGCCGTCGGTGCCTCCGCTCAACACGACAACGTTTCGAAGGCCGGCGATATCCATGGCGGCGGCCAGTACGAATTCCTGATTGCGTCCGCCGAGTCCTTCGCCTCGAATCGTCACCGTGGTTTCCCCGCCGGAAATCAGGCAGCAGGAAGGCTTCAACGGCCTTCCGGAAGTGAGGATCTCTTTCGCTACCGCCGCATGCATCCGCGCGATCTCCCGCGTCTCGCCTTCGATGAAGGTCGACAATACCAGCGGTTTCAGGTTCAACTCACGGGCGCGTTTCACCGCCGCATCCACTGCCAGCCGGTTGCTTCCAACCACCACGTTGCGCGTACGCTCGAAGATCGGATCGCCGGATTTGGGCGTATCCTCCACAACACCGGAGATTCCGTCTTCGATTCGCTGCTTCACCGCCGGCGGAACGTGACTGTAGATGCCGTATTTTTCGAGCACGTCTCGCGCATCCGCGAAGGTCGAGGAGTCCGGCGCCGCCGGGCCCGAGCCGATCACGTCCAGATCGTCCCCGATGACGTCGGACAAAAGCAGACTCAATACCGTGGCGGGCGAAGCCAGGCGCGCCAGTTGCCCTCCTTTGAGCAACGACAGGTGCTTTCGCACCGAATTGATCTCGTGAATAGAGGCGCCTGAATTCAGCAGAAGTTTCGTGGTCTGCCGCTTTTCCTCGAGCGTCAACCCGGCGGCGGGGGCCGGCATCAGGGCCGAAGCGCCCCCCGAGATCAGGCAGAGCACCAGGTCTTTTTCCCCCGCGCGCGACGCGATTTCGGCGATTCGTTCCGCTCCCCGCACACCGCGCTCATCGGGCACCGGGTGGCTCGCCTCATTCAGTTCAATGCGCCGGAGCGGAAGCGTATGCCCGTCTTTCACGTTGATGAATCCGCCCGAGATCCGCCTGCCGAGCAGCGTCTCCACAGCCTTTGCCATGGCCGCGCCCGCCTTGCCGGCGCCAACGACGAATATCTTCTCGAAGTTCTTGAGGCGGTACTTCCTCCCGTCCACCAGGAGAACATCGTCCTCCACGCGAACGTGCCGGCGAACGGCTTCCACCGGGTCAGCCGCCTTCAACGCCGCTTGAAAGATCTGTAGCGCGTGCTTTCTGAGAGTGGATTCAGTCATAGGTATTCATTCCCGAGGCAAGCCTCCGCCAGCGAAAAATCTAGAAAACCGCTTGCCTCGAAGGTGTGAAAGATTCAGAGCCACAGATGGACACAGATGAACACAGATTGAAAACAGGAAACTTATCTGTGTTCATCCGTGTTCATCCGTGGCTAAATTCAATTTCTTCACAGCTTCTTACGCGCGCGGCTCCGTTTCTGGGTCAGCGTTTTTCAACAAGCTCCTAAAAAATCGGCAGGGCAAGAATCGAGCGGACAGGCTGTTCCGGATCATCACCGTCAATTTCGATCCTGTAATCCGCCTGTTCATAGGCTGCCCTGCGGTTGTGATAGAGGTCCTCAAACCGTTTCGGGTCGCGCGCCAGCGGTCTGTGCGCAGCACGTGCGACGCGCGCCTTCACCGTCGCAAAAGGACAATCGAGCCAGATCGTGATCCCGTTCTCCTTCAGCAGATCCCGATTGTGAGGTTCAACGAACGCGCCGCCCCCCAGCGCCAGCACCATGGGATGTCCCGCTTCCACCATGCCGACCCGCCGCTCTATCGCCTCGCGCTCAATTCTGCGAAACTCCTGCTCGCCGGACTTCTCGAAGATCTCAAAAATGGGGACTCCCTGCTCCGCTTCGATCTGCTCGTCCACGTCGATGAAGTTCCAGCCAAGCCGGTCCGCCAGAAGCCGTCCCACAGTGGACTTTCCCGATCCCATGAAGCCCACCAGGTAGATGCCGGGCGTGCGCTTGAGCTTGAGTATCATCTCCTATTGAGATCATAGAGGAAACCGCGTACCGGCATCGGCACGCTTTCGAAATACCGCTTGGCGGTATTGCTATCGTAGTCATCGTGGCATGGCACGATATCCGCGATCCCGGGGACCCCGAGCTTGACCGCCTCGCTGCACAATACCAGCTTCATCCGCTCCACATTGAGGACTGCCGGCACCGGAACCAGAACGCCAAAATTGAGGAAGGGCCCGGCTACCTCTTCGTTGTGCTGAAGCCTGTTCTGCTCAACCAGGACCAATCGCTCGACGTATTCGATCTGGATCTCTTCATCGGGAAAGATTTTGTGATTACGGTGGAGGAAGGAGATTGTCCGAGCGCCAGGGAGATTTTAAACCAGGTGCGCGGGCAGGAGGCACGGCTCCGTCCGGACCAGGCATTCTACCGCGTGATGGACGGAATCGTGGACACCTACGCTCCTGTCCTGGACGGGTTGAACGACGAGATCGATCGTCTGGAGGACGAGGTGCTGGAGTCTCCCCAACCTCGCACCCTCCAGAAAGTTCTCTCTACGAAACGCTGCCTCATCACGATACGCCGCGTGATGGCAAATACCCGTGATGTAACGGCTCACCTGCAACGCAGCGGCACGGAACTGGTGGACCCCCAGCTTTGGCCGTTTTTCCGTGACGTCTACGATCACATCGCCCGCAATCTGGACACCATCGATATGCAGCGCGACCTGCTCACCGGCTCAATGGATATTTATCTTTCAAGCGTGGCTAACCGCACTAACCAGGTGATGAAAGTGCTGACCGTTCTTGGCACCGCCGCGCTGCCCGCCCTGGTGATATCCGGGTTCTACGGAATGAATCTGCACCATCTGCCCTGGGCTGATTCACCCTACGCGCTGGCTGTGGTGGCCGCGCTCATGGTCCTCACCACTAGCGGATTGCTGTATGCGCTGCGAAAGCTCCATTGGTTTTGAATTTTTGCGGCAGCCGCTTCTCCACCTCCATGTAGGCAGGCCGGTCGTAGCGTTCCACGTGCTCTTTGAACTCCTGCAACAACTCGAAGGCATCCAACGCGGCCAAAGGCAGGCTGTCACCGGTCGCCAGGTCGCGGGCGCACCGAAAGCTCTTGAGAAGCCGCTGATGCAAAGCGGCGTGATCGTCCACCCGCCCGTAACCGTGGTCGCGCAGGAAGTCTTCCTCATGCGTGAAGTGTTCTTCGCAAAAAGCGATCGAGCGGTCCAGAACATAAATGATCAGGGCGCCTTCCGCTCCGGACAGAATGGCGCTCTTCAGGGTTCCAAGCTCCAGGTCAATTACGTCGTGTTCCGCTTCGAGTGCAACAATCGCGGCACCGTGTTCCGCTGAAGCCTGAATTGCCGTTGGGTTATTCATAGTTCTCCGCCTGGGCAGCTAAGTAGTAGGTGCACCCAGGCGGAAAGGATCTCAGGCGAACAGCAAACGCACCCGTCTATCCTGCCTTGGCGGAAGAACTCTTCGCCTTTTTCCGTGCGAGCGCCGCGCGTACACCAGCGCCATAGTCACCATCCACCTGATCGAAGAGTGCGCACTGCCGTTCCACAATCGCTTCCGGTACCCCGTCCATCGCGTCGGCGATATTGCTGAACAGTCTTTCCCTTTGACCCTCGTCGAATAAGCGGAAGAGCGCCCGGGGCTGGCTGAAATCATCATTGCCCTCGCGATGGTCGTAGCGGGAAGCGTCACCGGAAATCCGAAGTGGCGGCTCAGCGACCGACGGATCCTGCGCCGGCCCCTGGAAGCTGTTCGGCTCATAGTAGGCATCCGGGTTGCCCGTATCGTTCTGGAAGAATCGCATGGGACCATCCTTGTGGTAATGGCGAACCGGGCACTTCGGCGCATTCACGGGTAGCGCTTCATAGTGCGCTCCCAGCCGGTAGCGATGGGCGTCGGCGTAGGAAAAGATGCGGGCTTGCAGCATTTTGTCCGGGCTGAAGCCGATGCCGGGCACAACGTTGGACGGGCTGAAAGCAGCCTGTTCGATATCTGCAAAATAGTTGCGGGGATTTCGATTGAGCTCCATCATTCCGACCTCGATCAGGGGGTAGTCGGCGTGCGGCCAAACCTTGGTGAGATCGAACGGGTTGTACCACGTTTTCTCCGCATCCAGCTCCGGCATGATCTGAACAAACACCTTCCACCGGGGGAAGTCTCCGGCTTCGATGGCTCCGAACAGGTCCTCCTGATAGCTTTCCCGCGTGCGGCCGATTACCTCCGCCGCCTCTTCGTTCGTCAGGTGGCGGTGCCCCTGTTGCGTCTTGAAGTGGAACTTGACCCAGAATCTTTCACCCGCTTCGTTCCAGAAGCTGTACGTATGGCTGCCGTAGCCATTCATGAATCGCGGGCTCACGGGGATTCCGCGATCGGACATCAGGATCGTCACCTGGTGAAGGCTCTCGGGGCTCAACGACCAGAAATCCCACATTGCGGTCGCGCTGCGCAGATTCGTCCGGGGATGCCGCTTCTGGGTATGGATGAAATCGGGGAACTTCAAGGGATCGCGAACGAAAAACACCGGGGTGTTGTTGCCAACCAGATCCCAGTTCCCTTCCTCGGTGTAATACTTCATGGCAAAACCGCGCACATCGCGCTCGGCGTCGGCTGCGCCCAACTCGCCGGCGACGGTAGAGAAACGGATTAGAAGCTCCGTCGTCTTGCCGATCTGGCTAAAGAGCTTTGCCCGCGTGTAACGCGTGATATCGTTGGTGACGGTGAGGGTGCCAAATGCTCCCCAGCCCTTGGCATGGACCACACGCTCCGGAATACGCTCGCGGTTCTGATGGGCCAGTTTTTCGAGTAGTTGATAGTCCTGCAATAAAACGGGGCCACGGCTTCCCGCGGTGAGGCTGTTTTGATTATCGGCGACCGGGGCGCCAGCACTGGTAGTCAAGCGATCTTTCATAGTTTGTGCTCCTAATATCTTGTCCACCAGTGTACCTTCACCCGGGTGGCCCCGTACACCCGGTTGTCCGGCGGAAAGAGCGCCGATCGAACGGAATGGTTCCGTTCACCGGCCGCGAGTGGACCGGACTTTGCGCAGGTCGGCGAGGTCGGTGCTCAATGCATCCCGGTCCCGCGCCTGAAGAGTGTTTTTCTCCACGATATTTTTGACATCTTCGATGGCTCGATCCAGGCGGTCTTTATCGAACTTGTTCCTGCTCAAGGAGCGGTCGAAGTCGGATAGCGATTTGCGCGCATTATCGATCCGCTCCCGTTCTTTGTCGTTGCGCGGCCTTTGTCGCCGGACTTGCTCCAGGTCGTCCTGGGTGCGTTGTACAACGGTCCTGGCGGATTCGTAGGTCTGGGCGAATGACAACGGAACGGCCAGCGTTGCCAGGAAGCATACTCCGGCAATTGAGATGAGACGGCTCTTTCGTTTTAAACTCATGACCAAAAGACGCCGCAGCGCCAGGTTTTGTATCCGTCCGCCGTTGCCGGCCTCTGCCGGCTTGAGAGACAATCTACTCAACAACGGAGGGCTGTATGAGATTCGTTTCCGGCCTGGTGCTACTTGTGTTATCTCCGGCCTGGTGCCAGGTCGCTCGCGAAGCCAATCGGGATTACCAGACGCCTGAGGGGCGCGCCAAGGTTGTGGGAATTCTGGAATCGCCTTCCCGTTTGGCAAATCTTCGGCCGGCGGAGCTCGTTTCGCGGCTGGAGATCCGCCGCGGTTCAACGGTAGTGGATCTCGGAACCGGGACGGGCAACCTGCTGGAGGACCTGAGCGCGGCAGCCGGACCCGATGGACGCGTCATAGCCGAGGACATACAGCAGGATTTTCTCGACCGCGCCCGGGATCGCACACGCAAGTCCGGGTTGAAGAACGTGACGTTTGTGCTGGGCACGGAAATGGATCCCAAGCTGCCGGCAGGCGCCGCCGATCTCGTCATCGTGCTGGACGCCTATCATCACTTCAACTATCCCGAACGGATGCTGGCCGCGATCAAACGGAGCCTGCACCCGGGCGGCCGCCTGGCGATCGTGGAGTATCACAAGAAGCGGGGTGCGATGGAGGTTTCTCCGGACTTCGCACTCACGCATATCCGCGCCGGCGCCGGGCAGGTCGTCGAGGAAGTCAAAGCCGCGGGGTACGACTTACTCTGGCAGCACGAGCATGCGCCGGGGCGGCAATACATCGCCATGTTCCGCATGCGCTGACATACACAATCACTGACGTTCGTGGAGGAAGTAGTGAGAACCGTTGCATTGTTGTTCCTTGTGATCTGGTCCGGTGCACCGGCAGCCGGGCAGTTCGATCTGGTCATCGCCGGAGGCCGTGTGATGGACCCGGAGAGCGGACTCGATGCCGTGCGGCACATCGGCATCCGCGGCGGCCGTATCGAGGCCCTCTCGGAAAGCCCGCTGTCCGGAAAAGACGTGATCGAGGCCCGCGGAAGCATTGTCGCGCCGGGTTTCATCGATCTTCACGCGCACGGCCAGACGAATGAGGCCAACGAGTATCAGGCACACGATGGCGTAACCACGGCTCTGGAACTTGAGATCGGCGTCCCCTCGGTAGCGGCCTTTTTGAAATCCCGCGAGGGCCGGGCACTGCTGAATTTCGGAGCAACAGCGTCCCACGGCGCTATGCGCGCAATGTCGATGCGCGATATTGCATCGAATGCGGACGCGGCACGGGACCCGCTGCAATTTGGCTACGAAATCACGGCCAAAGGACGCTATAAGCCACTCACCCATCCGGAAGAGTACACGCAACTGGCGGCCGCTTTGGAGCGTGGCCTGCGCGAGGGCGGGCTCGGGATCGGCATGGCGCATCAATACTATCCGGCGGCGTCCCAGGAAGAGATTTTCCGGGTGTTTCAGATGGCCGCGAGGTGGAAGGTTCCGATTTTCGTCCACGTGCGCTCGATGAGCGTGGACGCCATGCAGGAAGTAATTGCCAATGCCGCTGCTACCGGCGCTTCGCTGCACATCGTTCACGTAAACAGCATGAGTCTAGGAGCGCTGCCGCTGGTGTTGGACATGATCGAATCCGCGCGCGGCCGCGGGCTTGACATCACCACGGAAGCTTATCCCTACACGGCGGCGTCCACGTTCCTCGAATCCACGATGTTCGACGATGGCTGGCAGCAGCGCCTCGGAATCTCCTACGGCGATCTGCAATGGGTCTCTACCGGGGAGCGCCTTACTCAGGAGACCTTCGAGCGCTACCGGAAGCAGGGCGGCTTCGTAATTATGCATCTGATGAAGCCGGAGTGGATTCAACGCGCCGTGGCATCGCCATTCGTGATGATCGCCTCCGATGGCATGCCCTATGCTCCGGGCGCGCATCCGCGGAGCGCCGGCACCTTTTCTCGCGTGCTTGGCCTCTATGTGCGGGAGCAGAAAGCCCTTCCGTTAATGGAAGCCATTGCGAAAATGACGATTATGCCCGCACGGCGCCTGGAATCGATTGCGCCTGCGATGAAGGGTAAAGGCCGGATCCGGGTCCACGCCGATGCGGACATCACGATTTTTGACGCCGCCCGCGTGAAGGATACTGCCACCTTTGGCAAGGGGCTCAGCTTCTCAGATGGCATTCGGCATGTGGTGGTGAACGGCGTAGCGGTCGTGCGCGATGGCAAAACCGTGGCGGGCGTATACCCTGGCAAGCCGGTGACGGGCGCTTACGGGCAACGTCGTTAAAACCGGAAATCTTCAATCATTTGAATAACCTAGCGCCTTTTTACCCAACCGCCGGCCGCCTCGGATGTTTTTGGTGCTTTTCTGAGCGTAAATCCGCCTTTGATATTAGAGGAAGTTCCCTGGTATCCTAATGTCCCCGAACCCCATGTCTGTCCATCAGATCATCTCGGGCAGATACGAGATCCACAACAAACCGGTGGGACACGGAGGCATGGGTGTGGTCTACCGCGCCTACGACAATGTCACCAAGCGGTACGTGGCACTCAAAACCATGCGCGGCATCGTGGAACCGCCCGCTCTCGACCTCTTCACCAAAGAGTGGAGTGCCCTGGCCAAGCTGAGCCACCCCAACATCGTGGACATCCTCGATACCGGCCAATTCGAAGAGGAGGGACAACAGAAACCCTTCTTCGTTATGCCTTTGCTGCCCGGCGTCACGCTGGACCACCTCATTCGAAACGCCAGCCAGCGCCTGACCGTCGAGCGGACCATCGAGATCATCTGCCAAACCTGCCGGGGGCTGCAGGCGGCCCACGAACAGGGCGTGATCCACAGGGACCTTAAGCCCAGCAACATCTTCGTAATGGAAGACGATGCCGTTAAGATCATCGACTTTGGCGTGGTCCATCTTACCGGCGCTCAATCGGTTACCGGCATCAAAGGCACGCTGCAGTACATGGCGCCGGAACAGATTGCGATGAAGCCCGCTTCGCCCGCCTCGGACGTTTTCTCGCTGGGCGTGGTCTGTTACGAAGCCTTGACCGGTCGCAAACCATTTGCCCGCAGCACGGACGCCGAGACGGCGGAAGCGGTGCGCCACGATATTCCCCCGCCGGCCTCCGATATCAACACGTCTGTCAGCCAGATCCTCGGCCGTGTCGTGCACAAAGCGATGGCCAAGCAGCCGTGGCACCGTTTCTCGAGCGCCCGGGACTTTGCGGAAACTCTTCAGAAAGCGCTGGCCAATCAGCCCATCGAGAGGTTCGAGCGGTCGCGCATTCAGCCGCGGATCGAACGATCGAAACGCGCGTATGCCGAGGGCGACTACCAGTTCGCGCTCGAAATTCTTACGGAGCTCGAAGCCGAGGGAAACATCGATCCGGACATGACGATGCTGCGCCTGCAAATTGAGCAGGCCGTTCGCCAGAAGTCGATCCGTCAGCTTTTGGCGAGCGCGCGAACGCGCTTCGAAGAGGAGGAATTTCCGCTCGCTCTTTCCAAGATCCAGGAGATCCTGGATATCGATCCCGAGAACATGGATGCCCTGGCGCTGCGCGGCGAAATCGAGAAGCAGCGGAGCGACCGCCAGATTGAAAACTGGTTCCGGCTTGTGAACCAGCACATCGATCATCTCTCCTTCAGCCAGGCGCGGAAGGGGTTGCAGGAGATTCTGGCCATTCGCGCGAACGACGCGCGCGCCCTCGAATTGCTGGCGGAAGTAGACCGGCGCGAGCAGGAATCCACACGGATCCGCCAGGAGAAGGAGCAGTTGTACCATGGCGCGCTCAACTCCTACCAGCACGGCGAGGTCAGTTCGGCGCTGACCAAGCTCGAGCGGATTTTGGAGTTGAACCGGCTCTCCCCCGATTTCGCGACGCCGGAACGCGACGCTCTTTACCAGAACCTGTATAACCAGATCCGGTCTGAGCGCGAAACCGCAAGGAATTCCTACTCAGAAGGCAAACGCTACCTCGCGGACCGGAATTTCGCGAAAGCCCTAGAGATTTGCGATGACTTTCTGCGCCGGTATCCAAGCGACCCCATGTTTCAGGCGCTAAAGCTCGAAGTCGAAGAGCAGCAGAGGCAGGAGCGCTCCGCCTACATCGCAGACGTGGGACGCCGCCTCGATGCCGAGGCCAACCTCGACCGCCGCGTGAGCATCCTCAAAGAAGCGGTGGAGCGGTATCCCGACGAGCCTCATCTACAGCAGTCCTTGCGGCTCACCCGGGAGCGCAGGGACCTGGTGAACTCGATCGTTTCCCGTGCCAGGCAATACGAAGAGCGCAGCCAGTTCAACGAAGCGCTCGGGCAATTGGACATCCTGCGGAACATCTATGCCCAGTATCCGGGACTCGAGTTCGAAATCCAGCGGCTGGTGCGCCGCCGCGAAGATCAGGCCCGCCATGAAGCGAAAGCGAAATGGGTAGAACAGATCGACCGCCAGATCGAGCTGGGCGATTTTAACCGCGCACACGAGCTTGCCCGCAGCGCACTCGAAGAGTTCAACGATGACCGTGAGTTGGCCGGACTGGAACGGATAGCGCAGCAGGGCGTCGAGCGCAGCGCCGAGGCGCGCGTCCTGCTGGAGCAGGGGCAGAGGCTTTGTCTCGAACGCCAGTTTGCGGAAGGACTGCAGGCCCTCAGAAAGGCGTCCGGGCTCAATCCGCGCGACCCCATTATTCGCGCCTCCCTGCTGAATGCTCTGGTGGAGCAGGCACGTTCCGTTCTGAGCCACGATTGGCGAGCCGCAGAGCCCCTCGTTCAGGACGCGCTCGAAATGGACCCGGCCCACGCCGTGGCGCAAAGTCTCCAATCGCTCATCGCAGACTCCAAACGCCAGGAGAACGTCAACGACTGTATCTCACGAGCTCGGGAACTACAGGCGAACAATGACGTGGAAGCGGCCTTGTTCGTGGTGGAGAACGCACTACAGGCCTATCCGAGCGAAATGCGCTTGCTCCAGCTCCGGTCTACGCTGCGCAACCAACTCGCCGCGGCCACACGGGCCAGATCCGCCGCGCCGCCCCAGCCTCCCGCGCAGCCGGAACCCGAACCGGTAAAAGCGGATACCACCCCGCCGGAGCCGGTAGACCGTAAGTTTGAAGAAGCGATCTTCGGAGCAACGCCGGAGCCGGTTCCAACGCGCCAGGCGCCTGTCCCGGAACCGGCCCCGGCAAAAGCAAAACCGCCTGCCGCCGAGCCATGGTGGCGCGTTCAATGGCGGCGCATCGCAGCCTGGAGCACGGAGCTGCTCCGCGGGCTGCCCGCCATTCACAAGGGCGGCCTTACGCCTCTTCAAATCGGCATAGTGATAGCCGTTCCGCTTATCCTTATTGCCGCCCTGACGGTTGCGGTGGTTGGACGCTGGTCGCGGCCAGGCTCCTCCATTCCGGCGCCCGGCCAGCACTCCGTTATCCTCGAATCGAATATCGAGGGAACCAGGTATTTCATCGATGGCCGCGCGGTCGAATCGCTGCCGGTGAATCTGCCTGCGGGCACTCACCGTGTGGAAGCAGCCGCCGAGGGCTATCGAACAGCATCCGAGTCTATTACGTTGGAACCTGGAGGACCGAGCCCCTACCAGTTCCGCTTCGACCTCCAGCCGGAGCCGCTGAACCTCCGTCTTTTTTCCGACTTGAAGACCGCACGCGTTTCTTTTGACGACCAGCCGGCGGGCGAACTTCAGGAGGGCAGTTTCGTCACCGATGGTGTGTCGTACTCCCAGCACACGTTCAGGTTGCATGAGGGTTCCGGTGAACTTCTCACGGTGCAATTCCAGGCGCGGCCCGGCGAGCTTCCCCTGCTGTCGGCGCCGGTCTCCGCAAGGAACACACAGGCTGTGGTGGTCACGCAACTGGGCTCGCGAGCGAGAATCTACGCGACGCAACCTCTTCAGGCAGGCCGGACGGCCAACAGCCTCCGGACCATTCCCGGCGATGGCCTGGAACTGACCGGGCTTAGCTCCTCCACCAATACCATCCTGCTGACCGATGGAAAGGACTCCCGCCAGATTTCGGTCGAGATGTCCAATGCGCCCCTGGTAAGTGTCTGGCTCACGTCGGATCGAAATATCGGAACCGTTATCGTTGAATCGAATGTGCCCGACGCACAAGTGATTGTCGACGGGCGTCCCCGGACGCGGCCGTTGAGAGATGGAAGGACGGTACTGGCACTCGAACCCGGCAGGCATTCTATCCGGCTGTCGAAAGAGGATTACGAAGACGCACCGGAACAAACCGTCGAAATCGGGAAAGGCGACAGCCAGAGGCTGGCATTCGAGCTCAAACCGGTTACCCGCACTTCGGCACTGTCCATCGAGGGAGCAACACCCGGTGCGGATGTTCTGCTGGACGGCACCCGGATCGGCAGGACCGGCGCCGACGGCGCATTTTCACAAGCCGATATTTCGCCCGGACGTCATACGATTTCGCTGCGCAGAGACAATTTCGAAGAGCGCACCTTTCAGGAAACGTTTACAGGCGGCGCGACGGTCACGATTTCCGGCGGCTCGGCTCAGTTGAGGGCGTTCGGTTCGGTGATGGCCAAGGTTACTCCCCCGGACGCTACGATCACCTTGAAGCGGGAAGGCGATGCGCAATCTCGTACGATCAAGAGCGGCCAGAGCATCTCGTTGCCCGCGGGAAAATATCAGGTAAGCGCTCAATCCGCGCAACACACGTCCCGTCTGGAAACGATTGCTATCGAACCCGGCAAACAGACGGCCATCGATTGGGTATTAGCAGCAACTCCCGCGGAAGCAAAGGCAGCACCGGCACCGAAGGAATTCACCGGGTACTTCCAGGACCCGTCAGCGTGGAAGAAGTACGGAGAATGGTGGATGCGGGATCGTCCCGGCATGGCTTGGTTCGCTCTCAACCGCGGCTCCTTTACGATCGATTTTCTGAAACAAAGCGGCCGTGTTCTGTTCGTGCGCACATCGAAACGCATCGAATGGGTAGTTGACTACAAAGATAAAGACAACCAGATCGCATACAGCCTGGATGGCAAAACCATCCAGCGCAGGCAACTTGTGGCGGGAAAGACGATCTCGGAAACCCGCCAGCCCGCGCCTGGATGCGATGGCGATACATGCCGCCTGGAGATTGAAATCACACCGGCGCACGTCGTCATACGGAGCGGTTCCGGAAAATTTATCATCGACGATGTAAAACGCCCCGATCCCTCGGCAGCCCTCGGCAGATTCGGATTTGACGGCGAAGTGGTGTTGATCCCCAGGCGTTACCAGCAATAGTTATTACCACTCCCTGACCGTCGTGGCCCGGAACGGAGCCGCGCGCATGAGCAAGCGGTCAGACAAAATAGGACAACGAGGTAATAATCCGGTAACATCTGCTTTGTAGACTCGATCAGAGTCAGGCGCTTGGCTCACCCAGGAAAGGATGGAGCCATGAAGATGAAGCGGTATTTGATCCATACGGTTTTGATGGTTCTTCTTGCGGGCACAGTTCCGCTGAAGGCCCAGACAGCCGCCGAATTGCTGCAAAAGGGAATCTACACCCAGGAAACGCTGGGCGATGTGGACGGAGCTATTAAGATCTACCGTCAAATCCTGTCCACCGCCGGCGAAGTGCGCACCTATGCAGCGCAAGCGCAGTACCGGCTCGGCCTATGTCTGCTTCGCAAAGGAGAGCGTGCGGAGGCCGAAAAGACGTTCACCACCTTGGTCGAGCAGTACCCCGACCAGAAAGACCTTGTGGCAAAGGCGAAAGAACAACTGAACGTGGGAGTCGCCTTGCTTCCCGTACCGTGGCCGGATGCCGAGTTGATGGAGCTTGACATGAAACTGGCCGGAGGGCTCCCGATCGGAACAGCCATCTATTCCATCGAAACAGATTCCTCCAAGACCACGCCGCAGTGGTCTATCTCCAGTGCGACACACGTATACAACGGCATTCTTTCCCTGAGCCAGGTTCAGGCCGACCGCGAAACGATGAAGCCCATCGCCAGCCTGTGGCGGCATCCGATGCTGGGCGAGGCCCGCGCACAATACGGCGACAAGAGCGTTCAGGTGGAACTGAAAGGGAAACAGGCACGCGATATTCCGGTCGACGGCCCGGTCTATGATAACGAAGAAGCGATGTGGGTGATGCGCCGGCTCCCACTTGCGCCCGGGTTCAAGACCAGCCTTAATGTGTTGGCTTCGCTCACGTCCACCTGCGTGAAGATCGATCTTCAGGTAACAGGGATGGAAGACGTCGAAGTACCGGCGGGGCGCTTCCGTGCTTACAAGCTGGAATTGAATCCGATAAAGCAGACCTTCTGGATTGCGTCGGACGCCAACCGTTACATGGTCAAGTTCGAAGGGAATGGTGTGGTTGCGGAACTGGCGTCGGTCCGGCGGCCGGATAGCAGCCCGGCACAGTACGTGGATTCGAAACTCGGCTATACCCTCACAGCCCCCTCACGATGGATTCCCAAAAAGCACAATTCGCCGGAAGAGATGCAGAAGACGTTGTTCCTGCTCGATCCCGAGGCGGCGGGCGATGTTCGCCTGTGGGCGGACAAGGCGACTGCCGTGGACGGCGCAATCGACTTGGTCCTGCGCAAGGACGCGGAAGAAAAGGTCCAGCAACGGGCGAAGGCATTGAAGGGATATACCGTCCGTCCCGATAGTTGGCGCGTGCGGCAGGTCAATGGACAACCGGCCTTATCCTATGTCGCGGACTTCGAGGAAATGAATCGTAAGATGACCGAATATCTCACCTGGGTTCGCAGTCCCTCTACAAGCTCATTGTTCATCGTGCGCGCCCCCGAGACCGATTTCGAGGGCTTTCGCGGGCGCATTGAGCCTATGGTCGAGAGCCTGCGCCTGAAGTAGGAGCGCCTGTATTGTGCCGGACGGACGCCTTCGCACCATCGCCCAGGGGCGGGAGACTTCGATCGTTCTCGCGCTGCTCGCGATAGCGGTCCTGGTCCCTACAGTTTGCGTGTTCTGGTTCATGGACCAGGCGATCCAAAACCAGCAACAGGTAGTCCGGCAAAAGCTGATGGATGCACACCGGCTGCAACTCTCGCTCCTCCGCGAAAAGTTGGAAGGCTTTTGGCAGGAGGTGGGCGCCGCCCTGGAGAAAGAGACCAGCAGGGATACCGCGCCGGAGGCTTTCGCCCGAGTTGTCGCAACCGGTCGCGTTCGAAGCGCGATTGTATTGGGTCCGGGAGGCCGGGTGGCCTACCCGGGCCCGCCGCTTGCACCGCGCGCGGACCTCGCGTCCCGGAATGTAGACTGGCTCCGGGCCGTGCGGCTGGAACAGGACTCCGCGAACCTGCCCGCCGCTGCAACCGCCTACGGTAGAATCGTCTCCAATCCATCGGTGGATGCAAGCCTGGCTGCTCGCGCGGCGCAAGGGCAGCTACGGTGCCTGGTGCGTGCAGGACAGCATGAGCAAGCGGTTTCGATTGTGTCGAAGGTGTTCGGCAACGCGCGCCTCGCGAATGCAGGGGACCTGCAAGGCCGGCTGATCTCCGCCGACGCCGAGTTGCTTGCGCTTCAGATTCTTCGGGACCCTGAAAGCGGCGAGTTTCGCCGGATTGCCAAACGGCTCCATGCCCGCCTGCTCGATTACACGAATTCCCCGATGCCGCCCGACCAGCGAGTATTTCTGATGAACCAGATGAAATCGTTGAGGCCCGGTAGAGGATTCGACGAGTTCCCAACACTGGAAGCCGAGACGCTCGCCGCCCGGTTTCTTGCCGAAGGAGGAGCATTGACGCACAGTGCAGCGCTACGAGGCAGCGCAATCCCGGGCGTCTTGCAGGTGAGCTCCCCGAAGGTACGGCTGGTGATGCTGCTGCGGACGGAAGATGCCCTGCACCAAATGGAGAAGCTAATCGCCTCGGCGGATCTGTCGCCCGACATACACATCGCGATCTCTCCCCCTGGGACCCGGCCGCCAAAATCGGCGGAATCCACTCCCATAGGCGAGGCGCTGCCGGCGTGGCATCTCTCCCTCGTGATTCGCAATGAATCGATTTTTGAACAGCTCGCGCGCCGGCAAAACATGGTGTATTACTGGATCGCTATTGTCGCCGCTATTACGGTGGCGGGGCTCGCGGCGCTGGCGGTGGGCGCGTTGCGCCGCCAGATGCGTCTCGCAGGCCTCAAAGCCAACCTCGCCGCCACGGTCTCACATGAGCTTAGAACCCCGCTGTCTTCCATGCGCCTGCTGGTGGAGAACCTGCTCGAAGAGCCGCATCCAGACCCGAAGAAAACCCGTGAATACCTGGAGTTGATCGAGCGTGAGAACGTGCGGCTCAGCCGTGTAATCGACAATTTCCTCACCTTCTCGCGTCTCGAACGCGACCACCGGTCCTTTGAGTTCTCAACCGTCTCCCCGGAAGCCATTGTCAGAGAAGCCGCGCAGTCCACACGCAACCGTTTCGGCATCCCGGAGCACGAAATCGAAGTCTCCATCGAACCCGGCTTGCCGGATGTCCGGGCGGATGAGAATGCCATGGTCACCGCTCTGCTCAATCTGCTGGACAACGCCTGGAAATACTCTCCGGCCGAAAAGCGCATCGTTCTGAAGGCGTACCGGCGTGGGAATCACGTTTGCTTCGAAGTCGAAGACAACGGCATTGGTTTCAGCAAACGCGAAGCGAAACGGATTTTCCGGAGCTTC
>DASTMK010000064.1:0-1897 GCA_035714225.1 Bryobacteraceae bacterium | reverse complement strand
TGATGAGTTTGGCGTATCACGATCTAACCGCTTTCTGTGGGAAGTACCCGGCCGCGCGGCTCGCAGCGCTCTTATCCTGGACACCGATACCGGTGGCCTCTACGGTCCGATAGATCGGTTTGTCGTAGACACGGGCGCTTGTTAATCTGAGAACGCACGCTCAATAACGACTCGGAATTTCGGGGGAGAGGGACATCCAAGCGAGCGCGCCGAAGGCAAGCGCTGCCAACTTAACGCTGGAAGCCGGGAGCCGGAACCCGGAAGCCGTGCGAGCGCCAGGGAGCCCCCTGGCGGCTGCTCCGCGGCCAGAAATGGTGTTACGATAGGCGGCGATGAACCGCCGACGCTTTCTGCAAGCCACCCTCAGCGCACCCGCCGTGATTGCTTCCCTGGGCTCCTGCGGAATGAACCGGGACCCCCGTCCAAACGTGCTTTTTGTGATTTCCGACGACCTATCGCAACCGCACGAAAGCGCCTACGGTTCGAAGTTTGTTTCAACTCCCGCCTTCGACAGAATCGCCAAAGAGGGTGTGCTGTTCAAGAATGCGTTTGTATCGTCGCCTTCCTGTTGCCCTTCGCGTGGTTCCGTGCTGGCCGGCTTAGACTTCTTCCTGCTTAAGGAAGCTTCGATGAACCACACCGTGTGGCCATCGGAAAACCTTCCGCTTTACACCGACATGCTCACCGAATATGGCTATCACGTCGGCTATACCGGCAAGGGCTGGGGACCGGGAAACTGGAAAGTGTCCGGACGCACCGTCTCTCCCGCTGGGCGTGAATTCAATGAGATGACGGAGACGCCTCCTGGCAAGCACATCAGTCGCATCGACTACACTCAGAACTTCAAGGCATTCCTCGAAGAACGTCCGGAGGATACGCCCTTCTGTTTTTGGGTGGGCTTTCAGGAGCCGCATCGCCCATTCGACGACGGGATCGGAGCCCGCAATGGGAAGAATCCACGATCCGTAGAAGTACCTGGATTTCTTCCAGATCTGCCGGAGGTCCGCAGGGATATCGCGGATTATGCCTTTGCGATTGAGCATGCCGATAGGCATCTCGCACGGATTCTGAATTTGCTTGACGAACGTGGCGAAATGCAGAATACGCTGATCATCGCCACGTCGGACAACGGGATGGCATTCCCGCGGGCGAAGGGCAACCTCTACGACTATGGGGCACACATGCCGCTGGCGGTTCGCTGGAGCGCGCGTATCCCCGGTGGGCGGGTGGTGGACGATTTTGTCAGCTTCCGGGACATCGCCCCCACCATCCTCGAAGCGACCGGATTGCGAGTGCCGGGTTCCATGAGCGGGGAGAGCCTGATGTATGTGCTCGACACGCGCCAGGCCGGCCAGGTGGACCCCAAGCGCCGCTTCGCGGTTTACGGCATTGAACGGCATTTTCCGGGCAGCCGCCCCGATGGAGCTGGCTACCCATCGCGAGCGATTCGTACCAGCGAGTATCTCTATATCCGCAATTTCACGCCAGACCGGAATCCCGTGGGTGATATTCCCGGGCCCTCCTGGCCAGCGGGTGACCCGGTTGGCGGCTATGGGGATACCGACGGCGGACCTACGAAGACCGCACTCTTTGAGAAGAAGGATTCTTACCCCATGCTTTTTGACGCGGCCTTCGGCAAGAGGCCCGCGGAGGAGTTGTATCTGATTTCAGAAGATCCGTATCAGCTCAAGAATCTGGCCGCGGATCCGCAGTTTAGTGATCCCAAGCGCTCGCTCAGCGCGGAACTGGATGACTACCTGACGCTCCATCGGGACCCTCGTTTTGTGCAGAACGGCGAGTTTTTCGATGCCGTGATGCAACGCTATCCAGTTGAAGGGTCGAATACCTCGCCTCTCGTGTCGCCCGCAACTCCGCCTGCAGCCGCAACTCCACCTCC
>DASTMK010000063.1:0-4034 GCA_035714225.1 Bryobacteraceae bacterium | reverse complement strand
CAACCCGGTACTGTCGATGTAATCCACGTCTTTCATGTTGAGCACCACGCTCCGTACGCCCGACGCCGCCATGCTTTTCAGTTTTTCACGCAACTGGCTGGCAGTTTCACCGACCGTGAGCCGGCCCTTGATATCCAGAATAGTGATACCTTCTTTTTCGCGTTGCTCGATTTCAAGGCTCATTTGTTTTTCAACGTAAGCTTATCACTGTCGTGCGGGCTTTCCGAAGCTCGAAGTTCACGGTTCGCGCCGCCGGAGTCCGCCCAGGTTGGAAGTTGCACTATAAACCGGGTCCCTTCGCCGACAGTACTTTCCACATCAATACGTCCGTTGTGAGCCTTGACAATCCAGGCTACAAAACTGAGCCCAAGGCCCAGGCCCTCCTGATTGGAATCCTCCTCCTGCTTGGAATCTGCGGCGCGCACCCTGTAGAACCGCTCGAAAATGCGCGGGATGTCGGCTTTGGGAATCCCCTGCCCGGTGTCCCGGACCTCCAACACGACATTTTCCGGGCTGTAACGCAGATGGATTTCAACGGTGCCGCCGCGGGGTGTATACTTGATCGCGTTCGACACCAGGTTCGATACGAGGCGGTCAAACTGAACGCGGTCCACCTGCGCTGCACAAACGGGAGGCAAATCCGCTACCACCTTTACGCCGGCCTCTCCGGCGGGAATTTCAAACTGCTCCAGCAGATTCCGGATCGAAGCCGCCAGATCGGTCCTCACCTTTTCGAGCGTCAACTGGCCGGATTCGGCCTGTGAGAGCAGCAGCAGCGATTTAACGATTTGGCCCAGCCGTTCGATATCTTCCATCGCGTTACCTATGGCTTCCCGGTATTGATCGACATTCTGCGCGGCGAAAAGCGCCACCTCCAACTGACCCCGAATGGCAGTGATCGGGGTACGAAGCTCGTGCGATACGTCGGTGGAGAACTGCCTGATCTGCTGGAACGATGCCGAAATCCGCTCCATCATGCGGTTGAATGCTTCGATGAGCCGGTCCAACTCATCGCCGGCTCCGCGCGGAGGAATCCTCACATCGAGGCTGGATGCGGAGATCCGTTGGGCGGTATCCGCCAACCGGTTCACAGGACGGAGGGCCCGGCCCGTGATCAACCACCCGAGGACGGCGCCCACCAGGAGGAGGCCGGGGAAAATGGAGAAAAACCGCAGTGTAAACTGACGGAGTGTGCTCTGGCGCTCTTCCAGGGAGCGGCCGATCGCCAGGTAGTAGGGCTTCCTCCGCTCGTCCCACAAAACTCCGGACCGGACGAGAAAGGGTGTTCCGCCGGCAGTCTTGCGCAAGCGTACGATGGACTCCCGCGATTGAATTGCCTGCCGGATCTGGGCGGGAGACTCGATCCCCAGCGACTGATAAACAGTTGAGACCTGCTGGACAACGCCTTTTTCGTCGGTTAGCAGGTAGACGCGCCGGAGCCGTTCAACGGTGTAATTTTCGTCCGGGTCGGCCCGATCATACACCCACTGGACTTTTCCGCGCTCAATGCGTAAGTAGGCCCTGACCAGCCCCCAGTCCTCCTCCAGAATCTCCCGGACGTGCGTCCCGAGGATGTCCTCGAGCACGGCCCGGAACACGAATCCGGCCGCCACCAGCAGCAGGGAGAAGAAGACAACACAGATAGCGGTCAGGCGGAACCGAAGGCTTCTGAAGAATCCGAATGCCATCGAAGCCGTTTATTGCCCGGCAGGCTTTTCGGCGGGTTGCTCCGCGGAATCCAGCATATAGCCGATGCCGCGAACGGTGTGAATCAGCTTCAACGGAAACCGGTCGTCAATTTTGCTTCGCAGATGGCGGATATAGACGTCAACGATGTTCGTGAGCCCGTCGTAGTCCATGTCCCAGACGTGCTCGACAATCATTGTCCGGCTGAGCGGCCGCCCGCGGTTCCGCATCAGGTATTCGAGGATGCTGAACTCCTTCGGTGCCAGGTCAATCGTCTCACCGGCGCGGGAGACTCTGCGCCGGATGCAATCCAGCACCAGGTCGCCCACCTGAAGCCGTTCCGGCAAGGGTTGGCCGCGGCGGAGCAGCGCCCGCACCCTGGCCAACAATTCGACAAAGGCAAAAGGCTTGGTGAGGTAGTCGTCAGCGCCCACCTCCAGACCTTTCACGCGATCGTCCACGCCACCCCGGGCACTCAGAATCAACACCGGAGGGCTGGCCTTCCGGTTGCGGATTCGCTCCAACACCTTCAGTCCATCCGTATCCGGAAGCATCAGGTCCAGGATGATCAGATCGTAGTCGGTGCCCTGTATATGCTCGATGGCGGACTTTCCGTCCCCCACGACATCGACGGCGTAGCCGGCACTCTCCAGGCCGCGGCTCAGGAACCCGGCGATTCGTTTCTCGTCCTCGACAACTAGTAATCTCATGTGATCCGATGTGCCCGCCTGGGCCGGGCGTTGGCGAATTCCGCTCAGCGCTACTTCGTGACCGGGGCCAGTTCGCGGGTGCTGATAATACGGTCGATCATACCGTACTCAAGCGCCTGTTCCGGCTCCATGATATAGTCGCGGTCCACATCGCGAGCCAACTTTTCCAGCGGTTGTCCGGTCGCCGTCGCCAAAATCTGGTTCAGCGATTCGCGCATGCGAAGAATCTCTCTCGCATAAATATCGATATCGGCAGCCTGCCCAGCTAGTCCGCTCATGGACGGCTGGTGGATCAGAATGCGGGAGTTAGGCAGGCTGTAACGTTTACCTTTGGCGCCGGAGGCGAGAAGCACAGCCGCCATAGAGGCGGCTTGCCCGACACAGTAAGTGACGATATCCGGCTCAACGAGCCGCATGGTGTCCAAAATCGCCAGCCCGGCGGTGATCGAGCCGCCAGGCGAGTTGATGTACAGAGAGATGTCCCGCTCGGAATCTTCCGCCGCCAAAAACAGTAGTTGAGCGATGATCAGATTGGCGACGTTATCGTCGATAGGGGTGCCCAGAAAGATGATGTTTTCTTTGAGCAGCCTGGAATAGATGTCATAGGCCCGCTCGCCCCGGGACGTTTGTTCGACGACCATCGGGACCAATACCGAGTTCATAGCACTCCTCCTCCGTCAATCCAGGCAACGATGCCGGTTAAGCTTTTCTGGAGGATGGACGCTTGGACTTCGTCCTCTTCTCGACGGCCCGGCGCTTCTGATCCAAGGCCTGAGCCAACTCCTCGATTGTCGTCCCCTCCAAATATTCCATGATACGCGAACGGAGGGCTTTCCAGGTATCATGCATTCCGCAAGGCATCTGGTCGTTGCATTCGGCCATGCCCGCCGGACACCGGTGAAAGTCGGTCAGCCCGTCCACGGCATCCACAATCTGGAGCATGGTGATTTCATCCGCAGGGATCCTCAGACAAAATCCTCCAGTAGGCCCTTTGCTCGAACGCAGGAAACCCTTGCGAGCCAACTGTTGAAGAATCTTGGCGAGGAAGTGCGCGGGAATATCAGCCTGCTCCGCGATGTTCTTCACCATCGCGTACTTGCCGTCCGGCACCTCGGCGAGATGGATAAACGCCCGGATCGCATACTCCGCGGAACGCGAGTAAATCATCTAATTCCCCCCGGCAGGATCTTATAAGTTAAATACGTTTTTATCTTAATTGCTTCACAACTTGCATGCAAGCGAAACACTGTGCAGAAGAGTAAAATCCGGCCCACACCCCGATGAGAGTACTATGCCGCGAACAAAATAAGCAGGCAATGTAAGCTCGCCCTTGATAAAGAGACGCAAACTGGGGAGAAACCGGTACAGAGATCTTGATTGCTCTCCATCGGCCTTGGTTTTGGGGATCTAGCCATCAGGGAGACGACTACTCCTAAGAGACTACGCGGACGAGTACTTCACCATCTGTAACTTGTGCTATGAAACCGTTCCCGCTGCCGATATGAACTTTGGGTGAGCTGGCAGATATGTCATGCGCGTGTTAATCGCTGAGGATACGATCATTTCGCGGCATCTCCTGGAGGCGACGCTCCGGAAATGGGGCTACGACGTCCTGGTTGCCTGTGACGGCGTTCAGGC
>DASTMK010000062.1:0-3090 GCA_035714225.1 Bryobacteraceae bacterium | reverse complement strand
GTATCGCTGATATTCGATCCCTGTCTTGAAGCTGTGGCTGCCGCGCATAAAAGAGAAATTGTCGGAAATCTGGTAAATGCCGTTTTCGTCAACGCGGGCTGCACCGTCGCCTTGCAGGATGCCGGTAGGGGGGATGCCTGTTTCAAGTTCATTGAACTTCCGGTTGTTGTCCACTGCCACGCGGAACCGTCCGACGCCGAGCGAATCCGCGTCGAAATTCGTATAGGTGCGCGGGTTTCTCTGGTCGTGGTCCGTTTTGTTGAATCCGAAACGGAATTCATTCAGGACAGTGGGGCTGAACAGGCGCAAATACTGAGATGCGATATTGTGGGCGCGAATACTGTAGTTGGTGGGGAAGTTGGGGTTGAGGCTCTGCGCCACATAGCTCGAAACCTGCGTGGCATAGCGGCCGAAGATCCGGTCTTTCGAGGAGAGATTGTGGTCGATCCGGGCGAAATACTGATTCTGATCCAGAATAGAAGGCACGGTTCCGATTACATTGACGTCCAGGATATCCTCCGGAACGAACTGCGGCAGAGGCAGGTAGGTATTGATGAAGTTCTGCGCATTGCGATTGATGCGGCTGGCCGGAATGATATTCGTGATGCGTCCAGCCGAGTCGCGGAACGGTTCTCCGGTCACCGGATCGAAAATGACAATCGGCCCGCGCACCGGCCGCCCGTCTCGAATCAGCGGCGTCAACAGCGCCGAAAAATCGCCGTTCCGGAACGCTTCCGGAAACCAGAAAGCCTGCTGCACGCTCTCCTGCGTTTCACGCGTTCCTTCAAAATTGAAACTCCAGAACGTGCGGTCGCGGCCCCGGTAACCGGGCAGCAGCACTGGACCTGCGAGCCAGGTGCCGAACTGGTTGCGGCGCAGGGCATTCTTTCTACGCTCGGGCGTGCCGGAAGGAACTTGAAAATTCAGGAAGTAATCTCTGGCATCTAGCTGGTCGTTGCGCAGGAAGTCATAGAAAGTGCCGTGAAAATCATTGGTGCCGCTCTTTAATGCAATCTGCACGTTGGCGCCGTTATTCTGTCCGTACTCGGCCGAATAGGTTGCGGTCTGCACCTTCACTTCCTGGATCGCATCGATCGACGGGTTGAACATCACCTGGTTAACAAGGGGTTCGGTGGCAACCACGCCGTCCATCGTGACGCGCTGGTTGGCGTCGCGCTGTCCGTTGGCGCTTACCGTAGTGGCGGCGCCCGGGAAGGGGAACGCACCTGTGGCCTGCACGTTGCCGCCCATGCGGTTGCCATACTGGACACCGGGCGTGAGCACCAGCAGGCTTGCAAAGTTGCGGTTTAGTGTCGGCAATTCAACTACCCGCTTCTGGTCGATGCTGGCGCCGATCGCTGCGTCGTCTGTCCTCAGTTCCACGCCGCTTGCCACCACCTCCACCCGCTCGCTGGTTGCTCCCAGCTCGAGCGTGAAGTTCACACGCGCCTTTTGCTGCAACTCAACGTGGATGCCTGTCTTTGTCTGTGTCTTGAAGCCGGGGACCTCGGCCGTCACCTGGTATGCGCCAATTTCAATCAGCGGGAAGGAATAGTTTCCCGATGCGTCGGTCAACGTTTGGCGCTTCTCGCCGGTATCCACGCGCAACAGCGTAACTGTTGCCTTGGGCACTACCGCGCCGGATGCGTCGACGACGGTTCCCAGTACTTCGGTGGATGTGGTCTGCGCGCCTCCCCATGCAGCGAGCAGAAGTAAACCGCTGACACTGAGCCGTCCAGCAAGTCTGACCATGGCTCTCTCCCCTCTGAGAGTAGTAGAAGTACTGGGATAAATTGTTCTCCGGGCGGCAGAGGATTGTCAACAACAAATCCACCCTCTCATCACTTTTCCTGCATATCAGGGTTCCAGCGATTGCGTTTCTACGGGACCTTCCATCTGCTGAAGCCGCGCATAGAGCCCGCCAAGCGCGAGGAGTTCTTCGTGCGTACCTCGTTCGACGATGCGCCCCTGGTCCATCACGAGAATACAGTCCGCCTTTCTGATCGTGTTCAGATGGTGTGCAATCACAAAGGTCGTCCTGTTCCGGAGCAGGTTGTGCAAGGCCTCAAAGACAAGCCGTTCGGACCCGGTATCGAGGCCGGAAGTTGGCTCGTCCAGGATCACAATCCTTGCATCCCGCACCATCGCCCGCGCGATCCCCAGCCGCTGGCGCTGCCCTCCCGATAACGGCATCCCGCCTTGTCCCACCAGGGTGTCGTAGCCATTGGGTAAGGCTTCGATAAAATCATGAGCCTGTGCGAGCTGCGCTGCTCGAATGATCTCATCCCGCGTGGCTTCCGGTTTCCCGTAGGAGATGTTCTGCCAGACCGGAGCGTAGAACAACTGCGTCTCCTGCAACACGAAAGCGATCTGCCGGCGCAGGGAGCGGATCGTGAAATCGCGAATGTCGTGACCGTCGATCATGACGCTGCCTGACAGCGGATCGTAGAAGCGGGGAAGAAGGCTGACGAGTGTCGACTTCCCGCTGCCGCTCGGCCCCACCAACCCGATCATCTGGCCGGGTTCCGCGGCGAAAGATACATCGGTCAGCACGAGCCGGCCCGGATCATAGCCAAAGTTGACATGGCTGAACTCGACGCGGCCCTTTACTGTCTGGAGCGATCGCGTGTGCGGTGAACGAGGAAGGCGTTCGTCCGCGTCGAGCACGGCCTTGACCCGATCGAGGCCCACCGCCGCTTGCGCGATGTTCGTACTGGCGCGCGCGAGATCCTGAATCGGCTTGAAAAGCTTGCCGAGATACGTCAGGAAGACGACCAGGGCACCGGCCGTCATGGCATCTTCCAGCACGAGCCGCGCGCCGAACCAGAGCACGGCCGCTGTACCGAGCGCCACCAGTCCGGTGGCCACGGGGCCGAGTACGGAGCGGACTCGCCGCGCGTAGAGCGCCGCCTCGACACTTTCCAGGCTCTTGGCGCTCAACCGCTCGCGCTCGAAAGCGCCCTGTGCGAACGCTTTCACTACGCGGATGGCGCCCAGCCCCTCCTGCACAATGGAGACGAGTTCGCTTTGACGGCGCCGGACGTCGTGTGTGGCCGTCTTGATCGTCGACCGCAGGCGATAGACGAAGAT
>DASTMK010000061.1:0-9461 GCA_035714225.1 Bryobacteraceae bacterium | reverse complement strand
AGACTGGACATTGCGGCAAACCAGCCGATTCCCGGTGTGCACTGGGGGACGCGCCTGGTGCTGCCGCTGATGGAGGTGCGGGTACCCTTCCACCTGAACCAAATGGAGCTGGACAGCATCACGCGCGGGGTGAAAGATCCGGATTTCAATGACCTGGAGAAAGCAGCCAGGCAGACGGCGCTATTCGAGGAACAGGCGATCTTCAACGGTATTCCCGATACTCCCATCAAAGGCATCATTCCAAGCTGCTCGCATGAGCCGATCCGGTTGCAGGGAGGCCTCGAATCCCTGCCGCATGCGGTGGCGAGCGGGCTCAAACTGCTTCAGGAAGCGGGCATCGGCGGGCCGTTCCACCTCGTGCTGGGCGAAGCCGCATTCTTCACGCTGATGCAGGCGATCGACGAAGGATACCCGATTTACAAAGTGGTGGAGAACCTGGTAGAGGGCCGGATTCATCGCAGCCCCGCGTTGAGCGGCGGAGTGCTCCTCTCCGGACGTGGCGGCGATTTCGAGCTGACCATCGGCCAGGATATCTCGATCGGCTACGCGGCGCACGACAAAGATCAGGTCGAGTTGTACTTTACCGAATCCTTTACGTTCCGGGTGCTCGAAACAGCGGCTTGCGTGCCGATCGAGCTACAGCAGGAACCGCAGATCTAAAAGACCGCTTGCTTGCGCGCGCGGCTCGGTTACTGAGCGGCCCGGTTGAGATGCCTGCCGGTATGGATCGGAGATGGACTTGCGCCCGGGACGCACTATGCGGTTTCATGTAGCCATGAAACTAGTGCGGCTCCCGTTGTTGCTGGCCGGGTTGGTTCTACCCTTTACAACCATGCTCTCCGCTGCTCCTCAGAACACAAATGACGATTACCTGGTTTACATCGGCACCTATACCGGAAAGGGAGGCGAGGGAAGCCGGGGGATCTATGTCTACCGGTTCGATTCCTCGTCGGGCAAACTGACGCCCGCCGGATTGGCGGCTGAAATTCCCAGCCCTTCGTTTCTCGCGATTCATCCCAACCAGCGGTACCTTTACTCCGTGAGGGAGTCCGGGAAAGAAGGAAGCGTCAGCGCGTTTGAGATCGATAAGTCCACAGGCAAATTGAAGCCGCTGAATACCGTGTCGTCGAAAGGTGGCGGACCCTGCCACCTGGTGGTGGACAAGACCGGCAGGAATGTTCTGGTGGTGAACTATGGCAGCGGAAGTACAGCCGTGCTGCCGGTGAAGCAGGACGGTTCGCTCGAAGAGGCCTCGTCGTTCATACAGCATAGTGGAACGGGCGCGGAACCGAGACGCCAGAAAGGGCCGCATGCTCATTCCGTCAACATGGATGCGAATAACCGCTACGCCATCGTGGCGGACCTCGGTCTCGACGATGTGCTGGTTTACCGCTTCGATCCAAAGAAGGGTTTGATCGAGCCCAACGATCCTCCCTATGCGGAGGTGGCGCCGGGCGCGGGACCGAGGCATTTCGCGTTTCATCCGAAGGGCCGCTTCGGCTACGTCATCAATGAAATGGGTAATACGGTGACGGCGTTTTTGTGGGATGGCAAGAAAGGAACGCTCACCGAAATACAAACGATCACCACCTTGCCGAAGGACTTCTCCGGAACCAGCTACACCGCCGAAGTCCAAGTGCACCCGAACGGCAGGTTCCTGTATGGCTCCAACCGCGGCCACGACAGCATCGCCGTATTCTCGGTAGACCCGTCGAAAGGCACGCTGAGCCCGATCGAGTATGTCCCGACACAGGGTAAGTTCCCAAGAAATTTCGGCATCGATCCGACCGGCTCGTACCTGATCGCCGCCAATCAGGATGGCAACAACCTGGTCGTCTTCCGGATCGACAGCAAGACGGGTAAGCTTACGCCGACGGGACAAGTCGAGGAAGTGGGCAGGCCCGTCTGCGTGAAGTTTCTGCCGTTGAAATAAACCCCGGCGGGCTACAGTTCCGGTTTCGGCTGGGCCGCGCCGCTAACGAGCGTGGCCTTCTGCATTTTCAGTTTCTGAACATCCTGGCCGCGGATGATGAAATACCAGTCCGCAAACCGCTCATTTAAACTGCGCGCACGCCGCTCGCCGGCGGCGGTATCGGCCTCCGGCGATTGCGGTTTGTAGTGCGCCGTGACGAAAAGATGCCGGTTCTCCATGGCGCCGGCCGCGGAACGCGAATCCGGGCCTCCGGTCGCCACTTCGCCGAAGCGCAGCGTGTAGACCAGCCCGTCGCTGGTCTCCACGGCCATCTCTCCGTCGTTAGCCAGGATGCGGCCTGAGGGAGATAGCAGGAAACCGCGCTGCCGCAGGGAAACGGCGGTTTCGAGCGACAATTGCAGTTGCCCCTTCCGCAGATCCTGGGCCAGCGACGGCGGCTTCGGCCGGACATCCACCACTCTCAGGCCGTCCAAAGTCGAAACCATTTCGTTGATGACCTGTTTCGAAGGATTGGCGTCTCCGGATGCCCTCCACTGGCCGTCCTCCCTGGTGAGGACAATGGACACCGCATTTACTAAACGGCCGATCATCTCGTCGATGGTATAGCTGTGAACCGTCACCTTACGGATGGAAGACGCGGCGATGCGAAGCAGGTTGGGATCTACCCAATCGGCGAAGCGCGCGGACGGATCGGCGGCAGTCTTGACGGCATAGGTGCGTTTTTCGCCCGGCACACGAACGTAGCGGAATCCTTCCTTGCCCTCCACCGGCTTGCCAAGAACATAGTCCGCCAACACCTCTCCATGCTCATCGCGCAGCGTAACGCGCTTGCCGCGGCCGGTGAGCGCAGCGACTTTTTGATCGAGCGGATCGACGACACCCAGTTCCCCGTGGTCCTGCGGAGAATCGGAACGGACGACATCTTTGCGCAGATCGACGAGCGCGCCCGCGGTTTTGGCAAGACGGTCGCCCGCATCGACGGGGTAGTTGTGATGGGACGCGATGACCCATCTGCCCTTTTCAAACTGCACCTTCAGCGGACGCGCCGTCGCGGTCTCCTCATCGTAATCGATCACTTCGATAGTCTTGGGCGCTTTGGGATCGGTGAACTTGGGATAGAACGCCTCGCCCTGATCGTCCAGAATCTTCGGCGTTACCGTGTCCGGTTCAACGATTCCCGCCGCCAGCACAAGAACCAGGGCGGCACCCGCGAAGGCCGCTGTCTTGAGAGTTTCCCGCATTAGGCCCGCTCCTCCGCCAGGCGGTCCACCGGCACTCCCATCCGCTCCAGGCGCAATTTGCGGATGGTCACCAACACAAAGACAAGGAACGCAGGAATCGGCGGCAGCGCCACGGCTAGCAGCTTGATGGTGTTCTGAATACCCCGGATGGAGTTTTCCATATCGGCGCGGCTGTTCTCGATCTGGCGCTGCTTTTCGTCGTCGATGTTCGCGCGCGCCACGGTGAGCCTGCGGTTCTCCACCGACTGCACGTTGGAGATCATGATCTGCTTGGTGCGCTCGTCGAGGTCGGGCCGCTGTTCGATCTCGCGTACGGCCCGGTCCAGGCGCGCCTGCGCTTCCTTCAGGCGCTGTTCCGCGGTCGCTTCGGCCATTTCCGTTTCGCGCAGCCGCTGCGCTTCATACGTGCGGGTACGTGCCTCCACCGCTTCGAGCGTGCGGTGTTTCGGACGACGCTTGCGAAGCGCAATGAACGACTGGTCGCCCGCAAGTTGGTCCACCGCGTTCAAAATGAAAGTAACGTTGTCGAAGTTCAGGTTCTCGACGCCGCGGCGGCGCAGTTCGAAAAACTGCTCGCCGATCAGGTCGACATCCGCCACGACAATTGCATTGGCCGGTTTTCCGATTCTGGCCGCCAGCACTCCCGGCTTCTGCTCCGGAGCGCGGGGAGGATCGGGATTCATACTGACACCGAACATCGATTGTTGGACCAGATTCTCCCAGCGCACGGTTCCGGCATCTTCGCTGGTTTCAAGCAACGGGATGAACTCGCCGGCGCCAGCAGGTTTCAGCAACCCGGGATACAGAAGCACCATCTCCTGCAATCCCGCGCTGACCGGTTCTTTCTGGTTGAAGCCCTTGCCAACAAAAACAAACTCCTTGGGAAGCGTTTTCAGTTGCGGATGCGGATTGTGGCCGTCCCATGCGATGCGGTTCGTTTGCCACTCGATTCCGAGGGCTTGGAGCAGCGGCCGCAGGTTCGCACGCGGCGAGGAAGGCGGAGCGCCAAACGGCTCCGAGGATGCGATATCCTGTGGCGCCAGCTCCAGGTTGAAGGCCGGCATGGGATCGATCAGGATCAGTGCCGGCTTGCCCTCCTTTATATACGCGGTCAACCGGTCCAGTTGCGGCTGCGTAAGAGTATTGGGCAAGGCGGCGACCAGCGCATCCAGACCTTCGGGGTAATCCGCATCCGGAGAGACCTGCACCACCTCATATTGCTTACGCAATTCCTGAACAATGGACCATTCCTGGTTTTGCGCGCGCTTCTGAAAATCAAAACCACCGAAGAGCCTGGCCTGTGTGTCCAGCACCCCGACCTTTTTGCGGTCCGCGCGCGATACGACACGAATCGACCGCATCAGCTCGTATTCCACCGGCAGTCCCTTGTCGAAGAAGGGAATCACGAACTCCTCGGAGCCGCAGGTGAAGGCAACACCCAGGAAAATTTCATTCATCACGCGGGCGCTCTCTTCGGTAACCGGAACGCGGTAGGGCCGGATGTTATATCGCTCCTGCGCCTCGCGCGCCTCCGGAGAATACTTCACCGTCTGCACGATCCGCGTGTGAACCCTGTTCCGGCCGACGGCGCCAAATTCCCGCAGCATGGCAACCAGGTTCGTTCGCGCGTCCACATAGCCGCGGGGTACATCGGGGCTGATGAAAGCGTGAATGAAGACGGGCTGCGAGGCGTCGATGCCATTCAGGAGCGCGCGCGTCTGATCCGATAGCGAATGAATCTGTTCCGCGGTGGCGTCCACGCGGAAGCGCACACCGCCGGCCAGCAAAGTCACACCCGCCACGATGGCCATGAGAGAGACGGCGCGAGCCAGAACGTGCAGCCGCATGAAGGGTGATTTCGGGCCTGTGGGCCAGCGCCTTCGCCCGAGCAGCGCAACGTTGAGATACAGCCCGGCCACAGCAAACGCACCGAAATAAACCAGAGGAGTGATGGTGATCACCCCGTTGGAAAGATCGCGGAACTGCTCAGGCACCGAGAGGCGTTCGGCGACTCTTTGCATATCCCCCGACAGGATGACTCCCGCGTGGTTGAGCAACACAGGAAAGGCGCAGAGCACCACGCCGAGGATGAAAGCCACCGTCAGGTTGTCGGTAAGCTGGGAAGCCAGCATGCCCAGCGAGAGCAAAGCAATGCCCATGAGCCAGTAACCGAGGTAAGTGGACGCCATCAGTCCCGGGTCGGGGTTTCCAAGCCAGGACAACACCACCACGTGACTGAGAGAGAAGATCAAAGCGGTGGTGTAAATCGCTACCGCGGCAAAGTATTTGCCTAATACGATCTCGAGATTACTCGCCGGCAGTGTCAGCAGCAGCTCGTCTGTCCCTTGCTTCTTCTCTTCCGACCAGAGGCTCATGCTGATGGCCGGTACCAGCATCATCAGCAGGTAAGGGAACACGCGGTTCAGTTGGTCGAGATTGGCCAGATTTGTGGCGAAAAAGCGCTCCTGCCAGAAAGCGGCCATGCCGCTCAGAAAAACGAACAGCGTAATGAAGACATAGCCTGTCGGGGTGCTGAAATAGCCATCCAGTTCCCGTACGGCGATGGCTCGAATTACGCGCCCGCGGCTACGCACGTTCCGTCCTCCTTCCCGGCTGCTTCCGTCAGTGCGTAAAAGGCATCCTCGAGCGAAGCGTAACCGGTTTGCATCGCGGCAGGCGTACCGTCGAAGACGATTCTTCCCCGGCTCACCAGGATGACGCGATCCGCCATCGCATCCACTTCCTGCAGGATGTGGGTGGAGAGAAGGACCGTTTTCTCGCTGCCCAGCTCCCGAATGGTCTTGCGTACTTCGCGTATCTGGTTGGGATCGAGCCCGCTGGTCGGCTCATCCATGATGAGTACGTCCGGCTCGTGGAGTAGCACCTGTGCCATGCCGACCCGCTGCCGGTAGCCCTTCGATAATTTGCGGATGTTCTTTTCGAGAACGGCGCCCAGCGCGCAGCGTTCGACAACGTGTTCGATTCGGGACCGGAGCCGCGCTCCGGCGAGTCCTCTGGCGCGCCCGAAGAACTTCAGCAATCCGAGGGGCGTCATATCGGGATATAGCGGTCCGTTCTCGGGCAGATAGCCTAACCGTTCCGCCGCCCGGATCCGGTCCGTAGTGACGTCGATACCGGCGATACGCGCCTGTCCGGACGTGGGCGACAGATATCCCGTGAGAATTTTCATCGTCGTGGATTTCCCCGCCCCGTTGGGTCCGAGAAACGCGGCGACCTGGCCTTTAGGAACCGCGAAGGTCACATCTTTGATGGCTGCGAAATTTCCGTAGATCTTGTTGAGGCCGACGGCCTCAATCATGGGTATGGCGGACACTTCTTCCATACTAGGAGTTTCCTGCGTGGCGCTACTACACAACCGGCGTGATACCTATACATTTACCATCGGACGGACAGCGTCCGCAAAATTATATATACTGTCCCTCCTGGGCAACTCCTCATGAACAACATCGCATCGCACCTGCTTTGTGCCGCGCTGCTCCTGATGTCCGGAACGGAATTGGCGGCGGGAACGATCACCGCTTTCGGCTCCACGTCTATTCCCAGCGGTTCCACGGGCAGCATCGGCCCCGTTGGACTCACCCCCGCTCCGAACAATGACAACATATCTGTAGCCAGCTCGAATGCAATTTCGTACAACATTTTCTTCAATTCATTCGGCACGCTGGATGTGGAATATGTGGTTTCCGACTCCGGTGGGACGACCGAATATACAGTGACGCAGTCTCTCCTCAACAACTCAGGGCAAACCTGGACGGGGTTCCAGTTCGTCCTTGGGTTTGGTCTGGGAACGAATTTCGCACCAGTTAGTTCCCTGGGCTCGCTCGATTTCGATACGCCGGACGGGGACCCGGCTCCGGTGTCGTCGCGATTCTCCTCGCTCGATCATCAGCCGACCACTCTCATCTGGAGCGGAGCTGTTGTGCCTTTGTTCGGCACAACCACCTTTAGCTTCGCAATCGATGTGCCCGATGGAGTGAGCGGACTGAATCCGAATGGCTTCAACCGGTTCACGCTACGCCAATTCCCGATCGCTCCAACTCCCGTGCCGGAACCAGGCACTCTGGCTCTTCTCGGCGCCGGGCTGGCCGGTATCGGACTGAAGTTACGGAACGGAGCCGCGCGCGTCAGCAAGCGGAAATTGCTAACGACTAATCGCTGCGGCGGCCGCCCAGCAGACCCGCGCGCATCAGGAAGTAAAGTAGCGTGAGCAGCGTGCTCACGGCCGCGGCGATATAAGTGAGCGCGGCGGCATTTAGAACCTTATCGATCCCCTGGCGCTCCTGCGCTGTCACAATTCCCTGTTCCAGCACCAGGCGCTTTGCCCGGTTCGACGCGTCGAATTCCACCGGCAGAGTCACGACCTGGAACAGCAGAACCATGGAAAACAGGATGGCGCCCACCAGCACCATGTTCGTGGAAGCAAACATGAGGCCCAGCAGCATCACGAAGTACCCGATGGATGACCCGATGTTCGCGGTGGGGACCAGGGCCGAGCGGAGCCACATGGGTTTGTAATGCACAGCGTGCTGAATAGCGTGCCCGGCTTCATGGCAAGCGACTCCGATAGCCGCCACAGATGTGGAGCCGTATACCTCTTCGGACAGGTTCAGGGTCTTGTTGACCGGGTTGTAGTGGTCCGACAGCAACCCGTGCGAGACTTTGATGCCGACGTCGCGGATTCCGGCGCCATCCAGCAGGAGTTGTGCAGCCTGCGCTCCCGTCATCCCGCGCGCGGACCGTATCTGCGAGTACTTATTAAAGGCAGACTTCGTGCGGAAGCTGGCCCACAACGACAGAGCCAACCCAGGCAGGATAAACAACAGGTACATTGGATCGAAAACCATGCGTTCCCTTCACTCCCTCATCTTTAATTATATCTTTTTCATAATGGAGAAGCCGGAAACAACACCGGCTTCTCCACGCTACGAGCGGGCTACCACTCGAAGCGGATGCCCATGCGGAAAGAGCGTGCGAAGGGTTGGTCACCCGTGGAGGCTCCGTTGACGCCGCCCACTCCGGAAATCACCCCGACGGCTCCCGCTTGAGAGATATTGGTCGCGGGGTTGCTGTAGTTGGGGTGGTTGAAGATGTTGGTCGCCGTCAGTTCCCAGCGCAGGCGGGCGCGCTCGGTGAACATGAACGACTTGAACAGGCCCATGTGCCAGATGTTCACCCACGGCCCCTTGATTACGCCTTTGGCGGCGTTTCCGAAACGGCCGATGGGCGGAGCGCCGAAGGCGGCCGGGTCGAACCAGCGATTAATCGAGCGCTGATCTCCCGATAAATTGGCATCCTGAAGGTGGTCGGGCCGAATCGTGACTACCGCACGTCCGCTTGTGGTAAAAGCGGTCCCCGTGGGATCGGGTCCGGTCCACAGCGGCGTCAGGAACTGACCGGAATAGTAGCTGTAGATGCCGCTGAGATCCCACCCGCCGACGATTGCGTTAACGGCACGGTTGGCCGCGCCCAGAAACGGACGCCCTTTACCGAAGGGCAGTTCGTAAATCCAGTTCGTAGTGAAACGGTGCGTCGGTATGTCGGGCCACACGCTGCGTTCGCGTTCCCGATCGAAGGGGTTCTCGAGCGATTGGCCCCGCTCGAGGTCGCCGATGTCGCGCGCCCAGACCCAGGAACTCTGGAACTGCAGGCCGCGAGCCATACGCCGCTCCACCTCGGCGGTAAAGCTGTGGAACTGATGTCCGGCGCCGTTGGTGAAGTAGGTGATGGCCGGGTACTGCGGGAACGGACGCGGCTTCTCCGTAAAGAGCCTGGCATCGGGCACTGGCGAATTGTAGTTGTACGAGTAATCGCCCTGCCGGGTGTTCGTCCCGATATACGACGCGCGGAATCCGGTGTTCCAGCGGGAGTGTTCCACGGTCAGGTTGTACTGCATGCTGTACGGAATCTTCAGATCCGGATTTACGGCGGCGGGCAGAGACACCGAAGAAGGCCCGGCGGCGCCCGCGGACGGGAAGACGTTCGGCAGAACGACTACCGGGTTGTCGGCGGGGTTGTTGAAGGGCGCCTCGTTCAGCAGGAACGGCACGCCCGCCATGGTCAACATGCGCGGAACGACGTCGAAGTAGACGCCGAAGCCGCCGCGCACCACCGTGTTCGGGCCCAATGGGCGCCACGCAAGGCCTAATCGGGGCGCGAAGTTGTTCCTGTCGGTGCGAATCAGCGTGTTTCCCGGCAGGCCAATGCTGCTCGCCTCCACGATGTCCACGTAGTTCGTTGGGAAAACGCGGCTCACCTTATCGATGGAC
>DASTMK010000060.1:0-13935 GCA_035714225.1 Bryobacteraceae bacterium | reverse complement strand
CTGAGTGCTCCGCTCTTGCGAGCCATTTCCTCCCAGCCCTTGGGCAGAAATGTCCGAAGGACCTCCCAATTTTCGACTGCCAGATCTTCGCTGGAAGCATTCACGCCTCAAACATCTCACAGGCGTTCAGTGAAGTCAAATTTTAAGTTAACGCTTATTGGGGGTCGCCCTTATCGTCGACGATCCCGACGCTCCCCGCGGCACCTGGAATCACTGGCTGCTGTACGATATCCCGGCAAATATCCATTCGCTCGCTCAGGGCTTCAAACCAGGCCAGCTTGGCCGCGATGGAATCAACGACTTTGGAAAGCAGGGCTACGGCGGCCCCTGTCCTCCGAAAGGGCACGATCCGCATCGCTACTTCTTCCGGTTGTATGCGATGGACACGGATTCGTTGGGAATCCCCGACGGCGCCCGCCGCGCAGACCTCGACCGGGCCTTACAACGGCACACCCTGGCGCAGGCGGAGTACATAGGGCATTACCAGCGGCATTAGAAGGCAATTGTGGCGGGGAGTATGGTGGATGGCCAGGGCCGGAGACTGACCAACATGAGATCACTCGTTTGGCTATTGACCGTTTGTTGCGCAACGGTGGCCACCCTCAAGAGCCAGCGTGCTCCTTTACAGGTTCATCGACCGGAAATCGCGGACTGCGACGATGTGGCCTTCGGTCCTGATGAAGACATCTATCTCGCTTGCCACTCGCCCTACGACCGCCTTCCGATTGACGTGCGTGGTGCGAAGGCCGCGGATGAAATGGATGCATATGTGCTCCGGCTGAATCCGCGCACCGGAAAGCTCGTCTTTGCCACTCGATTTGGCGGCCGTTCGTTCGACGCAGCTCTCCGAATCAAAGTCGACAAGAATGGCTACGCCTATACGACCGGGTTGACGAAGTCGCCGGATTTCCCAACTACCAAGGACGCATTGCAGCCGAAGTTAGCCGGCGGGAGCGATGCGTTTCTGGTCAAGGTCGCGCCGGGCGGCGAAATCGTATATGCCACGTTGATCGGTGGGGCGCGCGACGACCTCGGTAATGGGTTGGATCTTGACGAGCGGGGCAACGTTTATCTTGGAGGCGTAACCTCGTCGAGTGATTTTCCAGCACAGGGCAACAATAGGCTTACCACGGAGGATGATGCTTTCGTGTGTTGGTTCCGAGCGGTCGAGCATGCCATCTCATGCGAGATCTTTGGCGGTCGAAAAGGAGAGAAGCTAACCGGAATCGTACTCGATCGAGCGGGGGGCATCTACGCTGTCGGCTCGACCACCTCTCCGGATTTTCCGGTAAAAGATCCGGTGCAAAATGCGCTTGCCGGGCCTAGTGATTTGTTCCTGACCAGGCTCGCCCTCCCGTCGCTGGAAATGACATCCTCGACGTTCTTCGGTGGGAGCGGCGAGGACAGCGGATGGGGCATTGCACTCGATATGAGGGGAAATCCGGTGATGGCCGGCATCACCAACTCGGTGGATCTGCCGGGTGTAAGCGCATCCTATCAACCGCGCAACCGTGGCAAGAGGGATGCGTTCATAGCGTCTATTGGCATGCGGCATGGACGAGAGATTCGGTCAACCTATTTCGGAGGCTCGAATGACGATGAGAGCGGGTACGACGGCGGCGATATCAAAGTGGATCGGCACGGGAATATCTGGTTGGCTGGAATCACTTATTCTGACGATTTGCCCACCAGAAATGCCGGGCAGCCACGATTCGGCAGCGGCAACGGGGATGGCTTCGTTGCCGCCTTTTCTGCGGACCTGACAAAGCTCTGTTTCGCAAGTTACTTCGGTAACAAGGAACGAAATCTGCTCGAGGGTCTCGCGATCTCTCCAGCAGGATTGGTGGCGGCGACTGGAGTCTCATTTTCCCAGGCGCCGTCTGCTTCCCACATTCAGATTGGTCAAACGAATCTACATGCAGGTGCCAACGTCATCGTGTTCCACGCAGAAACAGCTTGTTCCCGATAACGGTTTAAACGCAAGTTCCGGATCAGGCATGCTGACGCGCGCGACTCAGGGCCGCTACCAACACCCCGTTTGCACCCTCCCCGGCGACTGCGATAGGCTCGTTTCGGAATGTACTGCACGCGATGCGGATCGAAGCTCGAAGAGGGCCAATGTTTCTGCACGCGTTGCGGGATGCCGGTTCAACCTCTCGACACCCCGGCCGGTTCAACGCCCTGGACTCCAACGGAGCGACATCTCGTCCGGCCTCTCGATGAAAAGAAAATCGGAGGAGTGTGCGCCGGTGTGGGGCATTATCTCGGCGTGGACGTGACGCTCGTCCGAATCGTGTGGCTGATCGTGGCCATCTTTACCGGCGCCGGGTTCATTGTGTACCTGGTGTTCTGGGCCGCCATGCCGGGCCAGCGGGGGACCAGCGCCGCACAGAATGCGTAGCTGGGATAATCATTAAGATAGACAAGGAAGCATCATGTTCAAGCTGTTATTGAGTTCATTCTTATTCTTCACACTGGCCGCCGCGGCTCAGGACCGCCCGGGCCTGTTTTTTCGGGAGGACTGGAAAGAGACGCCACCCGCAAAGCCCGTCACGCTGGACCACCTGGCCAATTCGAATCTGACCTTCACGCTCTACGGCCCCGGCAAAGAAGGCATTAAGAAGAGTAATCACGACAAACCGGCCGACGATCCCTTTTACATCTGGACAGGCGAGTGCGTGGGCAATTGTGCGATTGCTCTGAAGCACAAGACGTCCTACGTCGACCTTCGCGGGCAATCGAAACTGAAATGGCGCAGCAAGCAGGCCGGTTTTCGCGGCGCCCGCATCATCCTGAAACTTGCGAACGGCACGTGGCTGGTGAGCGATGCCTATGACGGTCCCTCTCTCGACTGGCGCGAGCGCGAATTCAATATCCAGGATATCCGCTGGCGCAGATTGGACATCGACAAAATCATTGAAGGAGCCTGGGTAGACAATCCCGATCTGAGCCGCGTGGACGAGATTGGCTGGACCGATCTGATGACGGGCGGCGGCAGCATCTCCTGCACACGCGTGGATTGGATCGAGATTTACGGCAAGCCCGTGCCGCGCGGGCAGTCGCCTTCCGGAAATTAAAGCGCCCGCTCGAGGGTGTCTGTCAATTCCTCGCGCGTCAGGACCAGCGGATTCGCCTTCATGCTACTTGCGCCGGAAGCCTTTTCCACCAGGACGGGGATCGCGGCAGCGTCGACTCCGTAGGCCGCGAGTCCGGGAATGCGCAAACGGCGGCAAAGCTCCCGAACCCAAGCCGCGCCATCTTCGGCCGAGGCGCCCGCATCTCCGGTCAGGATGCGTGCCACCGTTTGATAGCGATCCAGCACTTCCCGATCTTCGGCGCGGTCGCTTAACGCCCGGATGTTTGCCGTTATGCCGTGCGGCAACAGGGCGGCGCAAACTGCTCCGTGAGGGGCGTCGAACATTCCGCCGATAGGCGCGGCAAAACCGTGTACGACACCGAGCCCCGCGTTAGCCAGCGACAACCCGCCCATGAGGCTGGCAAAAGCCATGTCCTCCCTCGCTTCGATCGAGGCGCCATCGTCATAGGCGCGGCCGAGCGAGCGGCTCACGCGGCGCATGCCTTCCAGACAGAACAGATCCGTCATGGCGTTTCGCCGTGCCGAGACGTAGGGTTCAATCACCTGTGTCAATGCATCCAGGCCGGTGAAGGTCGTGACATCGGGAGGTACATCCACGGTCAATTCGGGATCGACCACGGCGAGTTCCGGCAGCATGAAGGGGCTTCGCAAACTGGCCTTCACCTTGTCCGGCGGTGAGGCCAGTACAGCGTTCCTGGTTACTTCGGACCCGGTGCCCGCCGTCGTCGGCGCGGCGATGAACGGCGCGGACGGTTTCTCCAAGGCCTGGCCTTTTCCAACCACTTCCAGGTAATCGAGCGGATCACCGCCATTCGCCAGAAGCGCGGCGATGCCTTTGCCCGCATCGATCGCGCTGCCGCCGCCAAGACTGATGATGACGTCGCAAGCGCGCTCCCGCGCAAGTTCGACACCGTTGCGAACCGAATCGATCGTGGGCTCGCCATCGACCGGGAAGACCGCCGGCTCCAGGCCCGCAGCCTTCAAAGAAGTCAGGAGCCAGCCGGCGCGCTCCGGATGCCTCCCGGTGACAACCAGGGTTCGGGCGCCCATGCGGCGCGCCGCCGGCATGATCTCGCGGGCCGCGCCGCGCCCGAACACGATGCGGGAGGCAGTCGCAAACTCGAAAGACATCGGCTTACCAGTCCTGGTCGGACGGAAAGACGTTGGAGTATTCGATGCTGGTTCGCGGTTCGGCCATCATAGGCGCGACCGTATCGCGCCACACCTGGTAATGCCGTGTCTCTTTATGCTGCGCGCGCGCTTCAGGAGTCCGGTACACTTCCGCCAGCATGAACCGCGTTGGGTTGTCCTTCTCCTGAATGACGTCGAACCGGGCCACTCCCGGTTCCTGAACACTATTCCGGGCATTCTCCGCCGTAGCCTCACGGAACGCGCGGACGTGCTCCGGCTTCACGTGGGCGAAAACATGAACGATGATCATGGCTCCCCTTTCCGTGTAAAACGTGGAAACCACCGAAGCCGGCGATTAGCCGGCACGCGTATCGAGTGAACTCACCCGCTGCGCTTCGTACCGTACGATGGCCGGCTCCTGTTGCAGGATGAATCCGAGTTCGTCCACGCCTTCCAGCAGACAGTGCTTAGCAAACGCGTCCACTGGAAACTCGACTTCACGGCCGTCGGGCAACACGATCTTTTGCGCCGCCAGGTCCACGCGGATGGTGGCTGCGGGATCGCTGGAGACGAGCTCGAACAATGCGGCGTGGATATCGCGCGGCACCACGATCGGCAGCAGCGAATTCTTCAGGGAGTTCTGTTTGAAGATATCGGCAAATGAGGTGCTGATGACAGCGCGGAAACCGAACTGCGTCAGCGCCCATGGCGCGTGTTCGCGGGAACTGCCGCACCCGAAGTTGTCGCCCGCCAGCAGAATCTGCCCCTGCTTTCCTTGTGGCTGGTTGAGGATGAAGTCCGGTTTTGGTGCACCCGCCGCATCATAGCGCCAGTCGTAGAACAACTGATCGCCAAGCCCTTCCTTCGAAATCGTTTTCAGAAAACGCGCGGGGATGATCTGGTCGGTATCAACGTTGTCCACCGGCAATGGAACCAGCCGGCTCTCAAATGGAGTGAACTTCTTCACAGGAGTGTCCTCACGTCGGTCACTACACCGGTAATGGCGGTTGCCGCGGCGGTAAGGGGGCTGGCGAGAAATGTGCGCCCGCCCTTGCCCTGGCGGCCTTCAAAGTTACGATTGCTGGTGGAGACGCTGTATTCGCCCGGTTGAAGCTGGTCGCCGTTCATCGCGATGCACATGGAACAACCCGCTTCACGCCAGTCTGCGCCGGATTCGCGGAACACGCGGTCCAGTCCTTCGCTTTCCGCTTGCCTCTTGATCTCCTGCGAGCCCGGCACCACCATCACGCGCACGTTGGGGTTCACCTTGCGACCTTTCAGAACGCCGGCGGCCGCCCGCAGATCGGAAATTCTTGAATTCGTACAACTGCCGATAAAGACGACGTTGACGGGATGCCCCAGCAGCGGGCGCCCGGGTTGAAGGTCCATGTACCGCAGGGCCTTGGCCAGGGAGTCGCGCTCCTGCACATCGTTCAGCAAGGATGGGTCGGGAACCGGACCGGTAATCGGAATCCCCATGCCGGGATTTGTGCCGAAGGTGATCATCGGCTCCAATTCCGCCGCATCAAGAGTCACCTCGAGATCATAAGTAGCGCCCTCGTCCGTCGGTAGTTGCCGCCAGCGGGCGAGAGCGGCCTCCCACTCTTTGCCTTTTGGAGCGAAGGGCCGGCCGCACATGTACTCGTAAGTAGTGTCGTCGGGCGCCACCATACCGGCACGCGCGCCCCCTTCAATGGACATGTTGCAGATGGTCATGCGCTCTTCCATCGAAAGCGCGCGGATGGCGCTGCCGGTGTATTCGAACACACAGCCCGTGCCTCCACCTACGCCAATGCGGGCGATCAACGCCAGAATGATGTCCTTGGCCGTTACTCCCGGCCGGAGCGCTCCGTCCACCCGAACCTGAAAGGTCTTCGATCTGCGCTGAAGCAGGCATTGCGTTGCCAGCACGTGCTCCACTTCGCTGGTGCCGATGCCGAATGCGAGCGCGCCGAAGGCGCCGTGCGTCGCGGTGTGGCTATCGCCGCACACCATTGTCATCCCGGGCTGCGTCAGGCCCTGCTCCGGACCGATCACGTGAACGATGCCCTGCTTTTCGCTATGAAATCCGTAGCACGGGATACCGAACTCGGCGCAATTACTTTCCAGTTGCGCTACCTGCGCGGCCGCCACGGAATCGACAATCGGGAAAGTACGAGGCGTGGTGGGAATGCTGTGGTCTGTGGTCGCCAGTGTCAGGTCAGGGCGCCGGACCTTCAGCCCGCGCGCGCGAAGTCCCGTGAAAGCCTGCGGCGACGTGACTTCATGCACCAGGTGCAGGTCGATATAAAGCAGTGCCGGCGCGCCGGGCTGTTCGGTCACTACGTGCGAATCCCAAACTTTCTCGATAACTGTTCGAGGCTTTCTCATCGGCACTACTTCTTTCTTTCCCTTCTCTATCTACCTATATCGCGGAGCAGACCGCTTCTCCCACCTCGGAAGTGGTGGCGGGCGCGCCCTTGGGCTTCAGATCCGCGGTTACCCTGCCCTGCCCCAATACCGTTTCGATCGCGCGATTGACGGCCTCCGCTTCCTGCTTCAGGCCGAAACTATATTCGAGCATCGCGGCCACCGACCCGATCGCGCCCAGCGGATTGGCTTTATTCTGCCCGGCAATATCCGGGGCCGAGCCGTGGACCGGCTCATAGAGCCCGACCCAGGCCCCGGACTCCCGCTGCTCGCCGATTGACGCGGACGGTAACATTCCGATCGACCCGGCGAGCACGGCGCCCTCGTCGCTTAAAATGTCGCCGAACATGTTCTCCGTCAGGACGACGTCGAACCGGCGCGGATTGAGCACCAGTTGCATCGCGCAGTTGTCCACCAGCAGATGGTCCAGCGCGACATCGTTGAATTCCCCGGCCACTTCCGTTACCACCTTGCGCCAGAGCTGCGAATTTTCGAGGACATTCGATTTGTCGACGCTGGTCAGTTTTTTCCGGCGTCCGCGCGCAAGACGAAAAGCCATTCGCGCTACGCGTTCGATTTCGGCGCGTGTATAGACCATTGTATTCACTGCCGTGGTCTCAGCGCCCTCCCCCGAAATACCGCGTGGAGTGCCGTAATAGATTCCACCTGTCAATTCACGCACGATAATCATGTCCGTGCCTTCGATCAGGTGGTTTTTCAGAGGCGACGATTCGAGCAACGATGAATACGTGCGAACCGGCCGGAGATTCGCAAACACACCGAGAGCTTTCCGGATGCCGAGCAGCCCCTTCTCCGGTCGTTTTTCGGGAGGGACATTGTCGAACTCCGGCAACCCGACAGCGCCGAGCAGGGTCGCATCGGCCTTCAAGGCCAGCTCCACCGTCTTGTCGGGTAGAGGCGTTCCACTCTGGTGAATGGCGGCCCCACCTAATAATGCCTCGGAAATCTCCAGCGTATGCTTGTACTTGCGAGATACGTGCTCCAGCACGCGGACGGCTTCACGGGTTACTTCGACACCAATCCCGTCGCCGGGTAAGATCAAGACTTTAAGATTCATTTGAGAGTTGGTGGACTAGAAAGTCAGTCGGCGGCAGTGGCCACACGGGCGATTTCCTGCCGGACTAATACAGCGATTTCTTCGTTCCGGACACCCTTCTTGCGATCAGCCAGCGCGATGAACTGCTTATAGACGAGATCCAGTTCGTCGCGCGTCAGTTCGAACCCCAGATCCTGGCAGCGCTTGTTCAGCGCGTGCCGGCCGCTGTGCTTTCCCAGCACCAGCCTGCCCTCGGGGACGCCGACCGACTTCGGATCGATGATCTCGTAAGTGGAACGCTCTTTCAGATATCCGTCCTGGTGGATTCCCGCTTCGTGCGCGAATGCGTTTTCGCCGACGATTGCTTTATTGGGCTGCGGCCCGAAGGAGATCATTTCCGTCAGCAACTGGCTTGCGGGGAAGAGATGTTCCGTCACGATACCGGTATGGTAAGGCAGACGGTCCCGCCTGGTATTGATCGCCATCACGACTTCTTCGAGCGAGCAATTGCCCGCGCGCTCGCCGATGCCGTTGATCGTACATTCTATCTGCCGGGCACCGGCTTTTACGGCCGCCAGCGAATTTGCAACCGCCAGTCCCAAATCGTCGTGGCAATGTACGCTGAGGATGGCCGAATCGCCCAAACTCCGGACCATGCGCCCGATGAGTTCACCGTATTCGTCTGGAACGGAAAAACCCACCGTATCCGGAAGATTGACCGTTCTCGCGCCCGCCGCGACAACGGCCCGCGAGATCTTCTCCAGAAAATCCATATCCGTACGGGTCGCGTCTTCCGCCGAAAACTCCACATCATCAGCATACCGCCGCGCCAGTTCCACCGCGGCAACGGCCTCATCCAGCACCTGCTGCTGCGTTTTGCGAAGCTTATACTTCAGATGGATCTCGCTGGTAGCGATAAACGTGTGAATTCTCGGCCGCTTCGCGTGTTCCAGCGCGCGCGCGGCCCGTTCGATGTCCAAGGTGCAGGCCCGCGCCAGCGCGGCTACCTGAACCCACGGAAATTCCCTGCTTACGGCATCCACCGCCTCGAAATCGCCCTCGGAAGCGATAGGGAATCCTGCTTCGAGAATGTCCACACCGAGCTCAACCAGCTTGTGTGCTAGTTTGAGCTTTTCCTGCTGGTTCATGCTGCAGCCGGGCGACTGTTCACCGTCCCGGAGCGTCGTGTCGAAGATGTATACGCGGTTGTTCATGAATCTTCCTAAAGGCACGAGTTGTGAGGGACTCCCCTTTACAGCAACGGCCTTCGGGCGGGATAGCCAGAAGGCCGTTACTTAAAAGCGGTAGCTTAGCTCCGGCGCTGGCCTGTTTCTCCAACGCCTGAGTACGTTCTCATTATGCGAGAGCCTCAATGATTTAGCAAATTTATTGTTTTAGAAAAATCTATAATTTTAACTCATGTGATAAACTGGATTTATCAATAGCGATGGAACTATTTACCCTCAAGGTTTTTCAAGCCGTTGCCACCGAGAAGAGCTTTTCCCGCGCTGCAGAGAAGATGCTGCGGACTCAGCCCGCCATCTCCCTGGCTGTCCAGAGGCTGGAGACAGAACTGAACGAGAAGCTGATTGACCGGTCCGCGAAAGAATTGCTGTTGACCGACGCCGGGCGCATCGTACTCGAATACGCCCGCCGCTTTGAGAACCTGGAGCGGGATCTCGAGAATTCGCTGGCGGAGCTGCGGGACCATTCCGCGGGACGTCTGGTGATCGGCGCGAATGAATCGAGCTCGCTGTATCTGATGCAGCACATCGTCGAGTACAGGAGGCTGTATCCCAAGGTCAAAGTCCAGGTCAGACGCAGCCTTTCGAGTAGAATACCGGCGCAACTGATCGACGGAGACCTCGAATTGGGCGTGATCAGCTTCGATCCGGAGGATGATCGCCTGGTGTCCAGCGTCATTTTCACCGACCATCTCGCCTTCGTCGTCTCGCCCCATCATCGTTTTGCCGGGCGCGATACGATCTCGATCTCGGAACTCGGAATGGAGACCTTCATCGCCCATAACGTTCTCTCTCCCTATCGCGAAAGAGTTCTCCGGGAATTTCAGCGGCATAAAGTTCCACTCAACATGGACGTGGAGATGCCCACCATTGAAACCATACGCCGCATGGTGCAACGCAACGAAGGGGTCGCTTTCCTGCCCAAGATGTGCGTGGAGCGGGAAATCCAGCAGGGCACACTTTGGGAAGTGAACGTCCGGGAAATCAACATGGAGCGGAAGATCCGCCTGCTATACCCCGCGCGGCGTGCGCTAAGCCATGCGGCCCGCGCATTCCTCGAAGTGGTGCAGGGCGCCCAGGGACAGCGGAGCGAGCAGCCGTCAGCGATCGGCCATCCGCTCCCGGTAAGTAAATAGCGGATGGCTATTTACTGCCGCTTCAGAATGAAGTAATCGCCGGCCGTGTCGAACCGCAGTTCCGTGGCGGGACCAGTGGTCGTGCTCCGGCGGAAGGTCAATAGCGAGCTACCGCGGCGGAACGTCCAACTCTCGACCCATGGCAATGGAACCGCAGCGGCGCCGTCGAACGAAAACGCCATCCCCTCCGGCGTGTGCGTTACATCGATGACCATTTCGGTGCCGCGTCCGGGCCCCTTGTATTTGCCGCTGAGCAGCGATGCGTCGCCCTTGAACGGGCCCGCCCGACGCGGCGGTGGCAGCACCGCGGCTGCGAGATCCTCGGTAACCACTGTGATATTGTCCGGTTCGCTGTTCGTCAGCACGACTATCGACAACTGCCCGTCGCGATACCACCTCACCTGCGACGAAAATCCGAAGCCGCCGCCGCCATGTCCGATGTACCGGAAACCGAGACGGTCCTCCCCGATTTCGGTCCCCAGCGAGTATCGGAGCGGCGTTCCATCGTTGAGTTTCGAGGGCGCGATCATTTCCGCGTAGGAGCGCGGTGGCAGCACCTTGCCACCGTGCAGCGCCTGCAACCATGCAATCATGTCCTTCGCTGTCGAGCAGAGCGCACCGGCGGCGTAGGTTCCTGTGTGCACGATGTCCGGCACGCGGTGGGAAACCCCGTTCTTCATGAAGTACCCGTAGGTGCGGCGCGGCACGTTCTCCGAGTTGTTACAGTACGTCGAGCGCGTCATGCCCAGCGGCTCGAAGATCTTCTTTTCCACGTAGTCTTCGTACGTCATCCCGCTCGCCTTCTCGATGACGAGGCCGAGGAGCCAGAAGTTGGTGTTGCTGTAGATCTCCATCGTTCCCGTCGGGAACAGGAACGGATGGCGATGGACGACTTTGTAGACGTCATCGCGAGTGGCGGTGGGGTTCCTTATCAGTCGCATCGCGCGAAGCTCTGGCATCGCGGCGAGATCGGAGATACCGGACGTATGGCTGAGCAGATGGCGCAGAGTCACCTTGTTGCCGCGGGTGTCGAAGTCCGGCAGCCATTTCGTGATGTCATCGTCGAGGCTGAGCTTCCCCTGATCGCGAAGCTGGAGGATCGCGGCGGCAGTAAACTGCTTCGTGGTGGAGCCGATTGGAATGACGGTGTCCACCGTCATCGGCACGTTACCCTCGACGTCGGCCTTGCCGTACGCCTCGAGGAGCAGCGTGTCCTGTCCTTTGACGACGGCGGCCGCGATGCCGACGGCACGATTCTCGCGAACGCCGGCGCCGGCAATGGAGTCCAGCCGCGGCGTCAGGCTCCCACCGGGTTGCGCGGTGGCAGTAGAGGCACCGATCGAGACGAGCGCGAGCAGCGAGCTGGTAAAAAGAACTACCCTCGCGGTCACGGTTCCGTAAATGTCTGCAAACATGTGATCACCTTTCTGAGCCGCGCGCGCGAGCAAGCGGTTTTCATCTTTTTTCAGCAGCCCCTAGGCATACCGGAACACAGGTGGAAAGACGATCACCACAATCGCCGCCCACACGGCATAGACGGGCACGTAGCTGGTCTGCCAGCGTTCGAGGCTGGCGAAGGATCCGCGACCGCGCAGAAAGCGGATGTAGAGCACGGCGGACCACGCGAGATTCACCAGGAGAATCACGTTTTCGCCCAGGGCAGCCACACGGTTGGGGCTGAAGCCGAATTCCGAGATCCGTGCGGCGATGGCCGACAGCGCGACCGCATCGGCCAGCAGCGCGCTCACCACCAGGACGACTTGCAGGACATCGAAGGCATCGGGGGGCAACCGCGGGTCCCGCGCGGATGCGGAATAGAGCAGGAGGCCGATGACCACCACCAGGAGCAGGTCGAACGCGATGAGCACATCCCGCGCGATGTCGATGCCGCGTCCGGTCCACAGCAGCGTCCCCAGGAACATGATCAGCACGGCGGCGAACATCGGTGTGAACAGGCGCGTCAGCACCGGGGCCATGTTTTCGATCACGCTTTGCTTTGCTTCCACGAGCCAGGAGGCGACCAGCACGGCGCCTGCCGCTCCGCAGGGCACCAGCCACGACTCGATAAACGGCGCGGCGTTGATCCCGATAGCCCGGAAGATCGTCACGATGAATCCGATGAGGACGAGGCCGCCGAGGGCGATCAGGACATAGTAGATGAACAGCTCGCCCGTGAATCGAATGAAATCCATGCGGCCTGCGACCTGGCTCCACCGGCCGCCGGCGTATGCGATGCCAACCATCAGCCAAAGCGCGATCGGCAGATGCAGCGCGGCCAGCACCTCCGTGTGACCGTTCGCGGTGAATGGATAGATGTTGGCGAAAACGCTCGCCACAATAAAGGCCACGGCGAGCCAGCGAAGAGTCTTGAAGTCAAGCCGCCGTTTCCAAACGAAATAGCCGGTCAGGAACGGCAGCACAAAGAAACTCGCATTGCGCATGTAGAAGCCTGCGTACTTGTCCAGATCCCGCCCGAAGAACTCCGGAACCTTGACGGCCAAGGCTGCGGCGACCGCCAGACAGAAGGCGACGATGGCGTCCATCCGGCCCGGCGCCTGCAACTCCCCGGAATCCGATGGCACGAGCACGAGTTGCCGCCAGAGGCGGTTCGAGTGCTCGCGAGCAAACTCCCGGGAGAGGGCGTCGAGGTTGCCCATGCGCTTCACCGCTACAAGGAACGCTTCATCGGTCGAGAGCCCCGCAGCGATGAGACCCGCTACCTGCTCGCGCAGATGGTCCTCGAGTTCCGCTACATCAACGGAGTGGATCGCCTGCCGGCGGCGGAGATAGCTGCGCCATTGGTCGATCTGCTCCTCAAGCGATACCGCATCACCTGGAGTGGACATCAGGCTTCCCCCGGCACGGATGCGGCTGAGAACGCGCGGCTGTCAGGGACGGCAAGGGAAATCGTCCTCCAGATGCCCCGGAGCGTCGAGTCCACCGCTTGCCACTGCCTGCGCTCTTCGGCGAGCTGAGCCCGGCCCTGGGAAGTGATCCGGTAGTACTTGCGGCGGCGGCCGCTCCCGGCGACCTCCCACCGTGCCTTGACGTGGCCGAGCCGCTCGAGCCGGTGCAGAACGGGGTAGAGCATGGCGTCCGTCCACTCCATGCGACCTCCGGACAACTCCCGCACGCGCTGGAGGATGGCGTAGCCGTAGCTGTCCCCTTCAGCCAGAATCGCCAGGACGATCGGGGTGGAGGAAGCTGCTATCAGGTCCTTGTTGATTTCCATATTTTCGTGAGTAGCGCGGCCTAATCAATCGATCCGAGCATACATGGCAGTATTATGCATAATGCTGTTAGGCATGTCAAGGCAGCCTTGGTTTCAGGCGGAAAGCCGGCGGCTTTGCTAGAATCATCGACGGTGTTCCTTCATGCAGGCCATCGAGCTAGTCGGCGACGTTGACGAGCAGCATCGGCTTCACGCACAGGTGCCGAAGGAAATTCCTGCTGGCCGGGTACGCGTGATCGTGTTTCTGCCGGGAGAGGACGAGGCCGGTGACCTTTGGGCCGGTGGAGTTGCGTCCGAGTGGTCGGCGGAACTATCAGATGCGCGTGAGGACATCTACACCCTCGAAGACGGTCAGCCCGTGAATGCAGGCCGGTGAAATCTTCCTCCACTCGTCGAGCTTGGCTCGCCACCATGCCAACCGCTCACTTACGTTCGCGGCTCCGAAACGATTACGGAGCCGCGCGCGTCAGCGAGCGGTTTCGGATAGGTCACCGTAATTCCGAATAGGGTTACTTAGTCACTGCGATAGAGAGCGTAGGCGGCTATTTGAGCCGCGAGTTGAGGTCTTTTGCCAGCAAGTCGGCGCGTTGGGCCAGGCTGAGCGCAGTTACTACATCGTCGTTTCGTAA
>DASTMK010000059.1:0-12863 GCA_035714225.1 Bryobacteraceae bacterium | reverse complement strand
TCCATGTTGATCGCGCACGGCATCTACGGAGGGTTTCTGGCAGGCTATCCGGCCGCGGTTTACTCTCTCGAGCGGGCCGCCGCGGAAGGACGGAAACCGCCCGGCCACAATCGCGTCGAGCCGGCTTCCAGCGGGGGCGGCGGAACCCCCGTTTGATAAAATGGAGCTTAAGCTTGCGCCATCATCCCGGATGCATCAGTGTGTTGAAACCACCTTGCTGCGGTAGACGTCTGCTGCGGATAGGCGCAGGGAGGAAAGGAATTCGCGTTTCATGAGTTTTCGCAGGCCGAAACGCCTGAGCATAGCCGCAGTATGTCTGTCCTGCCTGGCAAGCGCCGCCAGTCCCCAAGCATCTCCGCAGCAGAGTACGGCTCCGGCAAGCCAGCCGCCGCAACAGCAAAGCAACCCTTTCGAGACGGTTCCCCAGGCGGAACCTCCCAAGCCGCAGCCGCCCAAGCCGGCGCAACCCAAGCCCGGCCAAACGCCGTTTGAAGCGCCTAAGCCGGCAGCCGAGCCGCCCAAGACCGAAAAGACACCGGATATCATCGAGGCGATTGAGTTCCGCGGGTCGCGGCGCGTACCCCAGGACACCCTTCGCGCGATGATTTTCACAAAAAGGGGCGACCGGTATGACGAAGAGGCGTTGCATCGCGACTTCATGGCCCTGTGGAACTCGGGAAGGTTCGACGATATCCGGCTGGAGCGCGAACCGGGGAACGCCGGATGGATCGTGCGCTTCCTGCTGACCGAACGCAGAGTAGTGCGGTCCATCAAGTATGAAGGGGCGAAGTCTGTAACGGTATCAGAGATCCTGGACCGCTTCAAAGAGCGGCGTGTCGGTCTCAGCGTCGAGTCGCAGTACGATCCGAACCGCGTCCAGCGCGCGACGGTCGTGTTGAAGGAATTCCTGGCCGAACGCGGGCGGCAGTTCGCGGTCGTGGAACCGCAGGTGCGGCAGATCCCGCCCTCCTCGCTCGAGATCACGTTCAAGGTGACAGAAGGCCCGAAGGTTAAAGTCGGCGACATCGACATAGAAGGCAACACGGTTTTTGGCGATCGCGCCGTAATACGGTCGATGAAGAACCTGCGGCCGATCGGGATTCCCCACTCCATTCTGTTCGAGGGCCTGTTCTCAAAGTCCTATGACGTGAGCAAGCTCGAACAGGATAAGGATCTGATTCGGAATTTCTACCAGGAACGCGGCTACTTCACGTCGCGCACACTAGAGCACGATGCCACCATCCGCGACGTCGGCGGCGGAAAGTTTAGGATTCCTCTGTTCTACCCGAACAAGCCCGGCAAGCGCGCCGATATCCGTATTCCCGTTGAGGAAGGCCGCCAATACAAGCTGAACAAAATCAGTTTTGCCGGTGTGAAGTTCTTCCGGACGCCGGAAAGCCTGATGCGCCCATTGTTCGACATGGACCAGGGCGATATTTTTTCCACCGGGAAGCTCCGGAAGGGCTTTGAAAATCTGCGCAAGCTGTATGGTGAGTTCGGGTATATCGACTTCGTCGCCGAACCCGAATTCCTTCCGCTGCCGGGAACGGACAAGATCGACCTCACCCTGAACTTCGACGAAGGCAAGCAGTTCTTCGTCCGCCGCATTGACTTCACCGGAAACAGTACGACGCGCGACAAAGTCATCCGCCGTGAGTTGCTGATCGACGAAGGCGATATGTTCAACACCCGTCTTTGGGAGTTGAGCATCCTGCGTCTGAACCAACTCGGCTACTTCGAAGTACTGAAGGAAGAGGAAGCGGCCAAGATCGAGCGCGACACCAAGAGCAGCACGGTCGATATTACGCTGCAGGTGAAGGAGCGCGGGAAGAACTCCGTGCAGCTCAGCGGCGGCGTTTCGGGCATCGCCGGCAGTTTTGTCAGCTTCGGTTATTCGACGAACAACTTCCTGGGATTGGGCGAAACGCTGAGCGTCTCCTCGCAGTTGGGCGACCGTATCCGCGACCTGACGTTCGGCTTCACGGAGCCCTACTTCCTCGACCGCCCGATCCAGACCGGATTCACGGTTTATACGCAGCGCTTCAATTTCGACCAGGGCCGCGAGGTATCTCTGCTTTCCGGACGCGACCTGAGCCCGATCTTCAACGAACTGGGCGTGGACAACCTGCTGAACTACGTCTCCAACGGCATGGGCTTCACCGTGTTCGCCAGCTATCCGTTGAAGCGAAGTTTCGCCCGGGTGGGAATCACCTACGGTTTCGACTCGTCCAAGTACACCACCCTGACCCCGGCGGCCAACAGCTATTTCCAGTACATCAACTTCCAGGGCCTGGAGGGCGCCAACAGCCTGAACGGGATCAAAACGAGCAGCATCATCCCTTCGTACAACTACAATTCCGTCAATCATCCGATCACGCCGACGGGAGGAAAGTCCCTCTTTATTTCCACCAGGATCGCCGGCAGCGTGCTGGGCGGAAATGTAAACCTGTTTGAGCCGACTATCGATGCCAAGTACTTCCGGGGCGGCTTCAAGAAGGGCCATGTGATCGGGTTCCACTTCCTGGGACGCGCGGTGATGGGGTACGGCGGGAAGGTGGCCCCGCCCTTCAACCGGGTATTTATGGGAGGCGAGCAGGACGTTCGCGGATTCGAGATTTGGGGGATCAGCCCCCTCGCCTACGTTCCCAGCGCGGCGGAGATCACCGTGCGCAACAATGACGGCTCGGCCCGCCAGCAAAAAGTGATTGTCGACGGAGCCGAACGTTTAGTCGACGTGAAGCAAACGATCCCGATTTACCAGATGATCATGCCAGGCGGCGACACGCAGTTGGTGGGCAACGCGGAGTACCGCATTCCGATCGTCGGACCCGTGACGCTAGCGTTCTTCTTCGATGCCGGCATGAACAAGATTATCCGGCCCAACCAGCTCCGGATGAATCCCAGCCGGATTACGGAATTGAACAGCCTCTTTCCGCAAGCGGCGTTTAACGAGCGTGCCGTGATCGCTCCGGGGACCCAGAATCTCCGTACCTCTACCGGTATCGAGTTGCAGATCATGATGCCCGTTGTGAACGCGCCTTTCCGGTTATACTGGGCGTATAATCCTACGATCGCCGAGACGATTCTCCAACCTCCGATCGTCGCGGATCGTTCGTATTTTCCGAACCAGACGACGTTTTTGAATTCAATCGCCGAGTTCGGACGGCCCTATCCGTTTATTGAGAAGAGAAAGACCTTCCGGTTCACAATCAGCCGGACGTTCTAAATAGTGATGAAGTCAGTCCACGCAACGCTGTTGCAAACGCTCCATGTTGCCGGGCCGGAAGGCTAGCGGGGCGGCCATCTACGACAGTTAGGAGTTAAGAGAGTGAACAGAAAGCAATTTGTGCTACCTGCGCTAGTCCTCGGCGCCGCCGCCTTCGCCTACGCGCAGGCCAACACGCCCACCAAGGTCGGCATTATCAACATACAGGCCGCCATCGTTGGCACCAAAGAAGGCCAGAAAGCGGCATCGGAAATCGAAGCCAAGCGCGCTCCCAAAGCGAAGCAACTTCAGGGGCAGCAGGAGGAAATCAAGAGCCTGCAAGAGAAGCTCAGTAAGGGCAGCAACACGATGGCGGAAACCGCGCGGCAGGGCCTGATGCGCGATATCGACCAGAAGACCAAGGCGTTCAACCGCGACCTGGAAGACGCCCAGATGGAATGGGACCAGGAACAGCAGAAGGTGTTGCAGGAACTTGGCGGAAAGATGATGGCAGTCATCAACAAGTATGCGAGCGATCACGGTTACACGCTCATTCTTGACATCAGTTCGCCGCAAACGCCGGTGCTTTACGCCGCCAACAGCATCGAAATCACCAAGGACATCATCGACCTGTACGACAAGAACGCTCCGGGGGCGGCTACCACTCCCTCCGCATCTCCGGCGCCCGCCACCACCACGCCCCCTCCCACGCCTCCCGCGGCCGCCAAGCCGAAACCCGGCGCTCCGAAGTAAGGGCGGCCGAAGCCCATAGCAGCGGCGGGAGCGGCCAATTTCGCTCGCCGCCGCCACCGGATTGAAACCCGCCTCGCGCCCTCAGTACAATGGATCGCGATCATGTCCAATGAATCATTGATAAAGGATGCCCTTTGTGCGGCGGATGGCATCGTCCGGCTGGCTCCGTGTTGGGTCCCCCGGTCGTTCCTGATGCCCGGAGGGAGATTGAAGCTCGATCCCCGCGACCTCTACGCGCTCGGCGCTCACCGCGGCGGCATCGACGAACGATGGTTCTCCTCTACCACCCGGGCCGACAACGGTCCCGGCACACCGGATGATGAAGGTCTCAGCTACATCGCCCTGAACGGAAAGCGCGTGCTCCTGAAAGAAGCCATCGAGACGCGCGGAGACGAATTCCTCGGGGCCGGCGTGATGAGCAAATACGGCGGCTGGAATCTGCTCTGCAAATTCTTCGACAATCTCGGCCCCATTCCCCACCACATGCACCAGAAGGAAGAGCATGCGAAAAAGGTGGGCCGGAACGGCAAACCCGAAGCCTATTATTTCCCGCCTCAGTATAATTTCAAGGACAACAACTTCCCTTACACGTTTATGGGACTGGAGCCGGGCACCACGCGCGACGACATCCGCCGCTGCCTGGAGCGTTGGAACGAAGGCGATAACGGCATTCTCTACCACTCAAAGGCCTACCGGTTGCAGCCCGGCACCGGATGGCAGATCGACGCGGGCATTCTGCACGCGCCCGGTTCTCTGGTGACCTACGAGCCGCAGGTGAATTCCGATGTGTTCGGCATGTTCCAGTCGATGGTGGAAGGACGCGCCGTGCCGTGGGACCTGCTGGTAAAAGATGTCCCACCGGAGCATCATCACGACCTCGACTACATTCTGGATATGCTCGACTGGGAAGCGAACGTCGATCCGGAGTTTGCTAAGCACCGCCTGTTCCATCCCACGCCGGTGAAGCCGGAAGCGGAAATGCTCGACGCCGGTTACTCGGAGAAGTGGATCGTTTACTCAACGCCGAATTATTCGGCGAAGGAGCTCACCGTGCTGCCTGGGCGCTCGGTCACGATTCAGGATGCGGCGGCTTATGGCCTGATCGTGGTGCAGGGATGGGGTAGCGCCGGCAAACAGGACGTGGAGACGCCCAGTCTGATCCGCTACGGAGAGATGACAAAAGACGAATTGTTTGTTTCGGCCCGGACAGCGGAGGTGGGGGTGACGGTCACCAACCGCAGCAGCACGGAAAACCTGGTGATGCTGAAACACTTCGGACCGGGCAACCCCGACGCCGAGCAGTTCATAGCGTAATCGCCGCAACCGTTATTCACGCGTGCGATTCGGCGATACGGACCGGCCGCGGATGCCGCGGCCGATCGGGTTGGCGGCCCTGCACGGACAGTGCTTCTTTGAGCTTTCGCCGGTACTGTTCAAACGCTTTGCGGCCCGCCCCGGTCAGGCGCAGGAGCGTCTGCGGCACCTTTCCGCGATAGGTTTTCACCACCTCGACGTAGCCGGCCTCCTCCAGCCGGGAAATATGGCTGGAAAGCGTGCCTTTATTCATGGCCGTCTCGTGCTGCAGATAAAGAAAGTCCGCCTTTTCGACAGCGAACAGAAGGGCGACAATCATGAGCCGGCCGGGTTCGTGAATCACCCGGTCGAGTTCCGCGATAGCCTGGATCTGCTGATTCATGGATTGTCCTGATTCGTTCCTCCAGTGTACTATTTTGCCTACTGGTTTGCATCACCGACCATCCGATGCCGCTTGCTGGCGCGCGCGGCTCCGTTTCTGAGCCGCGACCGTGAGGGAGCGGTCCCGCTGTACCGTGTACTTATGCTGCACGGAGACCCAGTTCGTCCGCCAGCCCGGGCAGGAAGCGTAAGAAAAATTGCCGGTCCGAAAGGCGGCGGCAGGTTTGTACGGTGTTGCGCCACGAAGCCAGACCAGTGTTGCTAAGCCACGAACGCACTTGCGGCGGAATCGGTTCGAACCAGCGCTCCAGCTTGCGGACTGTCTGTGGCTCGAAGAGCGTCCTCAGCATCACGATCTGATTGAATTCGATGTGGTCGAAGGAGACCGGATAGGGAAATGCCGTCCGGGAAAGGTGTCCCACCTTTGCGGACGTCACGCAGCGGACGCCCGCGCCGGAGATCCACGCGCGCGCCGAGAGGTCCTGCTCATCGATGCCCCAGATGCGGAACAACGGCGAGAAGCCGCCCATTCGCTCATAGCTGTCACGGCGCATCATATAGCAGGCGCCAATCACCATGGGGACCTCGGGCGCAAGCTCCCGAACGGGTGCGACGCGGTGCAGCAATCCGAAGCCCGGAACTTTTTGCTCCATGTAATTCCGCGTGCCGTTCCACATGAAGTCCGCGCCCCAGCAAAGACAGGTCTGAAGATCGTAATCCCAGAAAGGTGAACAGAGCAGTGCACCGGAGGCGGCGTGCACCAGCATCTGCTCCAGCCAGTGTTCGCCGAACGACATGTGGGCATCCACCCAGGCCAGCACTTTACCGCCGGCCAATCCGGCGCCGAGCCGCCGCGAGCCGCACACCCCTATGGGCCGGCTGTTTCGCACCAGAGATACGCCAGACCCTTCGCAGACAACCGGAGCGCGGCTGCAATCGTCGATGACGATGATCTCTGTGGAGACTCCGCGCGTTGTCGTGCGGAGGCCGTCCAGAGTCGCTTGCAAGACGGCGGGATCCTCATCCCGGCTGGTGACAATGATCGAGACTTCAGCGCTCATCACGGACGCCGTGTGGGACGCGGCACGCGCTTTCCCGCGGGACGCGGCGTTGGCGTGCGTGTGGGCAGAACTGTGGGCACAGGCACCGGCGTACGTGTAGGCAAAACGGTAGGCACAGGTCCCAGTGTGGGTCTGGGGGAAGGCGCCGGTGTGCGCGTGGGCACTGGTTCAGCAGTCGGTCTGGGTGTTGGTTCCGGTGCCGGAGTTGGCGTTGGTTCTGGTGTTGGTGTTGGCTCGGGCGTTGGTGTAGGAGTGGGTTCCGGTGTTGGTGTTGGCGTCGGGGTCGGCACCGGACCCGCTGCAAGCTCCTGAACACGCCGCGCAAGGCAGAAGATCAGTTCCAGCAGAATCCCATGGCTCAGCACGACTGGCCGCACACGGACATCGATCATCTCCGGAGTAATGCCCCCTTCGGCAGGCAGGCTGACCTGGGCGAGCAGGATGCACCCGCCTCCGCTCGCCTCCGTGCAGGCGGAGGTGATGTGCTCCGCCAGCGCGGGAAGCGGATTGGGAAGCTGGTCCGAATCCTCCGCCGGAGTGAACAGGGAGGCGAAGCGACAATCCAAACCGCTTGGAACCGCTACGCCCTCGGTCACGACAATGCGGTATTTCTCCCGCGTCACCGACGACGCGCAGTCTCCTTCCGGATCGCAGCCGGGCGCGAGCACCGGGGCGGGTTCGGCGCCGCACTCATGGTAGCAGAGCGAAATCACAACGGTGCCCTCGCCCTCGATGCTTCCGCTCGTGTTGCCTTCCGCATCTCTCAGCACGCGCGGATCGAATGGGAAGCTCTGTTCCGGTACGATGATCTCGCGGCCCCATCCGTCAATTGCCACTCCGGGATCGATCACCAGCCGGGTTCCGTCTACCACCGGAGCCACACCAAGCCCGCACGCTACGCCGGACCCGGCGAGCAGCCGGTTCATGAGCCAACGTTTGGAATTGAAGTAATCCTGCTCGAGATCGAAATCGGACACGCCCAGCAGCTTGCCGAAAAAATAGGCGTTCCGCTCGGGTGTAGCGAGCCTGGTTGGCGCTTGCGAGTCCTCACCGAATCTTGCCATAGTCGTTACTCTCTCTCTGCGATGAAACTTCCGGAGGTGGAGTTGGACAGCGCACTCCGGACGCCGTTGTCGATATCGGCCTGTGTAATGAGTTGCGAAGGAGCGGCGGGGAGAAGAACGCGCGCCAGGACAATCCACCCGGATTCGGGACATTCCGGGCACAGGCGGGCCGTCCGTTCGCAAATTCCCTGCGGAACGCGCACCTTGGGCGGTGTCCAAAGAGCGGCGAGTTCGAAGCCATCGGCCACGCGCGATGCGGCGTATTCCGGATGATCGCAGGCACAAGGCGTGGCGGGGAGGGCTGCCAGACGCCGCGGCCGTTCGCGGTAACGGATGGCCACGAAAGCCCGGCGAAGCTCCAGCTTGCCTTCGGGTGGCTTGGCCCACAGGAAATCCCTCACGTTCACCAGCGTTCGCTCGCGCACTTCGATCTCGTCGCCATACGGCCCGATGGCGAACCCGGGACACACATACAGTGCCCACGGCCGTGCGGGGTCTGCCGCCGCTGCCACCCAGAGCCCGCAGACAATGCCCCATTCGTGCAGCAAGCGATTGTGCCGCCGTGCGCGTTCCAGCCGGTAGGCCTGTTCCAACTGGAGGTCGGCCGCCCGGAGATACCGGCCCGCACGGAAATCCGCGTGGGCGGGGGCACGCAATTGCCGGTTTGGTTGTACATTACCGTTCGCCACCGCATCACCTCGATTGCGTTACGAAACAAAAGCAACCGTCACCTGTGGATTTTCGACGGTGATGGGCGTAGCGCTGGTAACGGATACTAATGCCGTGACCTCCTGGATATTGGGGCCATCACGAGGAATGATCACGGCCATTTTGTTGATCTCGAATGGCTGCTCACCGCCCGTGGCGGGCATCGTGAACTTCACATTCGGGAAAGCATAGTTGTTCTGACCGATCTGCGCGTTCATACTCTCCCCCGTGATCTGGTTCAGCAGTACAACAGGTCCGGTGCTGGTGGCCACATTGACGTTCAGGAACACCATGAGATTCGCCTCTACCTCCTGTCTCGGAGTCCCTCCCGTGAACAGCAGCGCCAGACCGGCGACAGAGCCCGGCTCGTTGTTGGGGATGACCTTGGGGATGTCCCCCACGGTTGCAACCTTCACGCTCAGCGGTCTGCCGGGCGTGGGTGTCGGTGTGGGTGTGGGCGTCGTCGAAGGAGCTTCAATGGTGAACTGGCTTACGAAGTTGCCCCCCGGCAATCCGTCGTCATTGCCATCCAGAGCAAGGTTGTCGGCATCCACAATCGGGTTGGGCCCGCTGCCTGCCACGTTCACCTGGTAGATTCCGTTTTGCGTGAACGGAGCCGCGGGCGTGAATCGGGCCACACGGTTCCCGTCGTCGTACGTCACCTGTCCGGACACAAACACCGCCGGTTGATTGGGCAGGAAACGCAGCACCTGCACCGTATCGGTATTCACGGTCTGCGCCTGAAGGTTCTTGCTGAACGTGATCACCACGGCGGCGGGCACCGCGGTTCCGCTGGTGAATCGCGAGTTCGGTGGCGGGTTGATGCTGGTGACGCGCGCCGGGCGGCGCTCCTGCGGTCCGCAGCAGCAGCGAATCACCTGGTCCTGAATAGCGGCGGTACTGAATACCTGGCGGCGAATGAAGTTGTCGATCTGGTTGGCCGGGATCGTAGTGGATGGATCCGCCGGCAGACGCACCTGCGCCAGCACAACCCATGGATCCGTGGGGCGGGGAGGGCATTGCGCCAGCGCACGGCCCCGAAGCAGATCGCATAACGAAGGACCGGGCGGCGTAGTGTGCGAAGGCGGCAGCTCCGTCAGGCATTCCAGGACAAAGCTGTCACGGATGCGCGACGTCTCGCAGGAGGTGTCTTCGCAGCCGCAGCCGCCGGGCAGCACGCGAACCGGCCGCGAGAGGCATTCCTCGTAGCGCAGCGCAACGTACAACGTGGCTCCCGTGCGAGACACGCTACCGCGCAGAATGAATCCGGGGGCGCAGGGGTCGGTCTCCGCGCCCGGACCGCATTCGGCCAGGTCCAGCAGCACGGCATCGCGAACATAGATTTCATCGCCGTAAGGACCGAGAGCATAGCCGGAGGCGATCTGCACCTGCCACGGCCTGCCTTCGGCGGGCGCGGGCGCAACCTCCAGACCGCACACCGTGCCCCATCCGTGCAGGAAGCGATTGTGCCGCCGAAGCTTGGTACGGAAATACTCCTGGTCGGCCACCATGTCGTCGGCACTCAGAAGCTGGCGGGGGAAGTAGCGGACACGCTCCAGTCCTGGCATTTTCGTTTGGGAGCAATCCGTGAGAAGTGCAGTTGCCATAATCGTTTTCCTTTCCTGTCTCTATTCGCCGCAGAGTTGCTGAACGGGCACTCCCGGCGTTTGATCGCCGTCTTCGGGCGACGGAGACGCGGCGAGCACGCCATCGCCCAGCGGCTTTCCGGTGGCGGCGCCACGCGGCCCCGCGGCAACAATCGAATCGATACCGACGCGCGCCTGTATTCCCACGCGCATTTGCGGCCCGATCACACAAAGCTCGTACTCGGTATGCGCGGGTTTTTCGCGATCGATCACGGCCCGTACCGTTTCGAGCAAGCCGGGACGCGTCAGTTCGCCGCAATAAACTCGCACGCAGAAACGGTGTGCGACGTCCTCGAATAACGCGGCGCCGAACTCGGCGCCTGTCGTCAGGTGCGATTGATCCAGCGTTGCCGAGGCGTCGAGCACGGCGCCCTGCAATGGCCCGGGCGCAAGCATCGTGGAGAATCCAAGCGCGCCCGCCTGTCCCAGCGACCAGATGTACGTCTGCTGCGCCGCTTCTTCGATGTGCGCGTTCACGCCCGCGTAGATTTTGAGATACCGCCGCAAACCTTCCAACGTCCCGCGGAGCCCGTACAGTTGAAACGCCTGCGCGAGGTACTCGCGGGCTTGCGCATCCGTCCAGTGCTCATCGAGCACGAACGTGAGCCAGCCGGAAAGCCACGTGAGCCACGAAGGCGGGTCGCCGTGCGGCGACGCATACGGATCGAACAGCAGAGGCAGATCGCGGATGCGGTCCTCGATGCCGCCGAATACCGATTGCCCGATCGAGAGAAACCGTTCGAGAAAATCGCGCGCGGCGGCGTCCTCGCGATAGATGGGCGGCAGAAAACGCGCATACGTGTCGCGTCCGTGAAAGATGCGGATCTGTTCGATCTGCGGGGATGCGTTGCCGTCTCCGCGAAGCACACCGCCGAGAAAGAACCTCTGCCCCGGTGGAACGTTCGCATGAAAACCGAGCGCATTGCCGGGAGCGGCACTCCAACCCGGATCGCTGAACGGAGACTCACTGGCCGGATTCCAGGGTGCGGGCGGCCCGGAGGAGGAGAATGTGAAAAAGCGCACATGCACCGGCGCGGCGGGCGACCCCGCAGGCTCTCCAAGAAACGCCTCGACGCGGAACCACGATACCGGCTGGTCCGATACCTGGAAGGGACCGGCGAGAAACGCTCCGCCGGTTTCAAATCCACTCCCGGCGGGCCGCAGGCGCAAAAGGCCTCCGGCGTTTTCGAGTGCCGGTGTCAGTTGCACACCGGGCCACTCGTTCCCGAGATTAACGTAGAGGTATCCCGCCTCCTCGATCACTTCTCAGCCCTCCACTCCCATCCAGACGACGTACCACTGGAGCGTTTCCACAATCGCTTCGACTGCCGCGGGAGTGCTCCCACCGCCTCCCGTGGGGCTGCCGGGAAACACAACGTATGCCTCGCAAACAAACTGGTCCGGCGCGGGGTCCTTCACAACGGGCAGTACATTCACCACAAGAACAAACGAAGGCGTACTCACAGAACGGCTGCCGACGACATGCGCGAAGTACTGCGGCGTAGACTGGAAGCGGGCGCCGCTGGTGCTGACCGTTGTCGAAACCCCTACGACGTTTCCACCCGCAACGATGGCCGACCATTGGGTGTTCCCGGGCGGAGTCTGTCCGGCGGCGATATAGGGCTGCTGGCTCGGCCGAGCCGAGCGGCGTACAGCCAGGGAAAGATCGGCGGCAAGCTGGCAGTTCAGGATGCTGGCCTGCGCCAGGATGATGTCCATCCCCTCCGTGATTTTGTCCGGCTGACGCCAGGCGAGCACCGGTTCTTCCGTCAGCCGCACGGTGCCGCCGGGCACACAGACACCCGGACGTTTTTCAGCAACGTTCTGGCTGGTGTCGTCTTTATACGACGCCGTCAGATAATACACGGCCGGCGATAATTCGTTTTCGGGAGAGAGCACGCCGGCGACGGCTGGAATCGTCATCACGGCCGGTTCGGTGAGAATGATCTCGCGGCCCATGCAATCGATGGCGTAGCCGGGTTCGATGGTGACGGAACTGGCGCCGCGTGCGCCGGTGACGCCGAATCCCGTCCCGATTCCCCAGCCGTGAAGGCTCCGGTTGTGCAGCCATCGCAATTCGCGATTCGCCTTTTGCAGGGCCATCATGTCCTCCGCGGTGAGGCGCTGGCCGCTGAAGAAGCGTATGCGCTGGAGCGAAGGAATATCGGTGCGAGCGCTCATGAAAAACCTCCGTGCGAAACAGCGATGGAGCCTGGAATAGCGAAAGTGAATGGCGACAAAAACAGGCCCGCCAAATTGAAAAGCAACTGCAAGTTCAGCAGGGGCTCGCACCCGCGCACCGGCTCCAGCCCAATCCAGGTGACCGTCGCGATCGATAGACCGGCTCCAGCCGTGCTGAGTCCGGTGCACAACGAGAAGCCCGTCGAGGAAGGCGCCTCTATAAAAGCGGTGGCCATCAGCAGGGCAGCCATCGCCGCAGTCAGCCTCGGGTCCTCCTCCAGCGTCAGCTTGGCGAAATAGTACGGGGTGCGCGTGAAGCCCGCGTCCGTTGTATTGACGTCGAACTTGCGAAGTAAGCCATCCGCTCTCGAAACGATCTCGTCCGAGCCAAAACCGATGTGCGGGCGGATGGACCGCGCTGCATGCTTCCGCACGGCGCGTTCGGGCGCGGACACCAGGGCTCCGTTTTGAACGCGCACCAATACCAGGGGCACGTCGGGGCCAAACTCCACCTGTTCCACCGTGCGCCAGGTGAATACCGGACGCTCCT
>DASTMK010000058.1:0-5146 GCA_035714225.1 Bryobacteraceae bacterium | reverse complement strand
TATGACGCTGGAGGAGATCTCGCTTCAGTTGCTCAACAATCTGAACAATGCGATGCGATCAACTGGGGGCAACGAAAAGGAGCTGATCGCTTGGAGCTACGGCGATGACGTCCCCTGGGTGGAACGATTGATTCCAAAACTCCCGAAGAACGTCATTGTCCAGAGCGATTTCAGCAAGGGAGGCCTCGTGGTGCGGGACGGCGTTCGCCACCTGACCGGAGATTACAATCTCACCCTGGTGGGCCCGCCTGAATCCTACGTTCGCCAGCACCGGGCGGCCAAACAAGCGGGCCTGGATTTCGTCACCAAGACCGAACACGCCGTGAGCCAGGAATTCATTTTCGTCCCTTATATTCCGGCGATGGAGCAGTGGGCGCGCCGCATCGGGAAGATTCGAACCGTCGACACGCAAGGGATTTTCGCCAACTGGTGTCACTACGGATACATGGCCTCGCTGCCCGCGCAACTGTTAAACGAGATGGCGTTCGATCCGGCTCCGGATGCCGAAGTGGAACTTCATTCGTTGGCCGTGCGAAACTACGGCCCTCAAAGCGCTCCGCTGGTAGTGCGCGCATGGCGGCATCTGAGCGACGGCATCCGCGAGTTTCCCTATTCCGATAACGTTTCACGCATTCCGGGGCCGCTGCAAAAGGGTCCGAGCAATCCGTTCTTCCTCGATCCGAAGATCCCGAACTTTGGACGATGGCGGTCCTGGCAAAACGATCTGGAATGGACGAAGCCGTGGGGCCCCGCTGTAGCGGCAAAATACCTGGCAAAGGTTCGCGCCGAGTTCGTGAAAGGTGCTGCTTTGTTGGACGAAGCGCGAACGGCTTCGAATGGGAAGTATCGAGAGGCTCTCGATGCCGAATGGCGGATCGCGACGCTTCTCGAGAGCAGCCTGGCGACCGTGCTTCATCTCATCGATTGGATCGAGGCCCGGGACCGGTTCTACAGCGCGCGATCAGATTCCGAACGCACGACCGCCGCGCATGAGCTCGAATCGGTTCTGATTGCCGAGCGGGCGAACGTGCAGCGTGTTCTTCCGTTGCTTGAAGCCGATTCGCGGCTCGGGTACGCATCGGAGGGCGGCGGAGTTCTGCGAGGCGGATTATTCACTCCGGAGTTGGTGCGCTGGAAACTCGGGCAGATCGACAACGTGCTTCGAATCGAGTTGCCCCGTCTTTCGGGCCGGCCGGCCGCGGCCGTACCGTCGACTATCGGCGAGGCCATCGCCGGCACAAACAGGAACTGACATGCGAATCGGATTTGTGGGAATGGGAATCATGGGCGCGCCGATGGCGTTGAATCTGCTGCGCGCCGGTTTCGATCTGACGGTCTACAACCGCACCGCATCGAAATGCGCCCCACTGGTAAGCGAAGGTGCGAAGCAGGCCGAATCGCTTCCAGCGCTTGCCGCTTCAAGCGATGTCGTCATTACGATGGTCTCCGATACGCCGGACGTGGAAGCGGTGCTCTTCGGAAATGGCGGACTCTCTGAAGGGCTGAAACCGTATTCCACTTTCATCGACATGAGCACTATCGCTCCGTCTGCCGCGGTTCGCTTCGCAGCCCGATTGCGGAACAAGCCGGTCGACTATCTTGACGCGCCTGTGAGCGGTGGTGAAACGGGCGCAAAGGCAGCGAAACTTTCGATTATGGCAGGCGGCGATGGCGCGGTATTCGAACGTTGCCTATCGTTGTTTCAAGCAATGGGAACGAGCGTTGTCTACACCGGTCCCACCGGCAGCGGCCTCAAAACGAAATTGATCAATCAAATTGTCGGCGCTTTGAATCTGCTCGGTGCGGCCGAAGGTGTCCGCGTGTGCCAGGCCGCGGGGCTTGATGCCGGCACTACCTTACAGGCGGTCGGGTCAGGCGCAGCGGGTTCGTGGATGCTGAGCAATCTTGGTCCGAAGATGGCGTCCGGCGATTATTCCGCCGGGTTCAGCATCCGGCTGCAACAGAAAGATCTGCGCCTGGCGATGGAATTCTGCCGCGAACTGGGGATCGATGCACCGGGTGTGGCGCTCGTCTTCGATCTGTTTACACGCGCGCTGGAATCCGGATTCGGGGAATGCGGCAACCAGGGTCTCATCCGTCTCTGGTCAGCGTAATCCCCGCCGTACGCGCTCGGCTGGTATCTGTTCGTCGAGCAGTTTCCTGAGTTGGAGAATCTTTTTCTCCACCGCGCCCGGTGAATAGATGCCCGCGCGGGGCACGCCTGTCTGATCGTTCCTTCCGCTGTTGGCGTATCCGATTCGCGAATCCGCGCACACGATGGGAAGAGCAGCCTGCGCATTGTCGAGTTCGGCTCGGGCGATGGCAGCCATGCGGTCGAGCGCCTCCGCCGCGCGCACGAAGTTTCCTTCCTTCTCCAGCAGTTCGCGGGCTTCATAGAACCGGCCCACGTGAATCGTGCTTCGAATCGAGAAGAGAAGCGCTTCCGCTACACCGGTCTCGCGTTTGGCGTCCACGCGGATTCGCTCCGGCGCTGCCTCCACCGCTTTGCGCAGCAGATCCACACCGCGGGCCCACCCGGCTTCCAGCTTCTCGAGTTGCGATAGCGCCAGCGCTGGTCCCCACGGACGCGTCCAGCTCAAGTCATTTTTGAATTGCCGGCCTGCATCATGCAGCGGGCGATAGCGGCTGTCCAGGAACAGAGGGTGAGACGGGCCTTTCTGAATAGGCCCCATAGCCATGGCCGACGAAAAAGGGTACTCGCGAATGGCGCTGCTGAATTCGCGCCATGCGTTGACGGCGTAACTTGCACCGGCGCCGTAATCGCGCTCCGCTATCCTGCCGAGCACAGCTTCGGTATCCGCCGGAGTGCTCCAGTGGTGCCAGTAATAGACATCGGCAGCCGTGGAAGGCATGAACCCGTAATGCATCCAGTTGGCGAATATGCCCGAAAGATGCGGCGCGCTGCGAATGCGCTCGAACCGCGTGGCGTATTGAAAGAAAACCGGAATATAAGGAGTGTCGACGAACTCAAGCGCGATCGCGTGCTCGGTCTTCACCCAGAAGGGCATTCCCTTCGCGGATGCAAGCTCAGCCTGTTTCACGAATCGTTTCGAAGGACCGGCGAAGCTGATCGGATAATCGTAGGCGGGAATGGCGATATCACCAAACCGGATTTCTCCCTCTTTGCCGAACTCGGTCATCAGCGTAATGGATGGGGGGAGTTGTCCGATGAGCTCGGATTGCGTGATATCGTTCCCGGACCAGGTGTTGGACGCGCTGTAGGGCCACAACACCACCGCGGCTTCAGGATTCGCGGCGCGCGCGCCCTCTACCAGCGATCTCGAAAACTCGGCGATTGTTTCCTGCGGCGTGCGCCGGGAACAGCGAGGGCACGTATTCTTCCTCGTGTAGCAATGCATAAAACCCTCGCCGCCTACGATGAAGACAATTCCTTTCAGCCCGGGGGCGCTCTTCATCAGGTCCGTGGTGGCCGCTTTAAGGTGCTGCCGCACTTCGGGCACGCTTGTACAGAGGATGTGAGTACCGCCATACGACCGCCTCTCGCTGCCTTGAACGCCAGGGTGCTTTTGATAGAACGAATCTGGCAGCGGCCGGTTTGCCAGGTACATGTAAACGTCGATTCCGTAACGCGAAGTCCGGGCGATCAGCCGGCGCAGCTTCGCCTGGCGGTCGCGAACACCTTGATCGAGTTCCGGATAGACGGAGGAGTGCGCCACTTCATCCAGGTCGCCCCACAGCCATATCGCGTTGAAGCCGGCGCGGGACATTCGTCCCAGCAGGCCGTTGCTATAGGCGTCCTCCGGGGTATCCAGCTCCATCTTGGCGTAGAACGGAGCCGACGTAATCCGTGGAGAATGTTTCGGCGCGCGGATCTCATTCATCAACGGCAGGACCGGCGCTCGCTTCAACTTCATGAGCGCTTCCACGTGATGCAAACCGCGCATGGCTCCTCGGGAGTCGAAACCGCACACGAGCACTTCTCCATCGGTCACTACCAGCCGGAAAGATTCGGGTACGGATAGACCCTTTCCAGCATCGGGAAGTTGCGCTTTGGTTGCCACCTGGATCACGCCGCGCTTCCCCGCCGCAGTAGCGGTGTGAACTTCCATCGCCGTCCGAAGAAATTCCTGAAACTCGTCCACCGCCGTTTGCACGACAGGCTCCGCCGCGAGCCGGTTTCGCACTTGCCAGAGTCCATCGACCTCGACTTCACTGGGTTTGACGCGTACTGCCGGGTCGCGCATCGGCTTTGAATAAAGCGGGCCGGTGATGTCTTCGGTGAAAGCGAAGCGCTCTTCGCAGCGGTTGCATACGCCGTCACGCGCGCCAGGCACGGCCGCGCCGTCGCCCAATATCTCGAACGCCAGGTCAAAACCGTCGAGAGCGGCTCCGGCGCCGTCATAAGCGGAACCTTCGCGGTACACCGGCGTGTGCGCGCCGTAGTCGATGTTTGCCGGGTTCTCGAACTGCTTTGGAGCATTCGGATCGGGGTCCCAGTTCTCTTCATACCGGAAGCGCGGCAGGAACCGGGGATTGGCGATTTCGCGATCGGATGTCCCGAACACTTCGTAGTAGCCTCCGGATGATTTCGGGACACGCAGCTCCAGGTAGTATGTCGCGCCGGATTCCACCGGCAACGCGCGCGGAAAATCCGGCCCGTACCAGCGTTCAAACCAGGGATTGGAATGCTTCAGGTCCATCGAGCCTGAAAGTAGTTCGCCGGAGCGCAAGGCGGAGCGGACCCGATACTCGACAGGCGGCGGGCTGCCGTGACGCCTGATGCGAACCCGGAAGCCGCGCAACGCCTTGGTTCCTTTTGCAATCGTGAAACTCTGGGCAACCGACTCGCCCGGGTCGAGTTTCCATGCCACGACGGAATCGGTGACGGGATCATAATCGTGCGCGGCGACTAGGTTCGCGGCGGGCGCGGCCCCACACGCCAGGAAGGCAAGAATAGCAAGCTTCATCAACGAGGTTTCCACTGGAGCAACCGGTCGAGAAAAGGATAGACCTGGTGCCCATCGATCTTATGCGGTCCCGCGAATGCAGCGATGAGGAACCGGTCTGCGAGTCCGAGCTTACGATAAAGTTCCCCCACCCGGTTCATCTCGACTTCCACGAACCGGTGCGGCAACACCACTACTCCGTCTTTATCTCCAATCTC
>DASTMK010000057.1:0-4444 GCA_035714225.1 Bryobacteraceae bacterium | reverse complement strand
GGAAGCCGGCACGCCGAATACACCTGTCCGATGGACCCGGAGGTGCGTCAACTTGGCCCCGGCGCTTGTCCGAAGTGCGGCATGGCACTGGAGCCTGTTACCGTCGCGCTGCCACAAACGCGCACGCAATACACCTGCCCGATGCACCCGGAGATTGTGCGGGACGAGCCGGGAAATTGCCCCATCTGCGGTATGGCTCTCGAGCCGCGTTCGATCGTGATCGAAGAAGACAACCCGGAGCTCCGGGACATGACGCGCCGCTTTTGGATTTCGGCGGCGCTCACTCTCCCGATCCTCGCGCTTATGGTCTCCGAGATGCTGCCCGGCAAACCCCTTCAAATGCTGTTGAGCCCGGCGGCCCTAACGTGGGGACAGTTCCTGTTGGCCACGCCTGTCGCGCTGTGGGGAGGCTGGCCGTTCTTCGTGCGCGGGTGGCAATCGGTAGTGAACCGCCACCTGAATATGTTCACGCTGATTGCACTCGGCACCGGAGCCGCGTTTTTCTATAGCGTGCTCGCCACGCTGATGCCCGGCCTGTTTCCGGAATCGTTCCGCGATCCACATACCGGGGCCATTGCCGTCTACTTTGAGCCGGCGGCGGTCATTGTGACGCTCGTGCTTCTCGGTCAGGTACTCGAACTGCGGGCTCGAAGCCGGACCTCCAGCGCACTGAAGGCCCTCCTTGGCCTTGCACCGCGAATGGCGCGCCTCATCCAGGCGGACGGGCAGGAAGAAGACGTCGCCATTGAGCAGGTGAAAGCAGGCGACCGGCTACGGATCAGACCGGGCGAGAAGGTGCCGGTGGATGGCGTGGTACGTGAGGGCACAAGCTACATCGACGAGTCCATGGTCACCGGCGAAAGCGTGCCGGTTGAAAAGGAACCTGGCAGCAAACTCACCGGCGGAACCGTCAATGGAACCGGCAGCCTCATCATGGAGGCGGAGCGTGTCGGCGCGGATACGCTGCTCGCGCAAATCGTCCGGCTCGTGGGAGAAGCACAGCGTTCTCGCGCGCCCATACAGCGGCTTGCCGACAAGGTAGCGGGCTGGTTCGTGCCCGCCGTGATCGCCATTGCGGTTCTCTCGGCAATCGTCTGGGGTACCTGGGGGCCTGAGCCCAGACTGGCCTATGCTCTTGTGAACGCGGTCGCCGTATTGATTATTGCGTGCCCGTGCGCGCTCGGCCTTGCTACTCCCATGTCCATCATGGTGGGCACCGGACGCGGCGCGCAGGCGGGGGTGCTGGTGCGAAACGCCGAAGCCCTGGAGGCAATGGAGAAAGTAGATACGCTGGTGGTGGACAAGACCGGCACTTTGACGGAGGGCAAGCCGAAGCTCGTAACCGTGCGTCCGGCCCCCGGGATGAGTGACAACGATCTTCTCCGGCTGGCGGCGAGCCTGGAGCAAGGGAGCGAGCACCCGCTGGCGTCGGCCATCGTAAAAGACGCCAAGGAGCGCGGCCTCGCACTGGCGGGTGTGGACCGCTTTCAGTCGGTAACGGGGAAAGGCGTGAGAGGAACGGTGGAGGGACACGACATCGCCGCCGGCAATGCGCGGCTCCTCACGGAGGACCTCCTCCTCAATCCTGGCGCGCTGCTCGAAGAGGCGGAGGCGCTCCGGCGTGAGGGGCAGACCGTGATATTCGTTGCCGTGGACGGCGCCCCGGCAGGCCTGCTCGGTATCGCCGATCCAATCAAGTCAACCACCGCGGAGGCAATCGATGCCCTTCATCGGCAGGGCATGCGTGTCGTGATGCTCACCGGCGACAACCGTACAACGGCGGAGGCCGTCGCGCGCCAACTTGGTATCGATGAAGTGGAGGCCGATGTCTTACCGGAACAGAAGGCGGCCGCTGTGAAGCGCCTTCAGGCGGAACGGCACAGAGTGGCAATGGCGGGAGATGGTGTCAACGACGCGCCGGCGCTGGCGCAAGCCGATGTTGGTATCGCCATGGGCACCGGTACGGACGTAGCGATGGAGAGTGCGGGAATGACGCTGGTAAAGGGCGATCTTCGCGGGATTGTGCGGGCGCGACGCCTCAGCCAGGGAACCATGCGGAACATCCGGCAGAACCTGTTCTTCGCGTTCGTGTACAACGCACTCGGAGTTCCGGTGGCAGCCGGTCTACTCTACCCGTTTTTCGGCTTGCTTCTGAGTCCGATGATCGCCAGCGCCGCGATGACGTTCAGCTCCGTGTCGGTCATCGGCAACGCCCTCCGGTTGCGCCGGCTCGAATTATAAGCGAGCCGGCGCAATTCCGGTCAAAACACAAGTTTCAGCGCGAACTGGATCTGCCGCGCCGGGCTCGAAAGTCCCGTAATAACGCCGAAGTTGGCGTTGCTGACGTTCTGGGCCGGCGAGCCGAGGTTGGTCGTATTAAACAGGTTGAAGAACTCGGAACGGAACTGTAGCCGGGAAGACTCCGACCAGAGCGGAAATTCCTTATGCAGCCCCAAATCGAAGTTAAAAATCGATTCGGTGCGTGCGACGTTCCTGCCCAGATTGCCGAACGGATCGGAAATGCCGGGCAGAGCGAACGCGGCCCGGTTTAAGTAGTTCGGCGCGCTCTTGTCCGCGGAGTAGATGTCGCCGCCGAGGTAAATCGGCCGATAGCTCGGAGCGCCCGATACCTGGCCCGCCGCGGTGGGCGAATAGGTAATGTTGATGGGCTGCCCACTCGTCATTGTGTTGATTCCGGTCAGCCGCCATCCACCGAGCACGGCATCCAAAAGGGTAGGCGTATTCGATCCCCAGCGGCGCCCCCGGCCGTACGGAAGCTCCCACACCACGCTCGTCGTATTGTTGAACGGTTGATCGTAAGCGCCGAGACCTTTCTCCGCACCGACGTTCCGGAAGTTCACGCGGGAGTTGTCGCCGTTGAACGCTTCCAGGTGCCCGGAGGCATTGTCGATCGCTTTGGACCACGTGAAGCTGTTCAGCAAATATACTCCCGCCGAATAGCGCTTCTCGATCTTGGCTTGAAAACCGTGGTACGCCGCGAAGCCGCCGCCGTAGGAGATCTGGATGTAGTCGAAGCCGGAAATAGGCCGGCGCTGCGCGATGGTCAGGTTTTCACCGGGATTGTTCGGGCGAGCCTGGTTATAGTCTCCAAGAATCATCAGCCCGTTGGAGCGGTTGCCGATATAGGCGACATCGACGACAAGGTCTTTCACAACCTCGCGCTGCACGGTGAGGTGCCAGCTCTGAACATAGGAAGTGCGATAGTCGGCCGGCGTGTAATTGGTGCGCGTGGTCGCCGTCGAGAAGTTCGCCGGGTCCACCAGTCCGGCCGGATAGCCCTGTTGTGTCAGGCGGAAGCAATTGCGGTAGTTGTCCCCGGTGCAGAGCGGCTGCGCGGCGATCTGATTGATGGTCAGGTTCACGATGCTGGGGCCGTTGTAGCCGAGCAGGTTTTCCCCGCCGAGACGGTTGAAGTGAACGTAGCTGATGCCGTAGCCGGACCGCACAACCGTCCGGGGCGTCACCTGGTAGGCGAGCCCGACACGCGGCGCCCAGTTATTCCGGTCGGGATGCACGAGCGTCCGCTCGTAGATGCCGCCGTCGCTGGCGCGGATGAGCGCGTTCGCCACCGGATCATAGCTTGAAATACGGTTCTTATCTTCCCACTGCGGCGTAGCGAATTCGTAGCGCACCCCAAGATTCAGCGTGAACTTCGAGTTCACCTTCCAGTCGTCCTGGAGATAGCCGAAATGCATGCGCTGGCGGTAATTCAGAATGATCTGATTATTCAAACTGTACGAAGACCGCGCGCCGAAAACAAAATCGACCAGGTTGAACAAGTTGTTGGAGGCTACTCCCTCCGGACGGGAGAACTGGCCCGAATAGCCGTCCTCTCCGTACTGCGGGTTGAAGTCGAAAATGTCGGTGTTGATCGCCTGATACTCGTAGCCCATTTTCAACGAATGCCGGCCGGCGATCTTCGAGTAGTTCACCTTCGGGTTGATTGTGGTCGGGTTCTGGAACTGCGGGTTCGAGGACTGCCGGCCGAATGCAGTGAAACCGCTGACCGCCTGACGGGTGAGCCCTCCGCCGATTACCGGGTTGTCCGGCAGTCCGGGAATCCCATACTCCTCCGCCATATTCGGACGGTTGGAGCCGAGCGCGAATTTTCCACCTTCAAATACAGATACGGCCAGGCGGAAGTCGATCAAAGACGTCGGCGAGAGATTGTAATTAAAACCTCCGGCCACCTGCTGGTTGAACACGCGCACATTGCCGTTTGCATCGCCGCCGGAAGGTCCTGGAATAACGTGGTTCTCCGTGCGGTTCAGCAGCCGGTGGCTGTAGCGGGCGAACGCATTCAACTTCGGGGAAAAATAGTGATCGATGCGCCCGTCGCCTTTATTGTCGACCGACGGCACCGGAGTGAGGAAGTCCCAATTGTTGGAAGGAAGAGCGCCCGGCGCGGTGGCGCGAACCGGTG
>DASTMK010000056.1:0-11477 GCA_035714225.1 Bryobacteraceae bacterium | reverse complement strand
TCTCGCAATTGGCCACGATGCTGAAGACGCTGTGGCCCTCGAGGTACCACTCGAAGATCTGGCGTACGCGCGCGGCCTCCTCCTCGTTGACGACGAGGTTGCCGTCATCCAGATCGTAGCCGAGTGGCAGGTGACCGCCGGTCCATTTGCCGCGCTTGCGCGCCAGGATCTGTTTATCGCGCGTCCGTTCGGAGATGATCTCGCGTTCGAATTGCGCGAAGGAGAGCAGGATGTTCAGAGTCAGGCGGCCGAGCGACGTGGTCGTATTGAACTGCTGCGTGACCGACACAAACATCGCGCCGTGCTTCTCCAGGATCTCCATGATCTTCCCGAAGTCACGGATGGACCGACTGAGCCGGTCCACCTTGTAGACCACGATGCAATCGACCTTCTTCGCCTGGACGTCGGCGAGCAGGCGGCGCAACGCCGGGCGGTCCATGTTGGCGCCGGTGAACCCGCCATCATCGTACTGATCCGGCAGCAGCGTCCATCCCTCGCCGGTCTGGCTGCAGACGTACGCCTCGCCGGAGTCCCTCTGCGCGTCGAGAGAGTTGAAATCCTGATTCAGCCCCTCATCCGTCGATTTCCGGGTGTAGATGGCGCACCGGACCGTCGCGGGCGCGCCGTTCCCGTTACCGTTATTCTTGCTCGCCATGCTTCACCCCAGGCCGATGCCCCAATCCATAAAAGGCGAAGCCATTCCAGCGCGTACCCGTCGCCTCCGTGACCGCCCGGCTCAGCGACGTGTAGATCCTCCCGTTGCACTCGAATCCGCCATCCGGGCGGACGTGGACGATGATGTCCTTGCCCTGGAAACGACGGATGAGCGGAGTGCCGGGCAACGGCAGCCGCGGATCGAGCGACGGTTTGAGCCGCGCCTCGATCGTCCGGCCGTCGTCGACCGGTTCCCGCAGGAAGTTCTTGGGCGCCCGGATGCGAAGATCGGCGTCGTCCGCAATCTCAAGCGCACGTTGGCGGGCGCGCTCGGAGAGGCCGCCCCACGCGTTCGCCTGGATGCGCCAGGCGATGCGGCGGAACAGGAACTGCTTGTGATTGGATCGGGACTGCTCACCGAAGACCTCGCGGTACTTCGCCTTGAGCTGCGCCGTGGTGAAGCTGCGGAGGCCCTCGATCTCCTCGCGAATTTGGGTTTCTGTCTTCATGGCGTTAACCAGCAGTCACATGAGGGCTCTCTGTCTCTGTGAAGTCAACTTGCCGGACGGATGGATCGGTGAAGATCAGGCGCACGAGTGCATCGCCGAGGATAGCGGCGACCTCGCGGATGGCGTTTTCGAGCGCGGCATCGTGATCGCGCATGAGCGGTCTCCTTTGGAAACCACCCACGACGATCTCCGCTAGGCGGTCGAGCCGGCGTCTGGTGGATGTAGTCGGCGCGGCGTTCTGCCGCGTCCGTTAACTATATACGCCGCTCGGGTGCGAGTCGTCCGGGTCGAGTCCGGACAACCCGCGCCGCGCCGTTAACCAACACCTGGGTTCCTTCCGGAGACGGGGAGAAACGGCCTCCGGCAAACGTCGCCCGGGCGCACGGCTGGCGCATCAGGCGGGACGCTGCCCAAATCGGAGAGACGCGGAAGTGCCGAAAACACGGCCAGTTGCGAGGTTGCGGACGGAGAGAGGCGTTAACAGACGAGCGGGGGAAGGTGCTGAAAAAAGAATTGGCTCCTCAGGTAGGACTCGAACCTACAACCCTTCGGTTAACAGCCGAATGCTCTACCATTGAGCTACTGAGGAACGCTGAGAAGCAACTATCTTATTACAACAAACGTGTTTCGGGCGTGTCAACTTGCAGAATTTATCGTGAAGATGCTCCAAAATAATGTCACCCCGTAACTGCGACGAAACTCTGTCCCCCGCTGGCAATCTGGGAGGTGAAGTTGAGTCAACGAGAGTTGCAGCGGATCAAAGTTGTCGAAAACGCTGTTCTTCGGCCACTTCACTGCGAAGCTCCGCACCGGGCGCGGGTTTTTTTATCCTCGGCCTCGGGCTGCAGCCGCGCGTCGCAGATTCGCTCGTTCACCTGGCGCTCGTGGATAAGTTTCACGCCAAGGAGCATCTGAGCAACTCGCCGGGCTGCTGTACGGACCCGGTCAACGTCGGCTAAGCGGGTACTTTCAGAATTTCTGGGAGCGGCGCTCCGAGCCCAGGGTAGCCGCGGGTTTCATCGCAGCCACCGCACATCACGCAGTTTGCGCTACGATTCATGTTCTGACCACGATGCCGCCGCGCCGAGCATGGCTGCTGTGCACACTACTGTTCTTCGCTACGGCGCTGAGCTTCCTGGACCGCCAGGTACTCAGCGTCCTGGCACCGGAGCTTACGCGGGCCTTTCACATGACCAACGCGGAGTACTCGCGCGTCGTGTTCGCTTTCGTGCTCAGCTACACGGTGATGTTCTCGCTCGGCGGGCGGCTGATGGACGCTCTCGGCACGCGCCTGGGGCTCGCCCTTTCCGTGGGGCTTTGGTCGCTGGCCAGCGCCGCACATGCACTCGCCAACGGACCGTGGGCGCTGGGGATCTCGCGCTTCGTCCTTGGCGTGGGGGAGGGCGCCTGCTTTCCCGCTGCTACCAAGGGCGCGGTGGAGTGGATGCCGCCGCAACAGCGCGCTCTCGCGGTGGGCTTCGCAAATGGCGGGTCCGCTTTCGGCGCGGTGCTGGCGCCGCCGCTCACAGTGTGGTGGACCTCCCTGTTCGGTTGGCGTGGCGCCTTCGCCGCTACGGCCCTGCTGGGGTTGCTCTGGCTGGTGGCCTGGCAACTCGCCTTTCGCGGACTTCCGCACACGGCCGCAAACCAGACGCCACAGCAGAAAACGAGTTTCCGGACTCTGCTTGCGAGGCCCGAAATCCGCCGCTTCATGCTCGCACGATTTTTCTTTGATCCTGTCTTTTACTTCTACATGTTCTGGATCCCGCAGTATCTATCCCGCGAGCGCGGCCTTTCCCTCGCGGAGATCGGCAGCCTGACGTGGATCCCGTTCTTTGCCCTAGGCATCACGAACATTGCCGCCGGGCGTGTCTCCGACCTTCTGGTGCGCCGCGGCATCAAGCCCCATAGGGCGCGCATGTCGCTCATGCTGGTCGCGGCGCTGCTGACGCCGGCCTCATGGCTAGCCTCCACTGCCGGCACTGCCGGCTCCGCGATTGCGCTGATGTCGGTGCTCATGTTCGCGCATGGCATCTGGATCGCCAACTTCATCACGCTCATCGGCGACACAACAACGCCTTCGGAAATTGCCACGGCGGTGGGCCTCACCGGGACCTGCGGCGGCATCGCCGGTATGCTCTCCAACCTGATCGTAGGGCCCGTAGTGGACCAGGCGGGCTTTACGCCGGTCTTCCTGGTCTCGGCCGTTCTCTACCCGGCGGCATGGTTGATACTGGCGGGAGGACGCCGCTTCAAGACGCCTCCCGCTGTCAAAGGACTGGTATGAAAGTTCCCCGCAGGAAGCCACGCACCGCCCGAATCGGAGTATTCGGCGTCGGTTATCACGTTTACTGGGCACAGTTCTCGGGACTGCTCGAAGAATTGATGGCCAAGCTCGATGTCCTCGTCCGCCGCGTCGAGGCGACCGGAGCCACGGTCCAGAACTTTGACATGGTGGACAAGGCGCAGGACGCCTACGCCCTCGTCCCTCGCCTCAAGGCGGCGGACCTCGATCTCATCTTCTGCGACATGCTGACTTACGCCACATCGGCCAGCTTTGCTGCGATCATTCGCAACGTCGATGTCCCGATTGTGCTTGTGGCGCTGCAGCCGCTTCCGGCGATGGACTATCCCCGCGCCACGACACACATTCAACTGGCAAACGACGATTTCTGCTCGGTGCCCGAGTTTCTCGGTGTCGCCATCCGCATGGGCAAGCGCCCGCCGGAAGTGGTTCTCGGCACTCTACACGGCGATCCCACTGCGGAAGCTGAAATCGCGGCCTGGTGCGACGTCGCGATGGCCCTGCACGACGTCAAGCGCGCCCGCATCGGCCACTTCGGCCATCCCATCGAGCACATGCTCGACATGCAGACCGACCAGGCAGCTCTCACCGCCGCCTTCGGCTGCCACATCGTCCAGACCGAAGCCGACGACCTGCTCCGCTTGAGCCGTGACATTAGCGAGGCCGAGATCGAGCGCAAATCCACCGAGATTCTCCAACTCTTCGATACGCCGGACCCCGGCGCCGATCCCGTTACCACCCGTCTGAAGACCGGGGATCTACGCAAAGCCGCGCACGCCGCCGTCGCGCTGGACCGCTTCGTCGCCCATCACGAACTCGACGGCCTCGCCTACTACTATGAAGGGGAAGCCGGCAGCCCTTTGCGCGAACTCGTCACCAACCTCATCGTCGGCAACTCTCTGCTCACCGCCGCCGGCTTCCCCATGTGCGGCGAGTCCGACCTGAAGACCTGCATCGCTATGCTGCTGATGGACCGCCTCGACATCGGCGGCAGCTTTGCCGAGTTCCACCCCGTCGATTTCCGCGAGGGCTTTGTTCTGGTGGGCCATGACGGGCCCCACCACATCAACATTGCCGAGGGCAAGCCCGTGCTGCGGTCCCTGCTGAAATACCACGGCAAACCCGGCAGCGGCGCCAGCGTGGAGTTCTGCATCAAGGCCGGTCCTATCACCATGCTGAGTATCGGGGTCAAGGCCGATGGCCGGTTCAAATTTATCCTGGCCGAAGGCGAAAGTGTCCGCGGACCTATTCCCGCCACGGGCAATACCAACACACGCGGCTTCTTCGGCCCGGACATCCGCGCGTTCCTCAAGCGATGGGTCTACGAAGGACCCACGCATCATTTCGCACTCGGCGCGGGCCATCATGCCGAATCACTGCGCCGTATCGCCGATGCACTGGGCATTGAGAGTGCCATCGTCACGAAGGAGACGTGATCATGCAGAAGGCCTTGCTCGTCGCCGTTTGTGTGGCCGCGTGCGCCGTGGGCTTGCTGATGTACTCCACCCGGGATGCGACGCCGGATCTCGAAAGCGGCTGGCGCAATCCGCCTCCCGAAGCGCGCCCCCACGCTTACTGGCTCTGGCTCAATGGTTACGTCGACCGGGAGGCAGCCCGCGCCGAACTCCAGGCCATGAAGGACGCCGGCTTCGGCGGCGTGCTCTTATTCGACATGGGTGCCCGTGGAGAGAAGGGCTCTGTGCCCCCAGCGGGGCCCGCCTTCCTCAGCCCCGATTGGCTGAAGCAGTTCAAGGAATCCGTCAGCGAGGCCAAACGTCTCGGCCTACAGGTCGACTTCTCTGTCGTAAGTAGTTGGGACCTGGGAGGCTACTGGATTGAACCGCGCCACGCCAGCATGGGACTCTATGCGTCCGAAATCGCGGTCGAGGGAGGCCGCGAGATCGATGTCGAACTCCCCTTCCCTCCCATTCCACCAGCCGCTCCTACGGGTGCCGACGGTAAGCCCGCCGTGTGGCGTAACGCCGCCGTGCTCGCGGTGCCCAGTTCCCGGCGCGGTGCCGGGCACGAGTTCGTCTTCCTGCTCGATCTGACCGGCGCCGGTGACCTGAAGGAGGCCGTGCTCGACCAGGGCGATCCAGGTAATTCCGCCGTCACCTCCACAATGACTCCCGTTCGCGAGTTCAGTCTCTCGCTCTCTTCGAAAAGTGTGGAGGATGCGGACTTCCACGAAGTGGCCCGCGGAATATTGCGTCGCGCGGCGGGGCCGCAGCGGTTCGCGTTGCCCGCCGGTACGCGGGCCCGCTATGCACGCCTCCGTTTCCTAAGCGGCTACGACAGGTCGCGCTCACGTTGGACTCTAGGCGAGTTCGCTCTCAACGACGTTCGCGGCATCAACGTCGCCGGCTCTCACTCGGCCGACCGCGCCCGCGACGGTGCCAGCCTGGTGCGCTCTTCCGCTCCCTATGGCCATGGCGCCTTCTGGAATCTCGACAACCTGCATGACGGCGAGACCGCAGGGCCGCGCGGTGTTTATGCCACCGCCGGAGCGCCGCCCTTCCAGTTCAATTCCGCCGAAGAACCGATTAACGTCACTTCTCTCGTTGGAAAGGACAGCCGTTTGCGCTGGAAAGCTCCCGCCGGCAACTGGACCATCCTTCGCTACGTCGTGATGAATACCGGCGAACGGCTGAAGGTCCCCAGCCCCAACTCCGATGGTTGGGCGACTGACCATTTCAATCCCAAAGCCACCAAGGTCCACATGGATTACGTTATCGCCCGGCTTCAGGAAACGTTCGGCGACCTCCGCTCGAGCGGGTTCCGCAACCTCTACCTCGCCAGCTACGAGGTGACCGGCCAGACTTGGTCTCCTGGCTTTCTCGACGACTTCAAGCGCCTCCGCGGCTATGACATGACGCCGTATCTGCCCGCCATCTTCGGCGGGCGCATCGGCGACCACGAAACTACGGCCCGGTTCCTGCACGATTACCGCAAGACCCTGAGCGATGTCCTGATCGGCGCCTACTATGTCGCGGCCCGCGAAGCCGCCAACAAGGCCGGCCTCGGCATCAAGTCCGAAGCCGGCGGACCCGGTCCGCCCATCCACAATGTCCCCGTCGATTCTCTCTACGCCAATGGCTCTATCGATGAAATTCAGGGCGAATTCTGGCCTTTCCGGCCCGATGCCCATGCACTTTGGGTGGTGAAAGAGACAGCCTCCGCCGGCCATCTTTACGGCAAACCTCGCATCCACATGGAGGCCTTTACTTCCACTCATCACTGGTACGAGGGCCCGCAGGATCTGAAGGACAGCGCCGACCGCGTCTTTTGCGAGGGCGGCAACCACATGGTGTGGCACACCTGGACCCACGCTCCGCGCGACGGCGGCAAGCCAGGCTGGGTGTATGGCGCGGGCTCGCATGTCAATACCAACGTCACCTGGTGGCCCAAAATCAAACCCTTCATCGACTACCTATCGCGCTCGTCGTTCCTGCTTCAGCACGGCCGGTTTGTGGGTGACATCCTTTTCTACTATGGCGACGGAGGCTACAAATTCGTGCCTCCGCGCAAACCGCAGCCTGGCCTCGGCCCCGGCTACGACTATGACTTCATCAACTCAGATGTGATCCTTCGCCGTCTCGCCGTCCGTGACGGCCGCTTCGTGCTGCCCGACGACACCAGCTATGCCGTACTCGTCCTGCCGGACTCCACAGAAGCCCATCCCGAAGTGCTCGCGAAACTCGAACAACTGGTGGAGGCGGGCGGTGTTGTCATCGGTCCCAAACCACAGCGTGCCCATGGCCTGGAAGGATTTCCGGTGAGCGACCGGCGAGTGCGCGAGATTGCCGGTAAACTCTGGGGCGATCTTGACGGCACGTCGAAAACCAGACGCGCTCACGGAAAGGGCCGTATTCTTTGGGGTCTCACGCCGCGCGAGGTTCTCGCTTCCATGGACATCGCCCCTGACGTCATTGCGCCTGAAGGCATCGATTTCATTCATCGTCGCGATGGCGCAGTGGACATTTACTTCGTCCGCAACACCGTCCCCGCGGAGGCCTCCGCCACCGTCAGTTTCCGCGTGAACGATCGTGAACCGGAACTCTGGGATCCGGTCTCCGGCACGATCCACCCGGCTCCGTCGTGGCGCCGTGCCGCCGGCGGCCGCATCGAGGTGCCCTTCGATTTTGCCGCGCATGGCTCGATGTTCGTCGTCTTCCGCCGGACGTCGAGACAGCCAGCCCCACTCCCTAAGTCGCTCACTCTGCCTGCACCCGTTGCTCTTACTGGACCCTGGACGGTGGACTTCGCAGGCGGCCCGCAGGGACTCGTTTTTCCGCAACTCATCTCCTGGACCGCTCACTCCGATCCCGCCGTCCGCGCTTTTTCAGGCGCCGCACGCTATCGCACGAAATTCACCATGCCCTCTGGATGGCGCACCTCAGGACTCGGCGCCCGCCTCGATCCCGGCCGCCTCTGGACTGTCGCCGATGCCACCCTTAACGGAAAGCATCTCGGCATCGCCTGGACCGCTCCATTCACGCTCGACGCATCATCGGCCCTTCAGGATGGTGCGAATGAACTTGTCATTGAAGTCGTCAATACCTGGCACAACAAACTCGTAGCCGATGCCAAGCTACCGCCGAACCAACGCACGACCCGTACGAACATCACCGTCTCCGCAGGCAAGCCCTGGGCCGAACTCGATCCCCGCGAATCCGGCCTCTTCGGCCCGGTTCGCATTGTCGCCTCACACGACCGGCCCCAATAGCGTCTTTGTTTGCCGCCCCTGCCTACAACCGCTCCTCCAACGTGAGTTGGCGCTGTACGTCCAGACGGAATTGCCCGCGACCAACCGGGTTCAGACTGACAAAGTCACAGCGGTCCTGCAAGCGGCGTCGGAGCAGGATCAAACGCGCTTCCAAGTTATCTTTGATGTCTGGAAGCCGCAAGCTCGTATCCAGACGGATTTCCCTGTTCGTAAAGTCCACCCGCCCCCTCTGGGCGTAGCTCTGGAGGAGCTTCCATAAGATCCGGCCGGCGATGCCCTTGATCAGATACGCGTCGTCGATAAAGATGCTGTCGTCAGCTTTGTAGTGCTTGACCGTTGAGGTGAATGTCGGCTGCCCTCTATGTATCCGTCGCGGAGTCTCGTGCAGTTCGGTACTCTCCGTCCGCTCCAGCGCGGCCATCGAGGCGGCCATGTGCCGCGCAGCGATTCTTACCACCCGCTCATCGCCGGACAGAATTCGCCCGGCAATCGCACTCTGGAGACAGAGTATGCCGAGGAGTCTGTCCTGGGACACTAGCGGTACTACCAACTGGCTTTCGACCTGCGGCAGCCCAGGCAAAGCAATCTCCTGTTCAAGCAGGCTGTCTTCGCCATGACGCTCCACCGAGGATCGCACGGCCTTCGAGTACAACACGTCCCGGCTGAAGTTCGTGGTTCGGACCACTTCCCGGCGCTCGGCCGCCACGCCGAGGATTCCTTCACCGAGCCACACTTCCGACCCGATTCCGGACTCACCGAAGCCGTGGCTTCCCAGTGTGAACAGGCGCCCGCCATCTTCATCCGGAACCATGAAGAATGAGTGGGTATAGCCGAAAAGCTCCGACAAGGCGTCGAGTGAGACGTTGATCAGCGATTCAAGCCCCTGACAGGCGGCGAGCCGCGCCGTGAACTCTTCAATCTGTGGAAGGTAGTCAACTCTCGACAGTCCTTCTCCACCGGTCTGCGCGTTTAGCGGCCGACAGTCCATAACCTCAAAGATGTCCACACCGCGCAGCTTGAAAATCTGGCTCATACCCGTTTGTGACGCCACGGCGTCGAGCCGCGCTCTCATGCGATCGAAGACTGCGCCTTCGGTTTCCGTCCGTTCATAACGCAAATCCAGCCGGTATTGACGCAAGTTGCCTGTAGAGACGACCACCACCTGCACGAAAGGGTTCTGCAGCATGTTTTCCCGCGTCTTGTTGAAGAACTGGTAGGACAGACCGACATGGCGGCTATCGACGCGGTGGACAATCGAAAGGTATGTCACGTTCGGCGTTCCATCCCGGGAGCACGTGCAAATGGACGCCGGTATGATGCCCTCAAAGCAGGACGCAACGTCCTCGAGCGCAACCGCCAGTGGCGAGGCCGTACTCATAGGCTTCTGCCCGCGCCCGGACCGGGAGTCTGGTCGAACACCTGCTCTGCGGCGAAAGTAATTTTGACCAGCACCGCGGACGTCTCAATCTCCACTCGCCAGAAAGCCTCGACACGGTCGCGAGCTTGCCCCAGGGGCTCGTTGACCGCCGCAAACACATCACGATGCCGTTCGACCGCGGCCAAATCGATACTATCCGGCTCGGCAGCCGTGGCGCGCCGCCCTTTCAACTGAATCGTCCGGTAGTTCGTGGGCAGCGAAAAGGCGACCGCGATCGCCCCATTGCCTTCGACATTGTCCAGTGTCTTGTGGCTGGTTGCAAGCGGCACGCACAGGCTAACGCGCTTGCGGTCCCCGGAAACCCGCGGACCCCAGGCGCGCGTGACTTCCGGGACGAGGCGCGAGTCACGCGTGCCGACCAGAACGGATACCGGTCCTTCCAGAAAAGCCTTCAGTTCATCGTCGATCGTGAACGGGCGGGCGTTTGCCATGCTCAGATTCAGACTATCGCACGTCTCCGGAACCCTGCAGCCGCCGCTTAGCCAATATTTAGGAATCCTCTAGCGATCATTTAGGAACGCGCCCGTTCGATTCCCGATATTCTGATTCTGCCTTAGAAAGCAGGCTCAAAACATCATGTCGAACCAAAACCAGAACCAAAGCCAGTTCAAGCATGTACCGGCTGGAACGGGGCCTGCCTACTGCGGTCCAGGGGACCGGATTACCTACCTCATCACGGGCGCGGAGACCGGCGGAACCTTTTTCATGGCCGAGGTAAGTGTAGTCCCCGGAGGAGGCCCGCCACCGCACGTACACAGCCGGGAGGATGAATCGTTCTATGTGCAGCAGGGAACGCTGGCTGTGCAAGTGGGTGACAAGGCACTGAATGCGTCGGCCGGAGATTTTGTTCACATGCCTCGTGGCGTAGTGCATTCCTTTAAGAACGCCGGCCGGGAAATCGCGCGGCTGCTGATGGTGGCGACGCCGGCGGGACTGGAAAACTACTTCGCGGAGACTTTCTTCCCGGCTGCCGACGTCGCCGACGTTGCCCAAATCGGTCAAGCAGTGATTGCTCGTGCGATGAAGAATGCTCCCAAGTTCGGTTTGGAATTGCTTCTCCCCACTGAAAACGGGCGGTAGACTCACAAGAAGGAACTGCATGGCACAGGAGATCTTAGACATGGACCTCAATCCTTCCGAAGAGACCATCCGTCTCGGGCCTCTGGTAGTCCGCTTCCTGGTCACCGGAGAAGACTCGAGTGGCAGCATCGCGGCCTTTGAGCTCTCTGTTCCAGGTGCTCAGCGACTGGCGGCGCCGGCGCACAGCCACGACCATTACGAAGAGACGATCTATGGCATCGACGGAGTTCTGACCTGGACGGTCGACGGAAAACCAATTGACGTGGGGCCAAGGCAGGCGCTCTGCATTCCACGAGGTGCGATTCACCGGTTCGATAACAACGGAATCCAGGATGCGAAAGCGCTCTGCGTGATCACGCCGGCCGCAATTGGTCCGCAGTATTTCCGCGAGGCCGCCGAGGTGATCGACGCGGCCGCCGGCGGGCCGCCAGATCGAACCAGGATGGCCGAGGTCATGCGCCGCCACGGCCTCACTCCGGCTCCACCCTCAGTCATAGCGTCTTAAGCGCCGCCGGCCCTGGCAGCGGAGACCTCTGACGGGTGCTACACCTCGTTCCTTGTGGCATTTCTTGTTCTCCAGGAACTACAGTTTGTGTGAGCAGGACTCCTTGCAATACTCGGGCTTAGCCCCAATACTGTTCACTTAATGATTTTGATAGATGCGGAGAAGTCAGTTTTGATTGTCGACTGCGGCATTCGCGGCCGCAACGGATAGTTGCTCATCTTTCGCTTCACACCTCGCGGGTTGATGCGATTGCGGCTGGA
>DASTMK010000055.1:0-10494 GCA_035714225.1 Bryobacteraceae bacterium | reverse complement strand
CGGCGGCGGTGAGCACGCCAGCAGTCTGTCCGAATTGACGGCGGGTCATTTCTTTCATGGTTCTATTATCAGCTTAGAACACTACGTTTCCTCCCAGCAGATCCCGAAATCCGAACGGTGGTCACGCCCCTTGCTGCGGGCCGTGTTATTGAGTAGTGTCTGAAAAAAGGAATTGTATGTCTTACAAGCGGATCACCGCCGCGTTCTGTACGTCGATTGTTGCGCTGGCAGCAGTCATACTTACCCGAGCGGAAGAAATGAAATCGGCCGACCCTTCCACTCCGCTTCAAGTCACCGTTTCTCAGTCAATCTTGAATCCTGACGGCACCAGGAACCTGTCGCTGCAATTGAAGAACACATCAGCGAACAGTATTGCCGCGTATGCACTGAGGCTGGACATCCTGGATGCTGCCTCAGGTAAGTTGATCGCTGTAGCGGACCGTACGATCATCCGAAGCACAGACGGCCCTACGGCGAGGCTGGGCTACGCTCCCGGTGAAATGTGGAGCGATGCTTTGCAGGTGCCCATTATCGGAGACAACATCCAGCACACGCTTAGTGTGGATTATGTCAAGTTTCGGACAACGGATAAACCCTCCGCTTGGGGTCCGGATACCAGGAAGGAATCGATTCGCATTGAGGCGACAATTGCCGGTTATCGTGCCGAACGGGCAAGACTCAGGCAGTTGCTGAAAGCCTCCGGCACTCAGGCAGTAATCGACGATCTGGCACAGTGAAGTCGGTGCCGTAGCCAATAAGCCGGCTCACTTGCCCGCCTCGCGAGTGTGGATCACCCGCCCATCGAAGATCGTCATCGCGACGCGAACCTCGCGGATCCGGGCAGGGGGCAGGGCGAGAATATCGTCCGAAAGCACGGCCATGTCGGCCAGTTTACCGGGTTCGATGGAACCCTTCTGTTTTTCTTCGAAGCTCGCATAGGCCGAACCCATCGTGTAGGCGCGAACCGCTTCGGCTACGGTAATTTTCTCCTCGGGAATCCATCCATCCCGTTTCTTGCCATCGAGCGGGATGCGGGTCGCCGCCGCGTAAATTCCCATGAGCGGCTCCATGGGCGCTACGTACCAGTCCGATCCAAACGCCAACACAGCGCCGTTGTCCAGCAGCGAACGAAATGCGTAAGAGCCTTTCGCACGCTCCGGTCCAATGCGGTTCTCAGCCCACCGGCCATCATCGATCAGGTGGTAAGGCTGCATGGAAGCGATGACGCCCGCTTGTCCGAACCGCCCCATGTCCTGTTTCCGGAGATGTTGCGCATGTTCGATGCGAAAGCGGCGATCGCGAGCGCCGTTCTTTTGCGCCACGCTCGCGAACAGGTCGAGCACCATCGAGTTTGCCTTGTCCCCGATCGCGTGCACCGCGATCTGCAAGCCCGCGGCGTCGGCTCCCGAAATGTTGTCGAGCATCTTCGAGGGCGGAATCATTTCATCGGCCGCTAAGCCCGAGGTTGCCGGTGCGTCCAGGTACGGCTCGAAGAACAACGCCGTGGTGGACCCCAGCGATCCATCGGAGAAGCCTTTCAAACCTCCGATCCTGAGCTTGTCGCCTCCAAACGCGGCACGGATACCCGCGTTTGCCAGGCGCTGCCAATTGGGCAGAGGCTGATGACCGTAAACACGCACCGTCAACTCGTCCGACGCCAGCAGCTCCTGGTAGGCCTTGAGGATTTCAGGCGAAGCGGACATGTCCTGAACGCTCGTCACGCCGTTTTCAGCCGCGTAGCGCATGGCGGCGCGAATGGCGTTCAGCACATCTTCGCGGCTGGGCGGAGGCATCAGCCGGTACACCGCGCCCATCGCGGCGTCTTTCAGAACACCGGTAGGTTCTCCGGCATCGTCGCGAACGATGCTGCCCCCGGCGGGGTCCGGCGTGTTTCTGTCGATACCGGCCATCTTCAGCGCCACGGAATTCGCCAGCCCCATGTGCCCGTCCAAACGGTTCACGAACACGGGATGATCCGGTGTTACAGCATCAATCGATTGCCGCGAAGGCAGGCGAGCCGGAGTCCAGCTTTCGTGATCCCAGTCGCCGCCGGTGATCCATTTCCCGGGCTCCAGCTTTGCGGCGAAAGCGGCGATGCGCTCCCGGAATTCGGCTTCGCTACGTGCCGTTCGCAGTTGCACGCTGGTGAGGTGTGTACCCCCGGTGTAGAAATGCACGTGTGCGTCGTTGAAACCCGGCACAACGCGGCGGCCTGCGAGGTCGATCGTTTTCGTTTTCGCTCCCGACCATTGGCGGATCTCCGCATTGGACCCCACCGCGAGAATACGTCCGCCGCCGCAGGCCACGGCTTCCGCTTCGGGTTGAGCCGGATTAACGGTCCAGATTCTGCCATTCAGCAGGATGACATCAGCCTCGCGTTGTGCTTCCGCCGCGTTTGTCAAAAGGAGTGTCATTAGCGTGAGCGTGACCGCCGCAACGCGCCGTTTGGTCATTGGAGAATCTCGGACTGTGTCTCGTCCGATGTTACGCTCTGCGCGTAGTAAGCAGTGATGCGGCGGGCGGCCGTGCGTCCCACCACCGCGTGCAACTCGTGTTCGGTGGCTTGCCGGACACGTTTGGCGCTGCCGAAGTGGCGCAGCAGTTTGCCCATGGTGGCCTGGCCCACGCCCTTGATTTCCGCAAGCTCCGAGGTAAGCCGCGCGGCGTTACGGCGTGTGCGATGGAACGTAACCGCGAAGCGGTGTGCCTCATCGCGGATGGACTGTACCAGGTGCAGTACCGGTGAGAACCGGTCCAGCTTGACGGGTTCATCCTCCTGCCCGAACACGTAGATGATCTCTTCGCGTTTTGCGATGGCTGCCAGCGGCTGATTGATGATGCCGATGGCTTCGAGCGCCTCCGCGGCGGCGTGCAGTTGCCCCAACCCTCCGTCGATGAGCACTAAATCCGGCATGGGCTGGTTATTTTCTTTCAACCGTGTGTAGCGCCGCGTCACCACCTCGCGCATGGAGGCGAAATCGTCGTTTCCGATAACGCTGCGTATGATGAATTTCCGGTAGCCGGATTTCTTCATACGGCCGTCCTCCCACACCACCATGCTTGCCACTTTGTCCGTGCCTTGTATGTGAGAGATGTCGAAGCACTCGATCCGCTTTGGAGCGGCGGGCAGATTCAGCGCCTCTTCGAGCGCTCCCTGAATCGCCTTGGACGAAGGCTTCAGAACACGGAAGCGCTGGTCGAAGCTGCTCTTGGCGTTCGTCTCCACCAAGCCGAGCATCGCCTTTTTGCGCCCGCGCTGTGGCGTGTGGATCTCCACCCGCCGTCCCCGCTTTTCGGAAAGGATCTCTTCCAGCAGCTCGCGGTCTTCGAACTCCACCGGTACGTGGATCAGCCCCGGAACATACTGCTGGTCCAGATACACCTGCTTGAGCAGAGCGGAGAAAAACTCCGCCGGGTCGAAATCGATTTGATCTTCCCAGAAGAACTCCCGCCGGTCCACCGTGCGGCCGTTGCGAAGGTGAAACAGGTTGACGGCGACCAGCGGCGGTTCGGCATAAAAGGCGTATATATCGATGTCCTCGCCTTCCGCCGCGGCCATCTTCTGTTTCTGTTCCATTTCCTCGACGGTCGCGATGAGGTCGCGGAGCGAGGCTGCCTCTTCAAAACGCATCGCTTCCGCGGCTGCCTCCATGCGTCTGCGCAATTCCCGGGTGAGGTCGCGGTGACGCCCTTCGAGAAAGAGGCGCACGCTTCGAACGGCTTCCGCGTACTCCTCGGCGGTCGTCAACCCCTCGACACAAGGCCCGAGACAGCGGTGGATATGATATTCCAGGCACGGGTGCGTGTGGCGGCGGCCCAGGTCCACGCTGCACGAAGGCACTTTGAAGTGCCGGTTTATGAAGTGCACCAGGCGGTGAGCCAGGTTGCCGGGAAAATATGGCCCGAAATAGCTGGAGCCGTCTTTCTTCAGCCTGCGTGTGACATACACTCGCGGGAATTTTTCATTCGTCAGCTTGATATACGGGTAGGTCTTGTCGTCGCGCAGCAGGATGTTGAAACGAGGCTTCCATTGCTTGATCAGGTTGTTCTCGAGCGCCAGCGCCTCTTTCTCGTTATCGACGAGTATGTAGTCGATATCCGTCGCTTCGCTCAGCAGGCTCCCCGTTTTGATGTCGCCTATCTTGTCCTCGGAGAAATAGCTTCGGACCCGGTGCCGCAGGCTTTTCGCCTTGCCTACATACAAGACGGTGCCGTGGCCGTCTTTGTAGAGATAAACTCCCGGAAGCAAGGGTAAAGAGCCCGCTTTTTCTCGGAGATCCATGAGGGGATATACTCTAATTGTGACACGCAGGTGGGCTTTCGTGTTGCTTCTGGGCTCTCTGAGCGGCGGCATCACGGCCGCGCAGAGCAGTTCCGAACAATCCAAAGAGAACGTCCAAACCCAGGAACCGCCCGAAGAGGATGTCGCCTACGCTCCGAAAGAATACTCTTTCAATCCGCTACAAGCTGAGAAAGAGTTAAAGGTGGGCAATTTCTACTTTAAGAAGGGCAGTTTCAAGGCAGCCTCTTCGCGATTTCTGGAAGCGACCAGGTGGAATCCCGGTTTTGCCGAGGCATTCCGGCGGCTCGGCGAGGCCCGTGACCGGTTGAAAGACGACGAAGGCGCTCGCCAGGCCTACAAGAAATTCATCGAACTGGCGCCCGACGATAAAGAGGCCGACTCCGTTCGCAAGCGCCTGGAGCAGCTTGCGCGCGCGTCCGCAAAATAGGCATCAGGACGCTGTCAAGCGTTGCCTGACGAAGTCGGCGAGCTCCCGCGGGACGTAGTCGGGCGGCGCTACCCGGAAGCGTGGCTTTCCGTCCAACCACTTGTGCGGGACGTCCGGCCACGGTGAGGGGGGCGGCCCGGTGCCGCGTTGAATTTCGACGAAAGCATCGGCACGGTCCATGTACAACCAACTCGACTCCTTCCTGTCGGCAATGGTGTAGTCCACCACCACGATGTACAGGTCCGGGCGCAGAAACCGCAGTATGCTATTTGACTCGATGATCGTATTCGGACTCGATTCGATAATCTTACGCAAGTCCGGTATGGCATGCCCGAGCTGGCCGGAAGGAGTTCGCAACCAGTAGGCCCGTTTCGCGCCCGCCGCCAGGAAGCGCCCGCTATCCGTTCCGTCTGGCCGCTTCTCTTCGTCCAGCGCAAAAGGGTGTGAGTACTCGATGGCGCAGTCACAGGGGGTGCCTGCCGGGGAACAGATGCCGTGGCCGTGCTGCGTGATCTTCACGGCACTCCAATGGGCCTCGGGCAGGGCGGCGATGATGCCTGCGGCGACCGAGGTTTTCCCGATGTTCCTGCTATGACCGCCCACCACCACCAGCATTACTTGCCTTCCAGAGCTTCGAGCCGGGTCCGCAGTTCGGCAAACTCGCGGCGCATTTCGGGCAGCCGGGACAGGCTCGCCAGTTGCTCCAGGTGTTCCCGCAAAGGACGCGCGGGCGTACCCCAAACCACCTGTCCTCCGCGGACGATCTTCGAAGTGAGAATCCCGCAGCCGGAGCCGAGCACCGCGCCGGATTCGATACGGGCTTTGTCGCCGATGCCTACCTGCCCACCGACGATGACGTTGTCTTCCACCACCACACCGCCGGAAAACCCCGTTTGGGCGGCGACGACCACGTTCGATCCGATACGGCAATTGTGAGCCACGTGCACCATGTTGTCGAGCTTGGTGCCGTTTCCGATGGAGGTGACGCCGAGCGCCGCACGGTCCACGCAACTGTTTGCACCGATTTCGACATCGTCGCCGATTCGGACCGTGCCCACCTGCGGAAACTTCTCGTATCTTGCGCCAACCCTGGCGAATCCGAAGCCATCCGCGCCAATGACGCTGCCAGAATGCAAAATGGCCCTGTCGCCGATCTCGACGTCGTCATAGATTGTCACGTTGGCGTAAAGAACACACGAGACACCGAGCTTCACGTCTCGCCCGATGGCGCAGCCCGCGCCGATAACACTGCCGGCTCCGATGCTGGCGCCGCTTCCTATGGAGGTATGCGGTCCGACGGCTACGTCCTCGCCCAGTGTTGCATCCTCCGCGATCATCGCCGTGGGGTGGATGCCGGGCTGTACCGGCCGTGTAGGCCGGAACCTGCGAACAGCACGCGCAAAGGCTGCACGAGGGTCGGCCGACCGGATCACTGTCCTGTCCGATTCGGGAAAATCCAGTGGGACGATCAGACAACCGGTCTCCGATTCGAACGCCGCCTGCGCGGCCTTCCGGTTGGCGACGAAAGCCAGGTCGCCAGGGCCGGCGTCCTCGACGGCCGCCACATCCGTAATTTCCTTGTCACCGTCGCCTTCAAACACTGACACGAGCCATTCCGCCAGTTCCCGAACTCGCAACCTTTCCTCCTTCCGCGACTTGCCCCCGAGCACGCCGCTATCATTTAAGGTTATGCCTGTTGATTCCTCCGCCGCTGTGTCACCCACAGCGCGCATCCATCCGGAAGCCTGCATCGGGCCGCAATGCGTCATCGGGGATTATTGCGTCATTGAATCGGATGTCACGATCGGCCGCGGGTGCCGGCTGGAGCCGTATGTCTACGTGAAGCGCTGGACAACGATGGGGGAAGAGAACGAGATCTCGGCGGGAACCGTGCTCGGCACAGATCCGCTCGACAAGGTGTTTACCGGCGAGCGCAGCTATTTGAGAATCGGCAGCCGCAACCAGATTCGCGAGCACTACACCATCTCGCGCGGCACCAAGCCCGAGTCTTCCACGGATATTGGCGATGACAACTACATCATGACGTCAGGCCACATCGCCCACAATTCGAAAGTCGGCAACCACACCGTCATCGCCAGTTGCGCGCTGGTAGCCGGGTACGTGGAGATCGAGGACCAGGCGTTCATTTCCGGGGGCGTGGTGATTCACCAGTTCTCGAAAATCGGACGCCTGGCGATGATCGGCGGCAATACGCGCGTAAATCTGGATGTGCCGCCGTTCTTCTTGTATTCCGATTTCAACGTCACGCCGAAAGGACTGAACCTGGTGGGTCTACGGCGCGCCGGTTTTCGCGCGAGCGATATCTCCCCGCTCAAGCAGGCGTACCGGCTGCTTTTTGATTCAGGTCTGAAGCTTCAGGACGCGCTGACGCGAATTGAAGCGGAATGTCCGACGGAGCACACGCTCCACCTGGTTCGATTTGTGCGATCGTCCGAACGCGGCATCTGCCGGCGGGCGCCGGTTGTTGCGGGTTAAGCTATCCGATGCCGCTTGACGCGCGCGGCTCCGTTTCTGAGCCGCGACGGTCACGGAGCGGTCAACTACGCTACCGCGGGTGCGATGTCGTATTCGAGCAGCCTCCGCTCGCCCTGGAGTTGCCGGATACGCGTAACATCCTGCGTCACTTCGAGCGTTCCCGCGTACTTGCCGTCCGCATCGCGCACGGCGAAGTAGCGCACATGCACAAAACGGCCGTGGAACTCGATCCAGAACTCGGCCACGTTCTGCCGCCCCTCGCGAAAATCAGAGAGGATGCGATCCACTACGTCGACGCTCTTCGGCGGGTGGCAGTGCTGTACTTCGCGCCCGATGATGGCTTTGCTCCGGGCGAAGACGCGATTCGGACCTTCGGAGAAAAACCGCACCCGGTCGTCGGCATCGACGAACGTAAGATCCACAGGGAGCGTGGAGAAGATCAGGGTAAGCTGTTCCAGGCTCAGGTTTCCCGTCGGGAACTGGATGGCTTCTTTCGAGGACAACTCCAGTGCATCGGGAAGAACCGCCGACGGCGGCCTGTAACCCTGGCGCGGCTCCACCAGGCACCAGCCGTACTGGGGAGAGGAGGCCCAGATTTCCGCCCAATCCTCCTGGGTAAGGGTGTTGAGCGACATGGGCAGGAGGATGTGCTCCTCCTTGTAAATCATCTCTTCCACGGCGCTCAACGCGGGAGCAGCGAACTTCATCGCGATGGCTTTGGCCTCACCGGCGCTCGGGTTCTGGCGCTGAAGCTCGGTGCCCAGCCGCTTCAGCAGTCCCCGAACTTCATCGTCCTTTGCCCACATCACCTTCGACGGCCCGGTGATGCCATGACGCTCCAGGCGCGAGAACAGGGTATGCTCCTTGCGCTGGTAATGCTTGTCGATATCCATCAGGTCATTGAACGATTGCCGCCATTCGAACAACAATCCATCCGGTGCGGCATCTTCCGGCAGCGCGCCGATTTTCGCCATCGCCGACCGCATCCGCGCCACCGTTTCCGTTAAAGCCGCGTTTTCGCGGCGGAAGGTATCCACCGGGTGGCCCGGCGGCAGCGGTGAGGCTGGAAGCTGCACCAGCACGTCGCGGGTCACCTGGGAATGCAGGTCGCACATCGACTGGATTTCCTCGACCGGCATCCCCTCCGCCATGAGTTCCTGCTCCATGGCAACCATCTCGGCATGATCGGTTTCCCGCACCATTTGCCGGAGTTGCTCCCGGACCAGCTCCGGTGAATGACCGGCATGCAGATGCTTGATGATGTCTTTCAGTATCCGGATACGGCGGGCTCGGTTATCGATGACTTCGCTCACTCTGATCACCTTTCGCGTTCAGAGTAACAGGTCTTCTTTGCCTGAACCTATGACTTCAGTCACACCACCCACGCGCGGCCGTTAAAACGTGTATCGCAGGCTCACGTAGCCGTTGATACCCGGGGAGTCGAGGCCCGACCCGTGCACCCGGTAACTTTTATCGGTGAGATTCTGAAGACCGGCCACAACCTGCCAGCGCTCACGGAACGGCACGCCGGCGCGGAGCCCCAGCGTGGCCCATCCGGCGGTGGAAAGATACACCGGAACACGCGTATTGTCATCGGCGACGCGCACTCCGTTGATGGTCGCGCCCAATGGTAGCACGCGATTCTGGATCTGCTGGAGCGTTTCGCCGGTTGGAAGAAAAACCTGGCCGGTGGCGTCGAGATACGATGCGACGCGCGCGCCGCGGAAGAAGTCCGCGATGTCCTGGCGGCGCCGCGATGCACCGATGCGTTCGTCGTCGCGGTCGCCTCCGCTAAGCCGTTCCTGCGCGCCTGATGCCGCGAAGGAGGCCTCCATCCAGAACCGGCGGCCCGAGGGAACATACCGCACCGCGAGTGAGCCCGACTGCGGCGGCAAGCGCCGCGCAAAGCGGTTCGGATTCAGCTCGCGCCCCAGAATGTAGCTGTATCCGGCATCCAAAGACCAGCGGCCCGAGAGCGCATAATTGGCCAGCCATTCGAACCCGTAATATCGCGCCCTGCCGTCGTTGACGAAAGCTTTCACCGCGCGCGGATCGAAACCCGTGGCGACGGTCGCGACGCCGAGTTCACGCTGCGCGGCGGTCTGCGGCAGTAGTGTCACCGGGTTGCCTGCCAGTTGAGTGGGAATCCCGTTCGCCGGGAAAAGCAGCGTGCGCCGGACAATCGGATCGTAAAGCTCGGCGTCGAATAGCTGCACTCTGGTGTACAACCGGCGTGCCGTGAACCGGACTCCGAATTCGTAGTTCATGAGCGATTCCGGCCGCAACTCTTCAATAGATCCGCCTTTCGGCAGCGCACCTTCGCCCGCGTCGTTACTGAGCAGGGCGCCGGCCGGTATGGCTTCTGCCGCGGGAATTTCGTAGCCGAGATCGTTCAGTCCGATCGCTCCAAGATCGTTCAGGTTGGGGGCGCGGAAGCCGCGGCTGACAAGTCCCTGAAGCCCGAAGTTGCCCGTAAGCTGCCAGCTCACACTGGTGTTGAACGTGACATCGCGAAACCACTGCGACGATTCCGGCACACCGAACCGGCTCTCCTCTTGCGTGCGAAACTGGATTCCCGTCAGCCGCCCGCCGAAGCCGATACGAAGACGCGACGGCAGAACTTCCACGTTGCTCTGGCCGAATAACCCGTATGTGCGGTAAGTGGAGCCGTCCGGATAGAGCGGGCGCACGTTTTCGACCGTCGCGCGAACCGGATTCGTGATGTCCCGGTCAGACCGGATGCGTTCATCGTAGATATCGCCGCCGAACGCCACAAACACGCGATTCCCGAAATGTGTTGTCGCCTGGGACGAGTAGCCGTAAGCATCCACCCGGTTATAATCCCGCGTAATCGCATCCGTGAGGCGAAGGTTCTGGCGCAGCCCCCCGTCCGTCTGCGAGTTGATGGAAAACGTTCCGCTTAACGAATCCAGCGCTCCCAGGCTGAGCTTTTCGTACCGGGCATAAAAGAAATTCAGAACCTGTGGTTCGAACGTCGATTGCAGTCGTCCCAAGCCGCCCAGCAGATCTTTGTAACTGTGCACTCCGTCCTGCACGCCGCGCTGATACCACAGGGAGACGAGTTGATCCGGCCGCGGCCGTGCCGCGAATTTGGTGTGCAATCCGTGCTGGTCGAAGCCGGTGTCCTGCTGCCTGCCCCCGAGCAGGTCGTTGAAAGTTTCCCGCGGCAGGCCGAAAAGCCGGTAGAAGACGTTGCGGGAATCTCCGCCGTTCCCTGCGCGGACATCGTTGTGGCGACGGCCGGAAG
>DASTMK010000054.1:0-5964 GCA_035714225.1 Bryobacteraceae bacterium | reverse complement strand
CCCTGGACAATGGCGGCGCCGTCATGCAGCGCTCCGCCCGGCTGGAAGATGGACAGAAGGAGATCGCGCGACAGCGCCGCATCCAGATGTACGCCGCTTTCGATGAAAGTTCGAAGCCCGATGTCCCGCTCGATGACAATGAGCGCGCCGGTCTGTTGCGCCGCCAGCTTCGAGACCGCCAGGATGATCTCGTCCGCGGCTTCATGGCGCTGTAAGCTGGGCCCCAACCCGAATCGCCGGCGCCCAAGGCGCGCCAGCACGCGCCGGATTTCCGATTGGAACATCACGATGAGGGCAAATACGGTGTAAGGCGCCAGGCCCGCCAGGATGGTGCGCAGCAGTTCCAACCGCGCCCAGATGGCGATGAGGTAGGTGAGGACGAGAACCGCAATTCCGGCCAGTATATGCGCGGACCGGCGTCCGCGAATAATCATGAAAAACTGGTAAATCAGGAAGGCGACGATCAGGATGTCGATGATGGACGTAATCGTCAGTTGCGGTAAGGACTCGATCAATGGCTCCGGCAAATCGATCATCGCTGTGGCGGTATACGCCTGTCCGGGTGTTGGACCGGAAGAATTCTGCTGACACCCGCGGGCTCACTTTAAGCGTCCCGCTCCTCAGGCGCCAAAACGGTATGTAGCTTCCGCTAGAGGGATGCCTCTGATCTCTATTCTATTCAAATCAGTGGTGCCCACACCTAATTTCTCTGCAAGAATCAGCGTGTTGTCGCAATCGGCGAACGGAGATGTGCCCCGCTGGGCACGCGGATCGTAACCCATTGCCGCCGTTGCCGCCACATCCGTTGTGAGCGCATTCGTTCCGAGAAACAGCACGCCGGGCTTCACCAGCCGGATGCCTTTGATCCACGGGCCTTCGCCCCCGGCCATCGTTTCAACCCCGTCGATGAACGCGATGTGGATGGGCCGGGCCGCGGCAAGTTCCGCGGTGATGCGGGGCATGCGGTAGCCGGGTCCGCGGCTCGATGTGCGATCGAGCTCCTGGGGAGCGCTTTTCGCCGGCTGCCGCTTCCCGAGATGGCACGTTTCCACCCGTCCCTTCCCCGGCGATTCGTTCGGCTCGTCCACACCGGCATCGTCGCCGTAAATGGAAGCCGGCGTAATACCGAAGATGTTCTTCATCGCCAGGGTCACACCGCACGTGGCGTGATCTTTCAGCTTGGCCATGGAGACGAAAACGTCTGTTTCATCATAGGCGTAGTTCAGATCGTACGCCGGAAACACATATCCGCCGCCCGGCACTTTGAACCGTGCATAACGCTTCCCTTTGCCCAGCGCGTTCGTGTTTTCGAATTCCACATTCGGGGCGGCATTGGCGAGGGAGCGCACGTTCCAGCCCGAATCGAGCATGTACTCTTCGAGCGGCCCGGCGGTGGCCCAGCAGCTCTCGACGAACCGTATGCGCCGCGCGCCCGCGCGTCCCATCAGATGCGCCATCGCACCCACCGTTTTCGGATGCGAATAGTGGGTGACGCCGAGAGGGCGCCCCTGAAAGCGCAGACCGGGGCTGCCCGTCAGGTTCAATTTCACCGTTACCGTCTTGTTCCGGACGATGCGCTCCAGCCCGCCGACCTGGTCGAACATCGTAGATAAGATCGATACGAAATCTTCCTCGTAGGAACGGCATCGTGCAATGGAAACCGGGGCGGTGGGAGCATTTTCCGGCGCTGCTCCGAGTGTGCCGCGAATCCCAGGAGCCGTCCCTAACAGGGCCAGCAGTTCGCGTCTGGTCATGCCTCCAGTATAAAGGGAAGCCTATTCGATAACGATGGTGGCCAGGCTCTCCATTTGATCGATGTCCAGGCCGGTCCCTTCTTCGATGGGATAGGGCGCCAGTTTCTTGGGAGGGTGGCCCGGGGAATACAGCACTGCGGTTTTGTACGACCCGAGAACGTGCGCGGTAATGTTTTCGACGGGATAGCTGGTATAGTTCACCAGGTGCAGAACCAGCCTGCTGCTGCCGGAGGTGCCGAGCAGGTTCGACAACATACTGGAAACATTGAAGAGGCGCACACCGAGGTTGCGGCGTCCGGTCATCGCGTTCACGTCTTTCCAGATGGCATCGAGTTTCGCCACGTCGTCCTTGTGGATGGTGATCTCATTTTCCGCTACCGGAGTGAACTGCCATCCCGGCGGGCCGTTGAGCAGCGTACCGCCGGATCGGGTGAACCGCCGCAATACTTCCTTCTGTTCGTCGGTGAGGACGGTGGGATCCACGTCGACGGCCATCTTCGCGCCCTTCATCCGCTCGTCGGATAAAACGCTGCCGGGCACCGGGCGCACCGGGGTATGTTTGACCGCGATCATATCGAGGATGCCGCCGGCCACAAGGGCGCCCCTGTCCAGTGCCTGTACGAGGGCAAGCTGCCCGGCCGGTTGCAATTCGCGCCACCCGGCATGCTCTTCATAAAAACGGAGATGTTCGGCAATGCGTTTCCAGTCGCGCACCGCCGTGGACTCGCGGTCTATCAGGCGCTTGCTGAGGTCTGCATCCAGGGCAACCACCCAACGCGCGCCATTGATGGCGGCATCGCCTATGGCCTGCAAGTATCGCTCTGCCGGAAAGACGGTGCCGGGGGGAGGCGTGTTGGCGATCCAGATCGTTGAATCCGGGGCTGCCGCGTGAAGGTAGCGCAGAAAGCCTGTATTGGTGTTGATCCATGGACCGCCGGTGGGCGCAGCGTGCGCCTCGCCGTCTTCCTCGATCTGAATGCCCGGCCAGACCCCCTGAAAAGTGCCGATCACCGGCTGTCCGGTAATGCGGATTTTCGCCAGCCGCGGCAATTCCACCAACACGGCTTTGCGATCCGCCGCCAGCGCGCGCAGCCGTGCGGCGATATCGTCGCTGAAATCGCCTTCCAGCACGATGCCGGTCAGCTTGAGTCCCAGCGCTTTTTGCGCGGCTTCAATGGGGTCCGCATCGGGCCGGATAACGCCCATGGTGGCCACTTCGCGCCGCGACGCCTCTGCCGCCAGTTCCGGGGACCACGAACTCTGCTCCAGCAGAATACAATTGACCGGAGTTTCGGACAGCAATTCCAGCGACTTCGGATCGCCCGAAGGCCAGCGCATGGGCACCTGATCCGCCAGTCCCGCCAGAAGCAACAACGCTAGAACCATACTCTTAATTTACGATGTCCATAGGGATCTGATGCTTGCTGTTTCTCCAACGGCTGCATAGCATATTAACAATTGACATTTAATCCGCAGGAGGTGACAGCTTGTTTTCAGCAAGAGTGGGCTTTTTTATGGTGGCGCTGGGATTATTGTTTCCGGCTGCCATTTTTGGGCAGGCAACAGCGAATATTGTCGGGACGATCAAAGATACGTCCGAAGGGGGTGTGCCGAGCGCGCGCGTGACCGCCGTGAATGTGCAGACGGGTCTGCGTGCGACCCGGGAATCCGCGGCCGATGGCAGCTATTCGATTCCCCTTCTGCCCGCCGGGCAGTACCGGCTTGAGGTAGAGAAGGAAGGGTTCCAGCGTTACAGCCAATCCGGAATCATGCTCGCCGTCGGCGACAACGCCAGGCTGGACGCCATTCTTACCGTGGGTTCGGTGGCTGAATCTGTGACAGTGACAGCCGCGGCACCGCTGCTCGAGACAGAGACCGGGACGATTCGCGGCCTCGTCGACCAGCAACGCATAGTTGACCTGCCCCTCAACGGCCGCCGGGTCACCAACCTGATGCAGATCCAGGCGGGTGTCATCCAACGCTCCAGCGGCACGAGCGAAGGCGATGCCTTCGTCGTCAACGGGAGCAGGCAGAGCGGCGTCTACTTCACGCTCGACGGCGGCATGAATACAGACTCCTACCGCAACTACAGCGGCGTCTTCCCCAATCCCGACGCCGTCCAGGAAGTCAGTATCCAGAAGAGTAACTTCAGCGCGGAGTACGCCAACGCGACCGGCGCTGTGGTAACCGTGGCGACCAAGTCCGGGACCAACGAGTTTCACGGCTCCGCCTTCGAGTTCCTGCGCAACGGCGTCTTCAACGCGCGCAACTTCTTCGCTGCCCGCCGCGATTCGCTTAAGCGGTCGCAATTCGGCGGAACGCTCGGCGGTCCGGTCATCAAGGATAAACTCTTTTTCTTCGGCTCGTATCAGGGCACGCGGACGCGTAGCGACCCGCAACTGACCCGCCAGTTTCTGCCCACGGCGGCAATCCGGCAAGGCAGGTTCTCCCGCCCCATCACCGACCCGCAGACACAGCAGCCGTTCCCGGACAACCAGATTCCCCTCGCGCGCTTGAACCCGGCGACCCTGGAACTGCTTAAGTACATTCCCGACCCCGGAACGCCCGACGGACAGAGGTTCGTCGGAGTACCCAACAAGGACCGTGAGGACGAGTACACGGCGAAAGCCGACGCCAATCTCGGAGCGCACAGGTTGATGGGACGCTTTTTCCGGCAACGTTACGAGCGGCCGTTTACAGGCAGGGTTGACGACCTCGCCTCCATGTTTGCGTCCGACGTGGGCCGCTCCAACCAACCCTACCAGCAGTTGACACTGAACGACATCTTCACAGCGTCACCCCAGATCCTTAACTCAGCCACATTCGCTCTGCGATGGCGCAGGACGCATAACGACTGGACCTCGGTCGATTTGCCCATCGATTTCGCGCAGGCCGGTGTGAAGGGCATCGCAGTCAAAGATCCGGCATCTGTCTACGTCAATGTCACCGGCGGCTTCCTGGCCCGCCCGGGCTGGAACTACGACAAGCGGGATTACGATATCCATATCGCGGATACCATTACATGGATCAAGGGCAGCCATGAGCTCAAGTTCGGCGGTGAGGTCCTCCGTTCGAAAAACGATATCCGGAACGACTTCCGGACGATGGGCCTGTTCAACTTCAACGGCAACATCACGGGCGATGCGTTCGCCGATTTCATGCTCGGTGAGGTCTACCAGTTCGACCAGGGCGGCGGCGAGTACAAGGAACTCTTCGGCACCCGCTGGGGCTTTTTCGCCCAGGATACATGGCGCGCCCTGCCCAACCTGACTTTGACATTAGGGCTGCGCTGGGACCCGATGTTTCCCTTCCATGACGACCTCGGACGCACGCAGTGCTTCGTGCCCGGGGCCTCCTCGGTGCGTTTTCCCAATGCGCCGCCCGGCTATCTGAACGACGGCGACCCCGGGTGCCCGACGGGTGGATTCAACTCCTACTGGCAGCAAATTGCACCACGGTTCGGGTTCGCCTGGCGGGCGACAGGAAAAACCGTCGTGCGCGGCGGTTTCGGGTTGTTCTGGAACCCGCAGTTCACAGTCCTGTATAACGGCTTCGTGAACGCGGCTCCCTTTAGCCCGCAGGTGACGCGCTTCGGTGTGAGACTGGAGGATCCTTACGGCCCCGCCGCAAACCCGTTCCCGGCGGCCTTCGCTCCATTCAATCCGCCGGCCGATGCCGAATTCTTCACGCCGTTGGGGAGCTTCGGAACCTTCGCCGGCGACTTCAAGCCGAGTTACATGGAGACCTTCAACCTTACGCTCGAGCACGAGGTGGCGCGGAACCTGGTCGCCCGGGCGAGTTACATAGGCAATCTCGGGCGCCGGTTAAGCTATACGGACGACCTGAATTACGCTCGCTATGCTCCGGGCGCAACCACCGGAAACATTCAGCAGCGGCGTCCTTACGGCGACTTCGGCGCCATTCTCACCACCTACTCGGCCGGCACATCGAGTTATCACGGGCTGCAACTATCGATGGAGCGGCGCGTCACGAGGGGTTTCTCCTTCGAGGTAAATTACACCTTCTCGAAGTCGATCGATGAGACATCGGCCGATACGACTCCGCAAAATCCGTCTCAAACCGTCCCTATGAACCGCACGCTCAATCGGGGAGTTTCGGACTTCGACCAGCGGCACCGGCTCATCGCCTCACACGTCTGGACTTTGCCGGAACTCTCGGGGCAGAACGCACTGGTGCGCGGGGTGCTCGG
>DASTMK010000053.1:0-2813 GCA_035714225.1 Bryobacteraceae bacterium | reverse complement strand
TGTCTCCCGCAGCGGGATAGATCGCGTAACAATCGAGGTACAGGGCCAGGAGCTATCCCTTTCCGAATCCGAGTATTGGCTCCTGATGGAGATCCTGTCGGAGGCTTCGGTGAAACTGGCAGAGCGGAACGTAAAGACCCGTACCGCAGGAATTGCAATTGAGTTGCCTTAAGCTCCGAAACCGAACCGCGCGAATGAGCACACTTAAGAGCTTTTTGATTACATTTGCGTTGCTGAACGTGCTGGCGGGCACCGCGAGGTCACCTGCCGGAACCTGTCCGGCAGCTCCAGAGCGACATCCTGGAGCGAGGACCGGAAGTCCTCGCCAGATTCTGGCGTTCGGTGGAGCAGCAGGGAACTCCGCTCGTCGAGCAAACACTATCCGATTCGCGATACGTGTCCTGCACGTTTTTGTGGCGCGGAGATGCCGAGACGCGCTCGGTGCTGGTTTACCTTCCTCCCTACACGCGGCTCTCACGCGATGCATTCCAAATGTCGAGGGTGGATGGCACCGGCGTCTGGTTCGTCAGCGTGAAACTGCCGGCGAAAAGCCGGCTTCTGTATCAGATTGCCGTGAATCCTCCCGCGGTTATGGCCGCGATGACCGCGACTCCGGAGCAGAATAAAGCATTTCGCGCCGCGGTGCGGCCGGACCCGTTCAATCCCCGGCGGTGGCCCGAGGACGCAGGTCCGGCAACTTCGGAAACTTTCTCTGTCATAGAACTCCCGGGCGCGGAGCCGCAACTCTGGTTGACGCGGCAAGCGGGAGTTCCGCAAGGAAAGCTGGAAAGGCGTGCTTGGAAAAGCAGCTTGCTCGACAACGAGCGAACGGTGGCCGTCTACACGCCGCCGGGATACGCGTCCGGCAATCCACCGGCCGGATTGCTGGTACTGTTTGACGGCGACGATTACACCACGAAAATCCCCGTTCCCGTTATCCTCGACAATCTCTTCGCAGCCGGCCGGATTCCTCCGCTTGTAGCAGTCTTCATTGGGAACGCAGCCGGCGCACGCCCCTACGAGCTTCCCTGCAATGCGCGCTTCGCGGAGTTTGTACACGACGAATTGATGCCCTGGGTCCGCACCGCATACAACGTGGTAAACACCCCGCAGCGCACCATCATCGGCGGCTCGAGCTACGGCGGACTCGCGGCAACCTGCACGGCCCTGAAATACCCCGAAACCTTCGGCAATGTCCTCTCGCAATCCGGCTCGTACTGGTGGACACCGCCGCCCGATCCGCGGAAGCCGTTCGCCTTCGACCTGGAGCGCGAGCCGAATTATATCGCCTCGATGTTTATTACCCGCCCGCGCCTTCCGCTTCGCTTCTATCTCGAAGCCGGAATCGCGGAGATTTCCGTTCCCGGCCAACCGCGCGGCGTTCTCGATGCCAACCGGTATTTGCGCGACGTGCTGCTGGCGAAAGGCTACGAAGTGCAGTACCGGGAGTTTGCCGGTGGACATGGCGCCTTGAGTTGGCGAGGTACTTTCCCGGATGCCCTGCTCCGGACGATCGAGATGTGGAACTGAAGAGAAACCGATATGACGATTACGCGATTCTTATTACTATTTGCCTGCTCCTGGTGCGCCTGGGCGCAAAAGGCCGAGGTGTCCGGCTTCGTAAAAGACCCCAGCGGCGCTGGGGTTCCGAACGCCGCTGTCCAAATACAAAACACCGCCACGGACATCAAAGCGGCGACGCGCACGAACGAATCGGGCCTTTATGTTCTGCCGTTGCTCAATCCCGGCACCTATAGCCTGACCGTGGAAGCCCGGGGGTTTGACCGAACCGTCATCGATAACATCCAAATCGCCGTCGGCGCGAAGGTAACCCGCAACATCAACCTGAATGTGGGTACCGTCATGGAGCAGGTAACGGTGGATGGCAGCGGCATCAACGTCAATACCGTTGATGCCAGCGTCAGCGCGGTCATCGATCGCCAGTTTGTCGCGAATATCCCACTCAGCGGACGGAGCTTTCAATCCCTGATGACCATTGTTCCCGGTGTCGCCGTTGTCCCGTCACAGGGCGCGGGGACAAGCGGAGAGATCAGCGTCAACGGGCAGCGGACGGAAGCCAACTACTTCACCGTCGATGGAGTAAGCGCCAACACGGGCGTTTCAAACACGGGAACCATCGGCTTCTCTGCCGGCTATTCCGGATCCACGCCGGGCGAGACCGCTCTCGGCACCACGCAAAACATGATCTCACTCGATGCGCTCCAGGAGTTTCGCGCTACGACATCGAGCTACTCGGCCGAGTATGGACGCACACCGGGCGGCCAGTTTTCGTTTACCACGCGGTCTGGTGGGAACGACTGGCACGGCTCGCTGTTTGAATACCTGCGCAACGACGCGCTGAATGCCAACAACTGGTTCGGCAATGCAACCCGCACTCCCAAACCCGCCGAGCGCCAGAACGATTTCGGCGGCACGCTGGGTGGGCCGCTGTGGCGCAACCGGACCTTTTTCTTCGTCTCCTATGAAGCGCTCCGGCTGCGCACTCCGCAGTCCGGTATCACCACTCATGTCCCCAGCATGTCGCTTCGCCAATCCCCTACGGGAGTGTTGCAGGCCGCTCTCAACGCCTTCCCGATTCCCAACGGTCCGGACACTGGCAACGGCATGGCAACCTTCACGACCAGCTACTCGAATCCCGCGTCGCTCGACAGTACGCACCCGATTGCCGTCATGCCGGCCGCAGGCGATAGTGTGCCGTTCGTTGTCTTCATGGCCCGCGAGAATTCGAGCGATAGCGCCGAAATACCCACCCACGCCGTCCGCGTATTTTTCGATCCAACCAATGGCCGGCA
>DASTMK010000052.1:0-7151 GCA_035714225.1 Bryobacteraceae bacterium | reverse complement strand
AGTTGTGCTGGCGCCAAAATACCTCGCGCAGGAAGTAAAACGCAAGCTGGGACTCGATGCCGTAGCGGCGGATGACGATCTCCGGGCACTCTCGAACCCCACCGGCGGAGAATCCCGAATCGAAGAACCCAGCGGCTATCTGTTGCGCCAGGCACTTGGGCGTATTCGAAGCCGTTTTCAGGTCATTGGCGTGACGAAGGGAAGCGGTCCGGTGAGCCTGCGCCTTACCGCCGAAGGAAAAATCAAATACCGGGACCTTGAATTCCGCATACTCTCGGATGAGACCAGCCCCGCGGCGGCAGATCCGGGTTGGGGTGAGAGACGATGACTCGACGGAAAGCCATCAGCACGATGACGGCGTATGCGGCGCTCGGAATCAGCCGCGCTCAACAGCAGACGCCCGCCTTTCGCGCCGACGTCCGGCTGATCACGGTGGATGTTCTTGTCCAGGAGCGCGCATCGGGCAAGCCACTGGAATTGCTTGGCCCAAAAGACTTCGTTCTTCTCGACGACGGAAACCGGCGCGAGATCGTATTTTTCGAGATTGAGACCACCCCGTTGGACATTGTCTTTGTGCCATACCTGGCCGGACAGCTCAATACCGTAAAAGACTACAACGCCTTCATCGGCGGCTGGCGGGCGGCCTTCGCGACATTCCGGGACCAGGATCGCGCTGGCCTGGTGCGATCTTTGCGCGACGCGGATAATATTGCGCTGACCGAAGATCGCGACAGGGTCCGGGATGCCATTCGCCGGCCCAGCGGACGCGCGTATCCGCCCGTCGGCTACGGCGGACGGTTATACGACACGTTGTGTCTGGCCGCGACCCTGTTTCCCGCGGCCGCAGGCGACCGCCGCAGACGCGCCGTCATTGCCATCACCGACGACGCTGAGAAAGATTCGAAAGCGAGCATCGAAGATCTGACACGCGCATTCCTGACAGCGGACTGCACACTGAATATCGTTCTGCTGGCCACGGCGATTCACCGCCGGCTTACCATCGGCAGAGGCGGGCCATGGCCGATTCCGGGCCGCCAGCGCGATATTGGCGGAGGGATTCCGGAGGGAGCCTCCTGCCGTGAGGCGATGGCGGCTACCGGTGGCCTGTTCATCCCTGGAGACGAAATGGAAACCGCCCTTCCGGACCTGATTCGAAAAACCTCCCTGCGCTATCTGTTGGGCTTCTACGCCGATCCCAACACCGGGCCGGGATTTCACACGCTTGCCATCCGTTTGAGCGAGGAAGCAAGCCGGCAATATCCCGATGCGGAGATTAGGCACCGCAAAGGGTATTACGTCGAGTCCGGGACAGCTTCCCGCCTCTACCAGTCCGCGACGCTGCCGTCGTCGGCGTCGTAGCTTTCGGGGTTCCGCCAGTCGTGGCTCAGCTTGTCCGCCATGGCATTCTCATCCAGCTCAATGCCCAGGCCGGGGCCGGTGGGAAGTTCCAGGTATCCTTCCCGAACCTTGAACGGCTGCTTCAGATACCCTTCGCCGAGGGAAACCTGCTCCTGGCACAAAAAGTTCGGAATCGACGCCGCCAGTTGCACACCCGCCGCGAGGGAAATGGGGCCGAGCGGATTGTGCGGCGCGATCGACGCGTAATAGGCTTCGGCCATCCCCGCAATCAGACGGCATTCGGTGATGCCGCCGGCATGACAAAGGTCTGGTTGTAAGATCGTCGCGGCCCCTTTCTCGAGCACTTCCCGGAAGCCCCATTTCGTAAACACGCGCTCGCCCGTGGCGATGGGCAGATGGGTGCCACGCGCGATCTCCGCCATGACGTCGTGGTTCTGCGCCTGGCACGGCTCTTCGATGAACATGGGCTGATACGGCTCCAGCACCTTGATCAGCAGCTTGGCGGTGGCCGGGCTGATGGCGCCGTGGAAGTCGATACCGATGTCAATATCGTTTCCCACAGTCCTGCGGAATTCCGCGAACTTCTCAGCGGCGTACTGCACTTCGGCCGGGGTTTCCACATAGCGGGACGGCCGCCGTTTCGCCGGACCGGTCTTGAACGCAGTGAAGCCTTCCTTCAGCCGCTGCTGGATTTGATCGGCTGAACGCGCGTGCGCGTAAACGCGAACACGTGTTCGCGTGGGGCCTCCCAACAGCTCGTACACCGGAACGCCCAATGCTTTGCCCTTGATGTCCCATAGCGCCTGGTCAATTCCGCTGAGCACACTGGTGAGGATGGGGCCGCCCCGGTAGAAAGCATGGCGGTAGATGGCCTGCCAGTGATGCGTCACCTGCCGGGGGTCCTTCCCTACCAGGTAGGGCTCCACCTCTTTCACCGCCTCGGCGCACGTCAGCGCGCGACCCTCCGTAATGGGTTCGCCGAGCCCGGTGATGCCCGCGTTCGTATGGACCTTCAGGAACAGCCAGCGAGGCTTTACCAGAAAGGTTTCGAGCCGCGTGACCTTCAACTTGTCTTTCGGCGAAATGGGCCCGTCTTTCCGGGTTTCCTGTGCGGAAAGGGCGGCGATCGCCCCCAGACCCCCGGCGGCAAGCGCTCGCCGCGTCAGTGTTCCTCCGGATCCGCGAATCTTCATGTGCCCTCCCCTGGAAGGGGCCAATCTATCGCGGCGGATACCCACGGCGCAACCGGGCACCGGATAATAGATAGATATGCGTGCCGCGGTGGGCCTCGCGCTGATTCTGAGTTTCGGGCTGCTGGGCCAGGTGCCATCCATCGACCAGTCGCTCGAAATAAAAACGGTATCGAACCCTGTAATTGCACCCGCCGGCCGCTTTGTCGCCTACCAGGTGCAGGAACCGAATTGGAAGGACAATATTTTTCACACGGAAATCTGGGTGGTGATGCTGGCAACCGGCGAGCGCTACCAGTTGACCAAGGGCACCAAATCGGCGATGAACCCGAAGTGGTCGCCGGATGGCAAGCTCATCGCTTTTCTTTCCGAACGCGGTGAGAAGCAGCAAGTATACGTGATTTCTCCAACAGGCGGCGAGGCGACGCAGCTCACAGAATTCGATACCGGCATCGAGGACATCGAATGGTCTCCCGATGGCCGGCACATTGCATTCACCGCGCCGGGACCCGACACCGCGGAGCGGAAGGAGCGCAAGGAGAAATACGGCGATTTCGTAGTGGTTCGCGGCGATTTCACCATGAAGCACCTGTGGATCATTCCGGTTGCGCTCGAACCGAAAGAGAAGGCCAAGCCCCAGCAGCTAACCTCCGGTGAAAAGTATACGGTGGGCGATTTCGCATGGTCGCCGGACTCGACGCAAATCGCATTCGCCGCGGCGAGAGATCCCGATGCCAGCTCTTCGGAGACTTCGGATCTCTACGTTGTCGATGTGAGCAGCCGCACCGTGAGGAGTCTCGTCGACACCCCAGGTCCGGAAACGAATCCCGTCTGGTCGCCGGACGGCAAACAGATCGCTTTTGAGACAGCGGCGGGCCAGCAGTATTTCTATTACATGAACCGGCGCATCGGAATCGTTTCCGCCGGGGGCGGCCCACCCGCGATTCTGTCGGAGAAGTTCGACGAAAATCCCTCTCTGATCGCCTGGGGCTCCGATGGGATCTATTTCTCCGCCAGCCAGCGCACCACCGCGCATCTGTTTCGAATCGACCCGGCGACGAAAGCGCTTCAACGCGTGTCGAAGCCGGACCGGCTGGTTGCCACGCGCTTCTCTTTCACGAAAGATTTCTCCCAGATCGCTTTCGCCGGAGCTTCCCAAGGCTCGGCCGAAGAAATCTTCGTCTCCCCCGTGAAGGGGTTCCAGCCGCGACTCGTTACCAATATGGCGGAGCAGTGGCGCCCATTCAATCCGGCAACGCGTGAGGTCATCGAATGGAAGTCGCCCGATGGCACGATCATCGAAGGTGTGCTGCTGAAGCCGGCCGATTACGAGCCCCGGAAAAAATACCCGCTGCTGGTGGCGATTCATGGAGGACCCACGGGGGTAGACCGCCCGATCCTGGCGCCGGACCGCTACTATCCGCTGGAACTGTTAGCCGCCAAGGGAGCGCTGATCCTGAAACCGAATTACCGCGGCTCTGCCGGATATGGCGAGCGCTTCCGTTCCCTGAATGTCCGCAATCTCGGCATCGGGGATTACCAGGACATTGTTTCGGGCGTGGATTATCTCATCGCCAAAGGGATGGTCGACCGGACCCGCGTCGGGGCCATGGGTTGGAGCCAGGGCGGCTACATCGCCGCTTTTCTCGGCGCCTATGGCGACCGGTTCAAGGCGGTTTCCGCCGGAGCCGGTATTTCAAACTGGACCACCTATTACGTCAATACCGATATCCACCCTTTTACGCGCCAGTATCTCAAAGCCACGCCGTGGGACGACCCCGAGATTTACCGCAAGACCTCGCCCATTACCTACATCAACCGGGCCCGGACACCCACGCTGATCCAGCATGGCGAAAACGACCGCCGCGTACCCATTCCCAACGCCTACGAATTGTTCCAGGCACTTCAGGACCGCGGCGTGCCCTCGAAGCTGATCGTGTATAAAGGCCTCGGCCACAGCATCGACAAGCCGCGGGAGCAGCGTGCCGTGATGCAGCACAACTATGACTGGTTCAGCGAGTGGATCTGGGGAGAAAAGCCTCAGGCGAAGTGAATCCAGAGCCCCAGGATTGCCCCTCCAATGAGAAACGTCCAAAGGATCGCGCCCCGCTGCGCCGCGAACTGCGGGCGTTGGGACCAGTCGAATGTGAGATTCACAAGGCTTTCCGGCACGGGTGCCGTGGTGGCCTTGCTGACGATCATCATTAGTAGTACGCAGACGGCGAACACAATCACGCTGAAATTCAGGAAACTGAACGCTACAACGGAGTTCAAGGGTCCAAGGTCCATCCCGAATCCATTGCGCAGAATGTCCAGAAGGAACCGTGCCGCGCCAATCAAGCCTCCGAAAACCAACGTGGTGAACGCAGCCCGCGCCGTCGCGCCTTTCCAGAGAATTCCCGTAAGGAACGTGGCTGTGATCGGCGCTCCCACATAGGCTTGGACGCTTTGCAGATATTGATAGATCTCGGCATTCAAGTACCGGATGAAGGGAATCCAGGCGATGCTGATGACGACAATCGCGACCGTCGTCAGCCTGCCGACCACCACCAACCGGCGTTCGCTCGCGCCGGGACGCAGTTTGGCGTAGACATCCATGGTGATGAGCGTCGAGCAGGAATTGAATACCGAGCTCAGCGACGACATCAGCGCGGCGAGCAGGGCGGCGACCATCAGCCCAGTCAATCCGGGGGGCAGCAGGCGCAGCACCATGAGCGGATAAGCGTTGTCCCCGGTGACGTCACCGGGCCAAAGCGCTTTAGCGATCAATCCGGGGAGGATGAGAATGAACACCGGCAGAATTTTCAGCGCCGCGCAGAAGAACGCGCCTTTACGGGCGTGGTCGATGTTCCGGGCGCTCAGCGTCTTCTGAACGATCACCTGGTCCGTGCACCAGTACCAGATTCCGAGAATCAGCGTCCCGAATGTCGTGCCGAGCCATGGGTACACCGGATGATCGATGGGCTTGATCATGTGAAAGTAGTCCGGCGGCAAAGCGGCGCGAAGCCCTTCGAATCCGCCCACCTCGTTCAGACCCACCAGTGTGAGAACGATAGCGCCGCCGATGAGGACAAACGCCTGAAACAGATCCGTGTAGATGACCGCCGCCAGCCCCCCAGCCACGGTATAGATACCGGTGGCGACCACCAGCAGGATAGCGGAGGTCATGTAATCCCAGCCCACCACCTCACGGATGAGTATGCCGCCCGCGAACAAAGACACCGAGATTTTCGTGAAGACGTAGGCAAACAGCGAAACGATGGTCAGATACCATCGGCAATTCGCACTGAACCGGCGCTCCAGAAATTCGGGCATGGTAAAAACCCGGCTCCGGAGGTAGTAAGGCACGAAAAGCCAGCCGAGCAGCAGCAGGCAGAAACCGGCCGACCACTCGTAAGCGCCCACTGCGAGTCCGGTGGATGCGCCTGAGCCGGCGAGGCCGATGAAATGTTCGCTGCCGATGTTCGTGGCGAACAGGGATGCGCCGATGGCGAACCACCCCACGTGCTGCCCGGCGAGGAAATAATCGCGGCTGGTGCGCTCACGCCGCGAATGATAAAAGCCGACAGCAAAAACTGCCAGGAAGTAGACGGCAACGATGACGGTGTCGAGCATTCCCGATTAGTTTACCGGGACGCACAGACTTTGCGCCGCTGATTTTGACGGCGGGATTCGAAGGAATGTTCCGGGGATCGCTTTTAGAACGGACCTGCGGTCCCCGGAACCGGGCTGGATCCTATGACTTGCCCTTGACGTGGCACTTGTTGCAGTTGCCTTTACTTTCAAAAGACTTGCCGCCCGCCCGGTGGCAGAAGCCGCATGAGATCTGTTTCGTTTCGGCCGGCCTGTGCATTCCGGCTTTATAGTTAAGATTGTCGGTTTTCTTTTCCGGAAACAGCTTGGGATGGCATGTCTTGCAGTCACCAGTCTTCGCCTCCCGCTCCTGGTGCTTCCAGTGGTCGAAGGTCACGGCGCCCATCTTGCTCTTATAGACCAGTTTTTCCGTACCCTCTTTGGCGATTAGGCTGCCCAGACTCACGACCATAATCACAGCCACCCCGAATGCGAATAATTGACGCATTATAATCTCCCTGTTTCTAGACGAACTATGCTGCCAACAGGTTTTATACTATCGCGATCGCGCCGGTTTTGGGCAGGCCTCCGTCTATTCAATCGCCAGAGGCCGTAGTGCGAATCCGGCTGCCGTGCCCTTCAGCCGGTTCGTTGTTGCAATATAGGTGAACCGCCATACTTTACTCCGCGACAGATCCTCCAGGTAGTGGAACTCGCCTAAGCCCGAAATCCGAAGTTTGACCTGAAGCGGGAGCGGTTGAGCAGCGGATCGCGCCCGCTCGGCGGCTCAGGTAACGAGTTTCGGTTCGAACTTCGGCGAAGTTGGAATTTGCCAGTTCAAGATGCTGTCCAGCAAAGGGATGCGTTGTGCCAGACCACCCCAGCTTCGGGACAGGTGAAGCACGAGCTTGCGACCGGCGCGGCCGAGAATGGCACCGCAGGTCAGTACCTGCGCACGGAGTGAGGCTGGCTGCTGATAGCTGAAAAGGCCGGCTGCGCGCTGGAACTCGGCAAGCAGATTGAACAGCA
>DASTMK010000051.1:0-6647 GCA_035714225.1 Bryobacteraceae bacterium | reverse complement strand
GAGAAGATGGAGGCGAAACTCGAGGAACTGCCTACCATGGCTTATACGTTCTCCCAACCGATCGAGTTTCGCATGCTAGAGCTGATCGAAGGCGTCGGATCACGATCGGACGTCGTCCTGAAGATTTTTGGTGACGATCTCGACGAACTGCGAGAACAGGCGGACAGGGCGGCAAAGGTCATCGCGCAGGTGAATGGCGTTGCCGACTTAAAGGTGCAGCAGGTCAGCGGCCAGCCTGTCCTGAGTATAAAAACGGACCGCGAGGCCATCGCCCGGTACGGAATCAACGTAGCGGACGTACAGGAGTTGATTCAAACCGCCATCGCAGGTTCGGAAGCCGGCCGCGTTTTTGAAGGCTTTAAGCGCTTTGACCTGGTCGTACGCCTGGATCCTTCTGTGCGAGCGTCACCTTCGGATTTCAAGAACCTTCTCGTGACTACGGCCTCGGAGCAGAAGATTCCGCTGGGCCAGTTGGCAAAAATAGAAACGGAAGAAGGACCGTTGGAAGTGAGCCGCGAGAATGGACAGCGGCGCATTTCGATCGAGGCGAACGTCCGCGGCAGGGACATCGGCAGCTTTGTCGCCGAAGCCCGGCGGCAGATCGAAGAGCAGGTCAAGCTGAAGCCCGGTTACCTGATGGTGTGGGGAGGTCTTTGGGAGCACTTGGATTCGGGTCGTGCCCGGCTGATGGTAGCGGTGCCCTTTACGTTCCTGATCATCTTTCTGCTGCTCTTTGTGACGTTCCACTCCGCCAGCCAGGCAGCGTTGGTCTTTACCGGAATTCCGTTCGCAGTAACAGGCGGCATCCTCTCGCTGTTGATTCGCGGCATGCCGTTTTCGATGAGCGCCGGAGTGGGCTTCATTGCGGTCTCCGGCGTCGCGGTCCTGAACGGTGTCGTGATGGTTGCCTTCATCAACCAGAACCGGGCAGGTGGTATGTCCTGGCCGGAGGCGATTCGAAACGGCACCCTGGCGCGCCTTCGGCCGGTGTTGATGACCGCGGCTGTAGCGAGCTTCGGGTTTCTTCCCATGGCGCTCTCGTCCAGTGCGGGTGCGGAAGTTCAAAGGCCGCTGGCGACAGTTGTTATCGGAGGACTGGCGACATCCACGTTGTTAACGCTTCTGGTTCTTCCTGCGCTTCTCTCGGTCTGGGCAGGACGCGGCCGGCATACAACTTGACGAACCCACCAACGGCCGCGCGCCCGCTGTCAAAAGCGATACCGGAGGTTCAAGTAAAAAGTTCGTCCCGCCTCCGGGTAGCCCTGGACCAGGAAATAATTCCGGTCGAAGAGGTTGCTAATGCCCGCTTGCAGTTCCGCTTGACGGTATATACGTGCGATTCCGCCGAGGCCGGCAGTGGCGTAACTGCTGGCGCGCAGCACCCGGCCCGCGTCGTTCGAGTTCCACCGGCCACCTTCATATAAAAGGTCCGCCAGCAGGGTAAGACGGTTCCGCCACAGGTAAGTTGCGGTCGAGTAGATCTTGTGGCGCGGCGTATCGAGCATGATCACGGAAGGCATCGTCTGGTTCCGGCGGCTCAGATAGGTGTAGTTCGCCGAGAAATGGAGCGACCGTGTGAGGCTTGTCCGGAAACCCATCTCGCCGCCCAAATATCGCGCTTCGCCAAGATTGCGCAACTGGAACACATTCGGCTGTACGAAGAATCGCTGGGTCGAATTGGAAACGTTGCTTCGGAACAGCGCCACCTCCAGGAACGACCGCAGGCCGAGCAACTGCGTGTAGCCGGCCTCGAAATTGTCGGACCGTTCTTCGCGGAGATCGGGATTGGGGATCGCCTGGCCCATGCGGTACGAGTAGCGGTCCTTGATTGTAGGTAGGCGAGTCTTGCGAGCGTAGGTGAAGTGCACCTTCCCTGACTCGGTGAGCGCGTGAAAAACTCCGGCCTGGGGATTGTAGGCCCAAACGTTGTTCGTCGGGAATGGCTGCACGGTGCCGGAGACGAGGTTCTGCGCGTTCAGCACGTCGAGATGGTCGGCGCTGAATCCGAGGATCGCCGAAGTCCGGGCCGCGAGCTGAATCGTGTCCTGAATGCCGAAGGAATAGGTCTGATCGCGGAACGTGCGCGGCGGTTCGCCAAGATTGCCCTCGCGATGGGTGTCGTCTTTGAAATAGAAGGAAGCCTTGATGGTCTGCCGGCTTCCGGCTTTGGTTCCGAACTCGGTCGTCGTTCCGTACGTGTTGTCATCATAAGGACTGATGAACGACGAAGGCAGCGTCTGGCTATTGTAGTTCGCGTTGTCGTACGCGTAGAGCAGGTTGTCGAACTTGTCGTAGTAGAACCGCGCCCGAACGTACCCCGTTTCTCCGAGAGACTTGTTGCCGATGAAGTAAAAACTCTCCTTGTCCCACTGTGGCCATTGCCAGAATCGTGGCCGTACGGTGGAATCGGTCCCCGCGTAGGGAGGATTTCCCTTTTCGCCAGTCTGTTTGGCGTAAGTGAACGTGTACTGGTCCCGGTCGTTCGGAGTCCACGCGGTGCGGATACGCCCCTTGTTGTCCGTTTGATACGCGTTTCTGCGATCCCGATCCGGCTGTAAAGGCACAGTCTGGAAATCGCCGGACAGCGGAAAGTAGTCGCTGCTAAGCCAGGCGAATCCTCCCTGGAGCCAGAACTTGCGAAATCGCGTGCCGGCATTGATGAATCCGTGTACCTGGTCCCCGGAGGCGTAACCTGTGCCCAAGTCGAGATTGAGCTTCTTTACCGGTGCCTTCGAAATCATATTGATCGCACCGCCTATGGCATTGGGGCCATACAGCGGCGACGTAAATCCCTTTGCGACCTGGATCTCGCTGACGTCATAGGTGAGGAATCGGTCGAGATCGACGTATCCGTCGTACGGTACGTAGACGGGAATTCCGTCCATGTACAACGGCACCTGGCGGAAGTCGAACCCGCGAACATAAACACCGCGTTCATTCCGGGGACCGATGCGCTGAATGGTTACACCCGGCACGAGATTGAGCGCATCGGCTGTTTTCGGAAGATCGCGCAAGCGGTAGTCCGACTCCTCCAAGGTCGAGGCCGTGGGAACTTGCAGTGCGTTGGCGGTAACGTTCACCTCGATCCGGCCAGCATGGAACACGCTTCCGGGACGGTTGCGCTCCGCCTCTTCCAGCGCCTCGCGGAGACTTGCCACGTAATCGACGAGTTGCTGATGTCCCGGCTGTCCATCCGGGAAAGCCGGAAGTTTCACGCCTCCGTCTGCCCGTCCATTTGCCCAGGCGGCAATCTCGCGATGCAGAGAGCGCAGCTCGGTTTCCGCGCTCGCATCGTCATTCGCCTTGAGACGGGCGTCGATGGCCTGCAACGCAGTCAACCAGTCGATGATGGAACTCCCCTGTTGCGGATAGACCGCCGCAACGGACAAAAGGAACATGCAAAGTGAGAGGGCAGTAAGCTTCATGGTGATCAAAAGAGATAGTGTCGTGTTAACAATACTACACGAAAAAAATGTCATGCTAACATAGCGTAGTATTTTTATAACGACTTATGTTTGCTCACTGGCGCCCAGCAATCACTCTGTTCGTCCTTGTCGCCGCCTCCTCTTTTCCCCTCCAGGCGCAATCGACCAAAGCCGAGCTTTTCGGCACGGTTCGAGACCCGGGCAACCTTCCGGTAAATGATGCGATTGTGGAGTTGACGAACACCGGAACGGAGACGAAACTCTCCGTAGCTACGGATATCAACGGCAACTACCACTTCTTCGCACTGCCGGCGGGGACCTATCGAATCTCCGTCGCCAAGGAAGGCTTCACCACGCTACGACGCGACGGCATCGTCCTGCGGGTCGGCGATCAGGTCAACCTGGAACTCGAACTCAGGGTAGGCGACGTTTCTCAATCCATCGAGGTGACCGCCGCGGCGCCGCTTCTGCAATCAACCCGTGGAACGGCCAGTCTTGTCGTCGAACAGAAGAAGGTGATTTCGCTTCCACTGGACGGGCGCAATTTCATTCCGCTGATCGCCTTGTCGCCTGGCGTCAATCTGCCGCCGGGCAATCTGCTGCCACGCATCAACGGGAGCCGGCCGCGAGTGAGCGAGTACATTTACGACGGCATCAGCGTCTTGCAGCCGGAGCCGGGCCAGGTGGCTTTCTACCCGATCATCGACGCGATTGAAGAGTTCCGCGTCGAAACCAACAGCCCCTCGGCTGAGTACGGCCGCTCCAACGGCGGCGTCATCATGGTGAACCAGAAGTCGGGATCCAACAGCCTGCACGGAACGCTGTTCGAGTTTTTCCGCAACGAAGCGCTGAATGCACGAAATCTGTTTGCCACAAGCGGTGCCAAGCCGCGGTTCCGTCGCAACCAGTATGGGTTCGTTCTCGGTGGTCCAATACAGAGGAACAAGACATTCTTTTTCGCCGACTGGCAGGGAACGCGGCTCGATACCGGGGTTGTCCGGACCAGCACGGTCCCCACCAGCGCCCAGAAGCGGGGCGTGTTTACGCAGGCGATCTTCGACCCGCTAACAACCAGTCAAACGCCGGCGGGCTACGTCAGGCAGCCCTTTCCATCCAATACAATTCCAGATTCTAGAATCGATGCCGCGACCCGGGCGGTGGTAGGCCGGTATCCGGCCCCCAACGTTTTTTTCGGGACGAACGAAGCGACGGCCAACAACTACCGGCGCGTCGGCAACAATACGACGGCCCAGGACCAGTTCGATCTCCGGCTGGATCGTTACTTCGGGCCGCACCACAGGATTTTTGGGCGGTACTCGTATTTACGCGACGAGTCCACTCCGGCGACTCCTCTTCCGGACGGCAGCGGAACATTCACGGCGCCTTTTATCGGCCGGACACTGACGCGCGCCGACAGTGTGGTCGGCGAACATAGTTGGAACCTGACGCCCACTACCGTGAACCAGATCCGCTTCGGGTTCACCCGCCGCGGCTTCAACCGTTCGTCGCTCGCCACGGGACAGCCGGCTACAGAGGTTTCCCAGATCCCGAACATTCCGCTTACTTCGTTTCGCGACGTGCTGCCAACCTACGATGTCGTCGGGTTCCAACAGCTTGGCCCTCCCGCGAACGGCAACGCGGAATTCACGACGTCCGTGACGCAGTTCATCGACAACTTTTCATGGATCAGGGGAAATCACAGTCTGAAAGCCGGAACGGACATTCGGCTTCAGAGACTGGACGTCTTGCAACCGCCCAGCCCCACGGGCAATTTTCAGTTCACCAACATTTTCACCGCCGGTCTGAATGCCGCGGGCACTCCGGTTGCGAACACCGGCAATAGTTTCGCTTCTTTCCTGGCGGGTCCAGTGACGCGATTCACGATTGATGCCCAATCAGAAGTTCTTGGTCCCCGGGCGACCATTACCGAGTTCTTCCTTCAGGACGACTGGCGGGCAACGCGGCGCCTGACGGTGAATCTCGGCGTTCGCTACACGCTCAACTTTCCTTCGACGGTTGCCGACGACCGCGGCGCCGTCTTCAATCTGCAAACGCAGAAGCTGGATTATTTCGGGCAGAACGGGTTCCCTCACAGCGCGCGGGACCTGGAGAAAGCAAACTTCGCGCCCCGCGTTGGCCTGGCTTACCGCGTCACGGATTCCTTCGTGGTGCGCTCGGGCTACTCGCTCACCTGGATCGAACAGGCGGGAATCACGACTCCATTCACCACGCCTCTTTTCCCGTTTATTCAAACTCTCGGCCAGCAGACGCTGGATAACATCAACCCGGCGTTCTATCTTTCGCAAGGCCCCACGGTGACGCCGCAGCTTCCCGGCCCCGATGCGGGTCTTGGACAAGGCGTCTTCGGAGTGCAGCGAGACAATGGCAGCGGATACGCCCAGCAGTGGAACTTAAGTCTGCAAAAAACGATCGGTGAAAACTGGAGCTTCGAGGCAGGGTACCTGGGATCGAAGCTGACCCGGCTCGGTGTACCCGATGTCAACTTGAACCAACTCACGGTGGAGCAACTCGCCGCCGGCTCGCAACTGACCCAGCAGGTGGCGAACCCGTTTCTCGGGGAGATTCCGGCCAACACTTCGTTGGGAACCCCCACCATCGCCCGCGCGCAATTGCTCCGTCCCTATCCGCGATTTACGACGGTTACGCTCTATCGCAATAACGTTGGGCACTCCACCTATCATTCGTTTCAATCGCGCATGGAGAAGCGCTTCTCTCACGGACTGACTTTCACCGTGGCCTACACATTCTCGCGGCTGATTGACGATGCCGGCGCCGTCTTCGATTCAGCGGTGCTCACCGGGCCAGTCGCAAACTTCCAGGCGGCCGATAGCTTCAACAAGCGTTTGGAAAAGGACGTTTCCACCGGAAACGTGCCGCACATCCTTTCGAGCGGCTTTGTGTACGAACTGCCGTTCGGGCGAGGCCGTGCGCGTTCCTTGAGCGGCTGGCGGGATTTTCTTGCGGGAGGTTGGCAACTGGCTGGAATTGTTCGCATGCAGTCGGGATCTCCTGTAGCGGTGACGCAGGCTACGAACCTCAACGCTTTCGCGGGCTTTGGAATTCAGCGGCCGAACCGGATCGCGGATCCAAGCCTGGACTCCGATCAGCGCACGACAGCGCGCTATTTCAATACCGCCGCCTTCACCCAGGCCCCACAATTCACCATCGGCATCACGTCGCGTAATCCGGTAACCGGGCCGG
>DASTMK010000050.1:0-15782 GCA_035714225.1 Bryobacteraceae bacterium | reverse complement strand
TCATGAAGAGCGACGCCCAGGCGGTAGACGGACCCGTCCATCGTTTCAAAAACCCCGTGGTAGATGGACAACCATCCCTTGTCCGTCCTGATCGGGGGTGCGCCCGGGCCGATCTTCATCTCATCCCAGTGATAGGGAACCGGCCTCATGATGAGCTGAGATTCACCCCAAAAACGCAGGTCGGGAGAATAGGAGATCCAGATCGACCACGGAGCAATCTCCGAATGGGGGCGGTCCAGCCGGGCATACAGCCCATCAAATTTCTCCGGGAAAATCACCACGTTCCGGTAGTCCGCCTGCGTGATGAGGGACACCCGTTCCACCTGGCGAAAATCCTTCGTCTTCGCCAGGGCGATCCGCACACCGTTGCGCGAGTACGCGCTATAAGTGATGACGTACTCCTCTTCGAGCTGCGTCACGCGCGGGTCTTCCACACCGAATTCCTCGTAGCCGGCAAAAAGACCGTCCCGCGCGGGAACCAGAAAAGGCTCCGGATCCGCAGTGAAGTGAAATCCGTCGGGACTGCGCGCCAGGCCGATAATCGATCGCCCTGTGCGCAGGTGTGACCGGAAAAGCATGATGTATTCAGTCCCATGCTTCACCACCGCGGCGTTGTGAACCGTCTCCACCGCATAGGGAATGTCCGCCTTGGTGAGAATGGGGTTGTATCCGTATCGTCTGACAACGTCTGCTTTCATAGCCGCTTCGCCGCTTCCAGCTCAAAAATCATGCGGTACACCCGCTCGTATCCCTCCACCATCGTGTCGATCGAAAAACGCTGCTCGACCCGGCGGCGGCATGCGCCGCGATCGATTTCAGGAAGCCGCTCCAGGGACTGTACGGCCTCCTCCACACCATTGACCAGAAAACCCGTCTGCCCATCTTCGATCACCTCGCGGCAGGAGCCAAGGTCCATGGCAATAACCGGCACTCCCGCCGCATTGGCCTCCGCCAGGACCAGCCCGAATCGTTCCGGGATCGTGTTGAGGTGCAGCAGCGCCCGGGCGCGGGCAAACAATTCGTTCTTGCCCGGCACGTCCACCGGCCCGATGTAGCGGATCTTCTCCCCATCGAGATATGGTTCCACCTGCTCGCGGAAATACGCCTGATCCTGGATGATGCCCGCGATAATCAGCGGCAAACCGGCACGGCGGGCAACCTCGACCGCCAGGTGAACCCCCTTGTCCGGGTGAATCCGGCCCAGAAAAATCAGATCGTCACCGCCGGCCGGCTGAAACGGATACAGCGAAAGATCGATGCCGTTATAAACCGTCGCCAGGTAATTCAGGCCCGGCGCGCGATCGGCGTCGCTGATGGAAACGAAATATCCATTACCGTACTTCCGGTAAATGGACAGGATCTGAGGCGACGAAAACCCGTGAATGGTGGTGAGGACCGGTGTCCGGACCAGCCGCGTATAGGTCAACGCCATGAAGTCATAGTGGCTGTGGATAAGGTCAAAGTCAGCGGCCCGCTCGAACACCTCCGGAATGTGAAGGTATTCGGCCACTTTGGGATCGACGGCGGGATCTTCTTCATATCCCCTCTCCACCACGGCATGAAGGCGCGCGCGCGTTACCGAATCGGCGGTAGCAAATAGCGTCACATCCCATCCCCGCGCAACCAGCCCTTCCGTGATGTTGCTCGCCACCGTTTCCCACGCGCCGTACTGCCGCGGAGGAGTTCGCCAGGCGACCGGCGACAGGACAGCCACTCTTTTTCCGGATGAAAGGGAGTTCGGGGTCCGCTCCCTGACGGTCACGGCTCGGTTACTGCTTCGAAACATGCGATCACCTTTCTGAGCCGCGCGCGTGAGCAAGCGGTTTTCACCTTTTTTCAACAGCCCCTTAATGCATCGCAGCCAGCACGTCGTCAAGCGGGACGGTCGCAAACCCCGTGGCGTAATCGGCCAGGCCGTAGGGAATAATCAGCTCGCCATTATGAAGAAGAGCGCCGCAGGTATAGACAACGTTGGGCACGTAGCCCTCACGTTCGTTCTCGACCGGCTCCAGTAGAGGTTCACGGAGCCGCCCGATCACTTGGGTTGGATCGTCGCGGTCCAGCAGAAAGGCCCCGATGCAGTATCTCCGCAACGGTCCGACTCCATGGCTGAGGACCAACCAGCCCGCCTCCGTCTCAATCGGGGATCCGCAGTTGCCGATCTGGATCAGCTCCCACGGAAACTTCGGCTCCATCAACAACGTGCGCTCATACCAGAAGTGAACATTGTCGGACAACATCAGGAAGATGTTCTCGTTGTCCTGGCGCGAGAGCATCGCGTAAAGACCATTGATCTTCCGCGGGAAGAGTGCCAGGCCTTTGTTCTGTGCAGCCGGTCCGTTCAAGGTGATAAAGCGGAAGCGGAGGAAGTCGGAAGTTTCCACCAGTTGCGGCATAATCACCCTGCCATCGAACGCGGTGAAGGTGGCGTAATAGGTCTGAGTTCCATCGTCTTCTTCCACGCGGACGAAGCGCGCGTCTTCAATGCCGTTTCGCTGCGCAGGGGTGGCCGGGAACAGAATGCGCTCCGATAGCCGCTGCTCCGGTTGGAACTGCACCTCGAAGTTCGAGCGAGCCAGCATCCAGATCCCCTGGCTCGCACTCTGATCCTCCTGGCTCATTCCGTCGGGCAGGCGGAACTGTTCGCCCTGAAGGGCTTCGCGAAGCTCGTCGAGCGTGAACTGCTCCTTCAACCGCTTCATCACGCGACGCGTGAAATCGCAGGTCAACCCGACCTCCGCCAGCTTCTTCACGAACAGTCGCTTCTCATAGAGAGCGTTGGGGATTTGACGCGGTTCGGTCAGCAACCCGGCCGCAGGCGGGACTTCGATATGGTTGTCCGCGTAAAGAATGCCGGTCCGGAAGGTGAGCGAGGAAATATGGCCCTCTCCGACCGCGCGCAGGCTGATAATAAATCGCAGCGCACCATCCGGGAGGTCCGCCTGGTCGGGGTGAGGAACTATCGAGGGGTTGAAAAGCGCCGCGGATTCCAAAGAGTATTCGGCCATGAAATAGGAGCCGATCAACAGTTTGCGCTCTTCCGGCAGCTCTTCGTCCGTCCACAATTGCTCGCGGATTTGTTCGAAACGCGCCAGGAACAGTTGCCGGATCTCCGAGTGCCGGGACGAGAATTCAACGGAGACTTCGTCCAGCAGAGGACAGACCTCCTCTTCCGGAATCGACAGGATACGGGAGATAATCTCTCCCCTCCGCTGAGCGTCGCCAGGGCTGAACGGCCGCAGCAGGACGCGTGACGGATCAGGCCTGAGAATGATCGACGTGCGTTTGACGTGAAGTGAGTTATTGGCCATGAGCGCTGATGATCCGTTTAACGGTACGGGACGCAAGGTCACGATTCCAAAGCGAATGGTTCTTTGAAACTGGTCAGCATGTTCTGCGCCAGGCGCATTTCCGCCAGGGAAAGCAGAAAAGCAAGGGTTGATTCGGCTCCTTGATTCCGGTTGACGCGGTCGACGTGAAGCCCGTCGCGGCAGCCGCCGGTTTTCGAGGAGTACAATTCCAGCCCGAGATCGTTGCCGCCCATGAACCAATCGAAGGCGCGCTGCGCCTGGTTGTACCACCAGGAATCCGCTGTAACACGAAACGCATCGAGACACGCCGAGACCATTGCGTGAGCTTCGATCGGCTGCTGGTCAAAGCTGGCGCGGATGCCGCCGCGGCTATAAAAACCGTTGCTGCCGATACATTGAAAATAGCCCCTCTCGGAGACCTGTAACTCGCTCAGCCAGCGCAAGGCCTCCAGCCCCCGCTCCAACACCGCTTCCTGTTTCGTAGCCCTTCCGCTGAGAATCAATGCGTGCGGGAGCTTGGCGTTGTCGTAGGTGAGCCGTTCCTCGAACCAGCGCCAGTCCGGCTGGGCGGTCCTGTCGAAAAGATCCATCAGGCGCGAAGTCAGCGTTTCGCGCGCCTGGGCGGCCAGGCTGTCCCCGCTCAGCAGGCGGAGGTATTCATGAATGCCGAGAATCCCGAACGCCCAGGCGCGCGGCGACCGGAAATCCAGCAGCGCTGGAAGCGCCTGCTCAAACAGTTGTCCGGCCATCACCTGGAAGCTCCGGTAGGGCGAGCGCCCCACCCCCACTCCCAGCGCCCAAAGTGCGCGCGCGTGGCAATCCTCGGAGCCCCGCTCGTCGAGCCAGCGGCGGTCGAAACTCATGTGGTTGTGGAAGCGATTGGTACTTGGATCGAACGCGTGCCGAAGAAACGCCGCGTACGTTGTAGATAGCGTCCGCACTTTCTCCGGATCCACTCCCAATTCGCTGAGCAACACCGTGAAAATGAAGGCCCGCGCATTGTCGTCGGTACAATAGCCTTCGGAAAAATTCGGAACGCTGAAAACGGCGTGCTGGAAGATCCCGGTGGAATCGGTCAGCCGGGAGAGGTGGCTCAAGTTCACCTCGGGCAGTTCCCTCGCCTTGCGGTCCAGTGTCTTGGTAACCAGCGATTTCTGAGGATGCGCCGCACCCTCCGTGCGTGAGAGCTCGAACGAATGCATATACGTGTGCGCTACGTTGCTCCAAACCATTTCACGCCCCAACCGGTAAGCGTTCTTGCGCATAGCGTGCCGGCGTGTGTCGTCGCGCAGTAAACCGAGAAGCTCCCGCGCAATCGCGTCGGAATCGCGGAACGGCACCAGCACACCGCGGTCGTCTGCCAGCAGTTCCTGGGCATGCCAGTACGGCGTCGAGACGACCGCTTTGCCGCAGCCGAACGCATAGGATAAAGTGCCCGACGTAATCTGAGCTTCATTAATGTACGGCGTAATGTAAAAATCCGCCGCGCCAATAAATTCCTTCAGGTTTTCCAGCTCTACAAAACTGTTGTAGAAAATTACGTTTTTCTCGATATTATTTTTTTTGGCAAGAACTTCCAGGCTATAACGGTAAGCCTCGCCATGCTCGCGGAGTTCGTTGGGGTGCGTAGCGCCCAGCACAATATAGACCGTTTCGGGAAACTCCGCCAGGATGCGCGGCATGGCGTTGAGCACATATTCGATCCCTTTGTTCGGCGAAAGCAGTCCGAACGTGAGCAGCACGATCTTGCCTTCGACACCGAACAGGTCTTTGAAAAAAGTCGGATCGACGAAGCCCACATCGGGAATACCATGCGGGATGACGTCGATCTTGGACGGCGGCGCGTGGTAGATCTCCTGCAACATCCGGCGGCCGCGATCGACCATGACCACCAGCCGTGTCGAGAGCGATATCAACTCCTGCATTACGCGTTTCTGATCGGCTCTGGGCTCACTTAAAACCGTGTGGAGTGTGGTCACCACGGGCATTCGCAATTCCCGCAGCAGCGCTAGAATGTGTCCCCCCGCCTGCCCGCCGAAAATACCGAACTCATGTTGCAGGCACACGATGTCGGCGTTGCTGATGTTCAGGAAGTCCGCGGCGCGCAGATAAGAAGACAGGTCCTGTTCGTCAATCTCGAAGCGAACCACCTCCGGGTACTCGTAGCGGCCTTTGACGTCGTTGACCGACACCGAAAAACACTGGCAATGGGGATGCGCGGCCGCAACCGCGGTCAGCAGATCGGACGTAAAGGTGGCGATGCCGCATTTGCGTGGCAAATAGTCGCCCACGAAGGCGATCTTGCGAACTTTCGAAGCCTCTTTCATAGACCCGTTCCTTTATTTCCGATAAGAATTCTGTATCTCCTTCCAATTGGAATTTAAGGCACTTGGGGTCCTCTTACTAATTGTAGCCGCCCGCGGCAGCCGGGACGATCCGCGTCAGCGGAGGAGAGCGGCGATCACGACTCCGATCAGGATTAGCGGTATCGCCAGCAGCGCGAGCACACCCACAATCACGAGAAGCACGAAGCCCCAATCGCGGCGGGTATCCCTGGTTCCGGCCATCGCCTCCTGGTAGATCTTCAGGTTTTTGGTGTTCGCCTTATATAGGAAGTCGAACAGATCGCCAATGAAGGGGACTGCGCCCAGCGCCGAATCCACCGCCACGTTCGCCATCATACGGGCCACGGCGGCCTTCGGCACACCGGCCCGGGCCGCACGATAGACGATGAAGGCGGAAACCATGCCTCCGGCCAGATCGCCGAAACCCGGAACCAGGCCGAGAATGCCGTCCAGCCCGAAAGAGAAGCGTCCGGTGCGGACCGACTGATCCATCAGCCAGACCAGCCACTCCATGAGCGGATCGTCCGTTTTGGGCAACACCTCCGGTTTCAAAGGCCTGTCGTAGCCGGTCGGGGTCCGGCGGGGAAGCTCTCTGGTTCTCATGATTCCTGCGGCGCCCTTTGCATCTTCTATGTGACGCATAAACCGGCATCCTGGTTTTGAGAAACCGCGAAAACACGAGAACGAGACGCTTTAGGCGTTCCCAGCAGTCGCTATCTGCTACTCGCGCGGGTATCGCCCGAGACGTTGAAGCACAGTCCGCTCTGTGACACGCTCCGCGGTGTTTAGCCGGAGCAACCTCGCGGTAGCTTCCCCTATCGCAGTCAGCGGTTGTATGACGGCGCCCTCCAGCCGGAAGTGCTTCCCCCACTCGTCTGTCCGCGGGTTGAACAGTCGAACGATGCCGCCGAGTGCATCCACCGATCCGACGTTGGTTCCTTTGAACCGATTGCAGATCATGCACGCGTAGGCAAGGTTTTCAGTAGCCGTCTCGCCGCCGTGTTGGCGGCTCAAAACGTGATCGACTTCGTGGGCAAAGGCGGCATCGTCCTCGTGAACCAAGCGGTACTCACATCGCAACCCCGAGCGCTGGGCCACCTTCGACCGGAGTTCCGGGCTGACTCTCAAGACCTGTTCGCCAGAATCAGCCGCGCCTTTGCCTTGGCCATACGAAGGATATGCTCGAGCTCGAGGAAGTGCGTGAGCTCAGCGCTTTCCTCGGGCGTGAGCCGGGACTCCCGTTCCCGCTCGATCAACTCACTGAGACGTTTCTGTGCCTCGGGTGACGGATGAAAGTTCGCAACGTCCTCTGGCGTCGTGCCGCCAGCGACGAAATCCACCAGTTCGAGATAGACCGGATCACTCACGTTCCTGCCACTCGCTGCCTTCTTTGAGGATACCCCAAGCCGTTCCCGCGGCGTCATCTCTTCAGACTCTGCATCACCACCTCGAGCAGCGCGTCCTCTTCTTCGATCTCCGTCCGGACCTTCAACCAGCAGATGCGCGCCGGTTTCACCAGCGCGGCGGCTTTGTCCGGCAGGTTGATGAGATCCTTTTCGGTTGTAAGCAGCACGCCGGCGCCGGTCTCTTTTGCGCGCGTCGCCATCTTTTGCAGCCCGTCGATGCTGTACTGATGATGGTCCGGAAACGTGAACTGGAACGCCGTGCGGTAGCCGAGGGTGTCGAGCGTCCTCCAGAAAGAAGCGGGATTCCCCAACCCGCAGAACGCCCCCGCGATGCGGAACGGAAGACTTCCGGGCGCCCAGGTTTCATCCGTTTCTGCGTCCTTCCATTCAAGAGGCCGCACGCGCGCATGGTAGACCGGTGCATGCGGATTGAACCGCCTCAATTCGGTTTCGATCCCCTCGTACGTCCTCCCCGGTGTGGTTCTGGTCAGCACAATCACGTCGGCGCGACCCAGGGCCGAAGGAGATTCGCGCAACCTTCCGGCGGGAAACAGGTGGCCGCCCGCGAAGGGGTCGAGCGCGTCGACCAGGACAATATCCAATTGCCTTTCGAGGCGCCAGTGTTGAAATCCGTCATCCAGAACGAAGAGCCCGGGCCGGAACTTCTGCTCGATGATACGTCCCACTTCAAAGCGTTCGGACCCGATACCCACATACGCCACCGCGCTGCGGCACAGGATCTGCGCCTCGTCGCCGGTGAGAGCGACCGGGGCATCGGCGCCAGGCTCGATAACAGTCGGTTCGTTCGGGCATTTCCGCCGGTACCCCCGCGTCAGGATCGCTGGACGGAATCCGGCTTCCTTCATGCGCCCGGCCAGCCAGAGCACGAACGGAGTTTTTCCCGTTCCGCCCATGCTGATTCCTCCCACACTGACCACCGGCGTCTCCAGGCGCCGCTTGCGAGCCAGGCTCTTGCGGTGAGCGCGCGCGCTGCCAACCGCCCACCCGCGGGCCAGCGGCTTCAGAAAAAGGCCGGACGCCAGATTGGGCACTCTCGAAGGGACGGCCCGCGCATACAGATCGAGAATCGTAGAGACAGCGATATCGGTGGCGCCGCGTTCGGATTCGGCTAAAGCAAGTGCGCGCCCGCCCAGTTCCGCGCGCCGCTTTTCATCGCTCAGCAGGTAATCGACCGCCCCCGCCAGCTCACCGCTCGAACAGATGGCGTGGAGAGCATTGCCCGCACGGAACTTCTCCGCAATCGCGGCGAAGTTCTCCATATGCGGGCCGATGATAATGGCGCGGCCGGAGAAAGCCGGTTCCAGGATATTGTGCCCGCCGCGCTCGGCCAGCGTGCCTCCCATGAACACGACGTCGGCCACGGGAAACAACCCCCCGAGTTCTCCGATGGAATCGAGCAGCAGAACCCCCGGAAGCTGGAAGCGCCCGCGATCCTGGAGCGTTGTGCGGCGGATGAAACGGATGCCTTTGGCTTCCAGCTCGGCGGCCACGACCGCGAAACGCTCCGGCTTGCGCGGCACCAGGATCAACAGCAGACCCGGGTGGCTGTGCGCGAGTTCGGCGAAAGCCCCGATGACCACATCGTCCTCGTCCACGTCTCCACTGTTTCGCGGCGGCATGGTGCTCGCCGCAATCCAGGTTCTTTCCGGAGCAGCCTCCTCCAGAAAAGCCCGCAAATCGTCCGCAAGGCCGGCCCGGCGCGGGTCGAAGTCGTATTTCAGGTTACCCCCCACGCGGACGCTCGACGCAGGAGCGCCGATTTCAAGGTAGCGTTCCCTATCGCGCTCGCTCTGCACCAGGACGACATCGGGCCAGGAGAGAACACGGCGAAAGAACCATGCCAGGCGCCGGTATCTTGGGAACGCACGGTCCGAGATGCGCCCATTTATAATGACCAGCCCGGCTCCCGACCGGCTTACCTCGCGGTATAAGTTGGGCCAGATTTCCGTTTCCATGACGGCAACCACCATGGGACGAATGGCTCTCAGCGTTGCGCGCACCGCAAACACGAGGTCGTAGGGTGCGTAAAAGATCCCGTCCACCAGGCCCTTCAACTTGCCTTCGGCGCTGGCGCGTCCCGCCACAGTGGAACACGATACAAACAGCGGCGCTTCCGGGAGAGCGGCGCGCAAACGTCTGAGCAGCTCGACCGAGGACAGCACTTCGCCCACGGAAACCGCGTGCAACCAGACGGCGCCTGCCACCGTCCGCTTGTAGGAGTCCGGGAGAAAACCAAAACGGTCGGCCAGACGGGCGAAATACCGGACGTCGCGCAATCCGCGCCCCAGGACGTAAAGTAAAAACAGGGGCAGCGTCGTGAACTGTAGAACCCGGTAAAGGATATACATGAACATCCGTCGAAATGGTTTGCTTCTGTTGATCGCGCTGGCAGGGGTCCATGCCGCGGATAACGACAAGAACCGCTTCAGCCCGAAACCGGCCGCTTCGTATCCATTTCACCAGACCAACGGGAAAGTAACCATCGCCGCAGTGCCTTATGAGACCGACGAACAGGCCCGGACGGCTTTCGATAAGCGGAACCCTTACAAGTATGGCGTGTTGCCGGTCCTGCTGGTGATCCAGAACGATTCGGACACGGCCCTGCGGCTCGACGGGATGCGAGCGGAATACACCACACCGGACGGGAGCCGCATCGAGGCCACGCCCGCTGCCGACGTCCGCTTCATCTCCGGGCCGCAGAAGCCCAACATGGCGCCGAATCCTTTGCCTATACCGAGGCGCGCCAAGAAAAACCCGCTGGACATGTGGGAAATCGAGGGCCGGGCCTTCTCCGCGAAGATGCTGCCCGCCGGCGAGGCGGCACACGGATTCGTCTATTTCCAGACGCGCCACAGCCCCAATTCCCGCATCTACATCACCGGCCTCAGCGAAGCCCCTACCGGCAAAGAGCTGTTCTTTTTCGATATCCCGTTCACTGCGGACAAGCGGTAGCGAATTGGCAGCTACCTTGTGACCCGGGGTGACCGTTCATCGGCCCCAACATCGGGCGGGCTGCCCCGCTTTTCACCGTCGAAGTCGTCGGTCACGGCCGCCAGGGCCACACCTTTGCCCAGAGCATCTGCGGCTCGCCCGGTCAGATGGAGATCTCCCTCTACCGGGTTGACGAAGTAGCCCTCCAGGCCGCCCGCCACGTTCCCCTCGGCGCGCACATCGCCCTCGCCTTCGATCCGGCCGCGCACCAGGTTATTGGCCAGGTGGAGGCGATGTATGTTTTCAAAGTAGTGGATCGCGCGGTAACGCGGGTCTGCCGCCCGGATGGTGTTGTGATACACCCGCACGTTGTCGGTCCACACAATCTCGATCCCCTTGGACCCGCCTCCCTTAGGGATGGAGTCCATCACAATGAAGTTATTGCGGACCCATCCGTCGTATACGTGGAGCGTGCCGGGCTCGTAGCCGGTGGGCTTGGATGGATTGCCGAAAGCGATGGAGCGGTCACAGCCGATGAACATATTGCGCTCCACCGTGATGTTCCGGCTCTGGTTCCAGATGAAGATCGCTCCCCGCGCACCGCCGGTAGCGCCTTTGAAGTTGCGGAAGACGTTGTCGCTGAAGGTCCAGTCCTTCAGGTACATCATGTCGATGGCCGAGACGTAGTTCCCTTCGTATATCGCCCACCCCCAGGAGGCGTCTGGGATCCGCGTGTTCTCGAAGTCACAAAAGCGCACCGAGCCACCCACGACGGGCTTGCGGTCCGCCATGGCGACGCCCTTGATGGCGCGGGTGGCGATATCGCGGAAACGGCAGTCGTAGATGTGGATGTTACTGGGGTTGGGCGGAATGCGATCGGCGTCGATGCCGATCTTGATGCCATAATGACGCACCTCGGCGAAAGTGAGGTGGGCAATGATGATGTCTTCGGACCTTTGAATGACGAGCAGGTCCTCGTTCCCGATGCTCCGATAGTCGTCGGCCGGACCCCGCCAGCCGCCGGCGCCCCGCAGAGTCGCTTTCGCGGGATCGCCGGAGGCGCTGCGCAGAGTGACGTGCTGCTTACCTTCGAACAACAGCGGTTGCTCCAGCATGTAGGTGCCATCGGCGACCAGAATGGTGTCGCCGGGACGGGCGTTCTCCATCGCCTGCCGGAGCGCCGGGACCGTGCTCACCGGCACCGCCCGTCCCTCGCGAGCCGGCAGCGGAGGAGCCTGGCGTGCGGGTTTCCACACGGGAGCGGCAGCGGCCGCCGGAAGGGCGGCAAGCGTCAGGTATGAGATCGTTATCCACTGTCTTCGGAATGACATATAAGAACCTCCCGGCAGTGTATCAGAAGGAGTGGTTAACTCTTCGCCGTCAGGGAGGAACTGATCGTCCGGCGTTCACAGTCAAATCAGCAAACGTCTCTTATTCGCTGCCGAGCACCACTGACACTCCAATAACGTGACGCCTTCCGAATATCGAACGGTGGCCGAAGATGTAGTTGTAGAATGGCGCGAAGCCGAAACTGGAAGTGACGGAAATCCGGGCTGCGAGCCCGTAGCTCACGTCGCTTACCGTAGTCTGTTTGATGAAGTAATGCTGATTCAGGCCGATGCCAGCCATCCCTTCGAGAGTGACGCGCCGGCTCAAGCGAACCGGGTGAAGCAGTTGAAGATGCTGATACCATCCGCTGCCCAACTGCACATCCCGCACAATCGTATACGTCGGATTAAGAGTCCCGAGAAATGAAATTTGGGCATAGCCTTCATTGGTGCCACTAGCGGCCTGCCCACGGCCCGACGGAAAACGCTTAAGCCGCCATCCGACGCTGGTCTTAAATCTGCCGAACTGACGGGTATAGCGCGGATGAATCACCGATTCCGCCCAGTATCCCGCGAACTTCGGATGACCCGAGATTACAGGGCATTCCGGCTTTTTAGTGGGTTGATGGCATGAGATCGAGGCCGCCACAGTGGAAGTAAATGGCGGTGACGAAGTTCTTCTTGCTACGAAAGCCGCGGGCCGTATACTTCACCCACTGGATCTTGGAGTTGATCGACTCGCTGGCGGCGTTCGTGATGCGGTGGCGCAGGTAGGTGACGATATTTTCGAACCGCCGCTTGAGCATTCCTGCTTTCTCGATCATCGGCTTCAACCGGCTGCGCACCGCCCAGTTGCACCACCAGCGAAAGTGCTTTCGCGCCGGCCGCTCATAGTGATACCCAAAGAAGGCCATCATGGCTTCTTTTAGCGCCCAGGCGCGTGCCGTTTTCAGGTTGCTATCCCGTAACGCCCGGAACTGCTTGCGATCCTCGGGTTCCATCCTCGCCGGATGGCGTAGCCAATCATAACGAGTCCCCTTCAATCGATCATCTCCGGCGGCTTTCAGTTGTTTGTTCTCGCGGCGGCGTACCTGATCCACCGCTTCCGACAGGTGTTTGGCAATGTGAAATTTATCGAAGACGATCTTGCCATCCGCTTCCGGCAAGTGCTTGCGTGTCGAGCGGACGTAGGGATCCCACATGTCCATCGCCACCGCGCGGACCGCCGTTGTTTGCTCGGCCGTCAGACCCGCCCAGAATGGCTCCAGGCTCTCTTCTGTCCGATTCTCCCCTACGAACAGCACGCGCCCCTGATCCAGATCATTCACCAGAGTGAAGTAGCGATGTCCCCGCGTGAACGATTTCTCGTCGATCCCCAGCCGTTCGACGGACTCTGCCTTGCGCCGCTTCAATCCACGCTCGACCGCCCGCTCCTGAATCGCATGCACTTCGTCCCAACTCAGCCGCAGTTGTTCGGCTACCGCGCTTTGGCTGGTGGCTTTCAGCCAGTCGATGGCCAGCCGTTCAAACAGAGCCGTGAACCGGCTCGATGGTTCCGCCCACGGCAATTTGACGGCTCGCGCTCCGTGTTCGCTACAGTTGGCGCGCGGCGTTTCGGCGTGCAGAATGGTTTGATATTGGCACGTGTCCAAGTGGCGCCAGCGCCGCTCCGGTTGATGATCGTACAAAGAGCATGAGGCGCCGCATTCCGGGCATTGCCACTCGACACCGCTTTCATGAAGCAGGTGCACATGCACCTCGCCCTGGCCCAATTTCAGTTCTACCCGATCCACTCGCCATGGACGGCGGATGCCCAAGATCTGGGCGTAAAGTTCACTGTCCTGCACCCGCCCATTATCACGCTACCCACTGAATTCCCAGATGGGCCTGATTACGTTCTCCAGGTTCATCTCGAGTCCTCCATAGGCGAAGGTCACTTCCGCAATCGTGGTTGGCTCACGACTTTCGACGAAGCCGCGCCAAACGTGCTGATTCTTGAATACGGCCTGACTGGAGAAGCGCCAACGCCTGTCTTCAGGGCCCTGTGCAAACCCCGCGTTTGCACAGATCACCAGTAAACTGCAGACCACTCCCGGTCTTGGTTTCATATCAAACGTCTCCTTTGATCTCGAACATCCAGGCAAACCTGTCAGCACGAAAATGACAGGTCGTGAATCCGGCGAGACAAGCGTTGGATCAGCAGAGGAGAACAGGCAACGAGTTGGAGAGATGGGAAGCAAAGCCCACGTCCGCTTCGCAGGCGAACGTGAAGGGCTTTGCCCCCGCATCGATTGCGGATGGAAAAACTGCTAATTGTTCCATGCAGTCGGCGTCGGGCGATGGCACCTGGTTTGGGGAGCGCAGCAATGCGGATAGAAGGACATCGACGCAAGCATGGTATTGAGCGAGAGTCGATTCACCGGCGCTATCCAAGCAGGCTTCGCCATGAAGGCAACAGTTCGCGTATGCATGCTCGAATTCGCAATGCCCGTCGGTGCCAAAGCAGAGAATCTTTGGAGGTCCGGCGGCGCTCAGTAACGTCAGGGCGACTTGGACGACTGCTACCCAAAGCGTTACGGCCCTGAATTTGCCGTGTGCTCCTTCCTCAGACTGAACACCGTGCTGCATGACGCTAACTGCACAGATGCACTGTTTGCCAACTGGTGACAGCATGCCTCCGGAAAGAGCGGAGCACTCAGATGGGTACCGGCACGACTAATCGATCAACCTGCTATCCCAGACGCGGGCGAGTAGGGCCTTGAGTTGAGCGAAATCCTTCGCCCCCAGTTCGGCGCTCCATTCCTGCTCGATGTCGCGGAGTATGTCGTGGACCTTTGCGTATGCGGCGTATCCGCGCTTGGTAAAATGCACAACTCGCCCCCGGCCCTTACCAGGTGCGTCGTTCCGGACGAGGTATCCGAAATCTTCGAGGCTGCCGAGCAACCGGTTCATCGCCTGCTTGCTCATGCCGGCGCGCCCGGCAAGAGTGCCTGGTCGAGACCCATCTGGACCGGGAAACTGAAGCACTGCCATATGAGGCATGCTTAGCTCCTCAAAACCCGCGGCATTGAGTTCTTTGATGATGCGGCGTTGGATGGCCTGAGCCGGAACACGCAGCAGTGCGCCGATCAGCATATCTTTAACTGCCGGCGAATTCTTTTGCGATGAGGGCATTGACATACCGGGTAAATAGAGTTTACTATTATCTGGTAAACTTAGTTTACCAAAAGGAGACCACATGCTACGCCAGGGGATCAATCTTACGGTGAATCCTTCCGAGGAGACCATCCGGCTGGGGCCGCTCACAGTGCGCTTCCTGCTCACGCGGGACAACTCGGCTGGCAGCATTGCGGCCTTCGAGGTTCTTGTCCCGCCCGGGCAGCGCCTGGCGGCGCCGGCGCATAGCCACGACCATTTCGAGGAGACCATTTACGGTATCGCCGGAGCGCTAGCCTGGACTGTCGATGGAAAACAAATCGAGGTCGGACCAGGGCAAGCGCTTTGCATTCCGCGAGGAGCCATTCACCGGTTCGATAATATCGGGAGTATGGACGCAATGGCGCTCTGCGTGATCACACCAGCGGCGATAGGTCCGGAGTTTTTCCGTGAGTCTGCCGAAGTGATCAACACGGCCGCCGGCGGGCCGCCGGACCGGGCGGAGATGAGCGAGATCATGCGCCGCCACGGTCTCACGCCTGCCCCGCCTCCGGGTCAGGCGTAGAGTCTTTGGGCAGAAGGCACCTTCTATAGCTTAGGTGTAGCCGGTTCTTCAGCTCTTCGGGCAAGTGGCCGGCCACTCGGAATCAATTCAGATGAGCGAGAAATCGGCCTTCCGCTGATTGATAATGCCCAGCGGCTCGGACCGGTTTGCAACAGGGAGCAACGGGCGTTACCTCAACTTGACTATCTCCCGCGTTCCGGTTGGCCCGTGTTCCGGCCGATACCTCCTTTTGCAGGAACCCTCACCATACCCAATACTATCTGGTGGCAGGTAGGACATGACTGGCACCATCCGCGTCGGGCAACTTGTCCGCAGCCAGTTCGATCTTCCGGCGATCCGTTTCCGCCGGGTTGCGTGCTCTCCAGAATGAAGTCACTCGCGGTTAGGCAGCTTGAGGATGGCGTGAACTTCCTGAAAAGAAGCCAGAGGTCGTCGTGGCGGTCCAACGATACCGAACCGTGCTACCGCCGTAGAGGCGATAAGCTAGCGGCATCCAGTATGAACGTCAAAGATCGTAAGTACGAACTCAAGCCGCTCGTGACCCGCTTATTGGCCGCGAGGACGTCACCTCCCGGTGCTAGCCCCAATACTGTTCACTTAATGATTTTGATAGATGCGGAGAAGTCAGTTTTGATTGTCGACTGCGGCATTCGCGGCCGCAACGGATAGTTGCTCATCTTTCGCTTCACACCTCGCGGGTTGATGCGATTGCGGCTGGA
>DASTMK010000049.1:0-3993 GCA_035714225.1 Bryobacteraceae bacterium | reverse complement strand
GACGGTTGGATCTTCTTCGGCCGCGATCGTTATAAGCGATCGCCGGCCGGCGGCGAAATTCTTTTCCCCAATAAAGAGTTCGAGAAGATGGTGGCGTCCCGTTGGGCAACCGAGGCGAAAAACTTCGGAATTACTTTTATGATTACGGAACAGTGGCCGCGATGGACGGATATGGATGCCATCCGCCGGCACGGGATGGCCTGCGGCTACAAGTTCCGGGTAACCGAGTTCGCGGCGGACGCGAAGCAGTCGCGCGTGACGGTCACCAATACCGGAGTGGCCCCCATTTACTATGACGCCTATGTAGCGGTGAATGGAGTCCGCGCCCGCGAATCGCTGAAGTATCTCCAGCCCGGAGAAACCCGGCAGTTCACTATTGAATCGGGCGGCACCGCTCCTGACCTGACCATCGAATGCGGCCGGCTCGTTCCGGGACAGCGCATCGAGTTCGACGCAGATTTAAACTAGGTAACCATGGCTTCCCTACGAACCATCACTCACGGCTCGGCGGCCGCGATTCTGATTGTCCTGGTACTGGTCGCGCAAGGACCGCCTTCCGTCAAAGTCGAAGGCAAGGGCATTCGCCTGGAATTCGACCGGTCGCTCCAGAGCCAGGTTATTGCCGTATTGGACGGGAAGGAAACCGCGATGGGGCCCGTTCAAGCATCCGAGACGATAACCGTGAATGGCCAGGAATTGGGCGACTTCCCCCTTGCGCACAGCAACAGCCAGGTGGTCAAAGACGATCTTGGAGCCGGCCGGCAGTTCACGATAACGGGAGTATCGGGGGCCATCCGCAAGACTGTGGCGGCGACAGTGTACGATGCCTTTCCGCAAATGGTTTTTCTCAAAGTGCGCTATGCCAATGAGGGGAAGTCCGATCTGCTGGTATCCGGCTGGACCAACCACCGGTACGTTATCGGCGCCGGGCCGCTGAAGGGCGGTGCGGAACCGGCGTTCTGGTCTTATCAGCCTGGATCCTACAAAGAGCGGCCGGATTGGGTGTTGCCTCTCAAGCCGGGTTTCAAACAGGAGAACTACCTTGGCATGAATGCCACCGATTACGGCGGGGGAACTCCGGTTGTAGACGTGTGGCGGCGCGACCTGGGACTCGCAGTGGGGCACATCGAGACAACTGCAAAACTGGTGTCGCTGCCGGTTACCATGCCGGACGACGGACGCGCGACGCTGGAGTTGTCCTACCGGGCTCCGCAGACGCTCAAACCAGGCACATCGCTTGAGACCTTCCGAAGCTTTGTGGCAGTCCATCGAGGCGACTACTTTCATGCTCTGAAGGCCTATAGTGCCGTAATGCAGAAGCGAGGCTTGAAACTCGCCGCCGCTCCTCCGAGCGCCTTCGAGCCGATCTGGTGCGCCTGGGGCTACGGTCGCGGCTTCACGCCTAAGCAGGTGGAAGGCGCCCTGCCGGTGGTCAAGAAACTGGGCTTCGGGTGGGTTGGCGTCGACGACGGCTGGCAATCGTCGGATGGAGACTGGGGGCTGGTAACGTCGAAATTTCCGAACGGCGATCGAGACATGAGGGCCCTTGCGGACAAGATTCATGCCCAGGGGTTTCGCGCTCAAATCTGGTGGGCGCCTCTTGCCGCCAAGCCCGATTCCAATCTGGTAAAGGAGCACCCGGAACAACTGCTATTGAATGCCGACGGGTCCAAGCAGAAGATCTCCTACTGGAACGACTGGTATCTCTGCCCCAGCGATCCCGCCGTTCTGGAACACCACAAAAAGCTCGTCGTAAAAATGATCCGGGATTGGGATTTCGACGGTCTGAAGCTGGATGGCCAGCATATGAACGGCGTGCCGGCCTGTCATAATCCGTCGCATAAGCACGCGCGTCCGGAGGAATCCGTCGAAGGCCTGGCTACCTTCTTCAAGATGATTTACGACACGGCGCGCAGCATCAAGCCGGATGCATTGGTCGAATGGTGCCCGTGCGGTACCTCGTTCAACTTCTATACGCTGCCGACTCTCAACATGAGCGTGGCCTCCGATCCTCGCAGTTCCTGGCAAGTGCGCACAAAAGGCAAGACCTTGAAGGCGCTGCATGGCGACGGCACCGCTTACTTTGGGGATCACGTGGAGCTGAGCGATGGCAGGCAGGATTTTGCCTCCACGGTCGGAGTGGGCGGCGTAGTGGGCACGCAGTTCACCTGGCCGGCGGGCTCGGGAAGGAACACGCGTCTGGATCTGACGGAAGCGAAGGAGCCGGTTTGGAAGAAGTGGATTTCGATCTACAACGACAAGCGGCTTTCGCAAGGCGAGTACCGCGGCGAGTTATATGACATCGGCTTTTACCGCCCTGAAGCCCACGCCATCCGCAAGGCCGGCCGTATGTACTACGCATTCTACGCTCCGCAATACGAAGGCAGGGTCGAACTGCGCGGCCTCGAGCGGCGTGCCTACGCAGTGACCGATTACGAGAATGGAAAGGCGCTGGGAACGATCCAGGGTCCGGTGGGCCAATTGGATGTGCAATTCAAGGCGCACCTGCTCCTGGAAGCTGCGCCGGAATAGCGCCCCTCACAATTTCACAACCTGGTGCTTCTTCACCCAGTCCGGATCGAAGTCCACGCCGAATCCGGGGCCGGTGGGAACCTTCATCTTTCCGCCGGCCACTTTCAGAGGGGATGTCTTGCATTCGAACCGTACGTTGGTTCGCAGGCCTTTGAATTCGTGATGGGCGCCGGCGTTCGGAACGGCGGATACGAAGTGGATGTTGTAAAGGTATCCCAGCCCGCCGCCGGACATATGCGGCACGATGGTTTTGCCCACCGCGGCCGCCATTCGCGCCACTTTCATCGACCGGATGAGTCCGCCGAAATAGTAGTTATCGGGCTGAACGATATCGATGCCGTTGTTCGCGAGGAGCCAGCGAAATCCGTAGAAGCTGTAGTCCTGCTCGCCGTTTGCAATGGGTATGGTAAGCGTGTCGGAAACCTGTTTGATCTCCTCGAGATGATCGAACATCACGGGCTCTTCGAAGTATCCGTACTTGTACTCTTCGAGCAGTCTGCCGACGCGGATGGCTTCGGGAACCGAATAGAAGCTGTTCGAGTCGGCATAGATCGCCATGCTGTCTCCGAACGTTTTGCGCACGAGCGGGATCATCTTTTCGGTTCGTCCGGGAGGGCCGGCGGCGTACATATCCGTGGTCATGAACATCAGCCCGCCAACTTTGATCTTCAGCGCATTGGTGTCGTAAGCGGCGACGGCTTCCTGGATCAACCGGATGGATTCCTCGACCGGTTTTTCGCGCCATTCGGTGGCGACGTAGACGCCGACCTCGGGATTATGAATCTCGCCGATGAGCTGGCCAACGGGTTTTTGCGCGATGCGGCCGAGCATGTCGAGGATGGCGAATTCGATGGTGGCAAGGGGCAGGCCCAGAGCGATACCGCCGTACCGGAAGTTGAAATTGTAGATATAGATTTTTTCGAGGATGAGGTCCAACTCGCGGGCGTCTTTTCCCGGAAAGAACGGCTGCAGATTTCTGAGGAAGATGGGGAAGAGTGTGCTCATGCCGCTGTGGGCCACCGAGATGCCTTCGGCTCCATCACGGGAACGCACCCTGCAAAGAAAACTGTTGTCCAGCCGGAGCAGTTCGACCGTCTCGATCACCACCGGTGCACGGAAGTGCTGCTTTTTCAGCACGGGTTGTTGCAGAACGGCGCCAAGCTGGCGATAGCGGGCATCTACTTCCGGCGATGGCGGCGAACCCCACAAGCGCAGTGGTTGGGAGGCAAGCCCTCCGCCCAGAGCTGTCGAGAGAAACCTGCGGCGATGAGTGGTCACGGAATACTCCTGGGTTTCATTGTGGCATGCAGGAGATGGCCGCGCGGCTCGGTGTTGCTCGCTGATCGGTGATGTTTACTGGTGCGCATTTGCCCGCGCACCGGGACCGGTCCCTGTCCCCCGCGCAAAGGGTGTAGGGGGACTTAGGCAGGCCTGTCACGTCGACGCGCCGCGGTCTCAGGT
>DASTMK010000048.1:0-6502 GCA_035714225.1 Bryobacteraceae bacterium | reverse complement strand
AGCCCGGAAACTTCCCTCCTGCTCCTCTCTTTGTATTGGCTTACTCTGCTGGTGGGCCGGCTCACCGTTCATTTCGTAATTCCCCGAATGAAGCGTGGGTGGCTGCTGGCCGGTAGCGCCGCCTGCGCGGTTTTTGGCTGTCTGATTCTGAGCTTTACCAATAATCGGTTCGGCGCCATAACGGCAATCGTTTTACTGGGGCTCGGCTTCGCCGTCGTCTACCCCTTGCTGGTGGAAAAGATCGGTCTACGATTTCCGAACTACCATCCTGGTTTGTTCAACGGAATTTCTGCCGTAGCCTCCGTCGGCGGGCTGCTGGCGCCCGGTACTCTAGGGTATTTCGCGGAGTTTTGGGGCATCAGAGTGGTTATGCTGCTCCCCCTGTTAGGTACATTTGCCGTCTTTGTGCTTGTGCTGATGATCTGGCTGACCGCCAAGTTGTCGGGAGGCGCTGAAATCAGGATTAAAGAAACTGCCGATAAACCTACAGGTCTGGGGTAAATCGATCAATGGGACGCGTCGCTCTACTGCTTGTCGCTCAAACTCTGGTGGCTGCCGGGCCGCCGCTAAGCGCCCGAATTGAAGTATTACTTAAAAATTCTCCGGTAGCAGAAAGATCCTACTGGGGAATTCAAGTACTAGACCTCCGTACAGGTCGATTGCTGTACAACCGCAACCAGGATAAGCTTTTCACTCCTGCTTCCAACACCAAGCTCTTCTCAACTGCCTTGGCACTGCAAAAACTCGGGCCGGATCACCGCTTCTACACACGAGTCGTGTCGACGGTGCAGCCCGCATCGGATGGAATCCTCCGTTCCGATCTTCTCCTGATCGGCGGCGGAGACATGACTCTTTCGGCCCGGTCTCTGCCGTATCGCCCCGGACCTGTCGAAGGAGATCCGCTCGCTCCTCTGGCCTCGCTGGCCGATCAGGTCGTCGCTGCCGGTGTGAACCGTATCGAAGGGGATGTCGTTGGCGACGACACCGCGTATGTCTGGGAACCTTATCCGGACGGCTGGACCGTGGACGATGCCATCTGGGAATACGGAGCACCCGCCAGCGCCTTGATCGTCGGCGACAATTCGATTCGTATATCGCTCCAGCCATCCGCCAGTCCTGGCGGTCTTGCCGGCCTGCTGGTATCGCCTGCTTTTGAATACTACGTGTTTCAGAACCGCGTGGAGACGACCGCCGGGGGCACACGAAAGATTTCGGTCCACCGGTTACCCGCCTCCAGGCTGGTTCGCCTTTGGGGTACGCTGCCATCTTCCTCGCGGCCCAGTGTTCAGTATCTGGCCGTCGACGATCCCGCCCTCTATGCGGCGGAAGTGTTCCGGGACCTGTTAATCCGGCGCGGTGTGCGGATCAAAGGCGAGGCCGTCGCCCGTCACCTGCTGCCCGGTGAGATCGGTGACCTTACCCGAGGCCCGAATCCCCGTTTCCTGGCAAGCGGAATCGAGCTTGCCGCGCGTACTTCTCCCCCGCTGATCGAGAGCCTGCGCGTCATCGATAAAATCAGCCAGAATCTGCAGGCCGAGGTCGTTTTGCGCGAAGTGGGCCGAATGCGGAGAGATCTCGGCAGCCGCGACGCGGGTCTGGCGGAGTTGGAAGCGTTTCTTGCGGAAATCGGGATCCTGCCGGATGCCTATCACTTCGAGGATGCCTCCGGGCTTTCCAGAAAAACGCTGGTCAGCCCCTCCGCTGTCGTTAGCCTGCTCCGGCACATGTATCATTCGCCGCAACGTGATGCCTGGCTCAGGCTTCTCCCGGTGGGCGGAGAAGATGGCACGCTTGAGCACAGATTCCGTGGAACCGCAGCCGCCGGACTCGTACGCGCCAAAACCGGGACTATCAGTCACGTCAGCGCGCTCTCCGGCTATGTTGACGGCAGGCGCGGGGGACAATTGGCGTTTTCCATCCTCGCCAATCACTACGATGTACCCGCGGCGTCTGTACGCGACCTGACGGACAGGATCGTGAACCTGCTGGCTTCACAACGGTGACACTTCCGTGAGCGTCAGGCCCATTTGGAAAGCGCTTCGGGACGCCCTGGAAATGGCGCTGCGCCACCAGGTAACGGCGGGCGGTCTGCTATTTACTTTTACCATTTCACTTGTCGGAGTCGCCGCCTTTGTTTCCGCTAATAATCTTCTGTTCCTGCTCTTCGCGGCGCTCCTATCGACCCTGCTGGTCTCCGGATTCGTCAGCCGCTTATCGCTGTCCGGTCTCGAACTGGACTTCGTGCTTCCCGAACATATCTCGGCCCGCGCCCGGACCAGCGCGCGCATTCTAATCCGAAACTCAAAATCCTGGATGCCTTCTTTCTCCATCCACCTGGCGGGCTCTCCCGACACCGGGATGTCATCCGTGGTCTACTTTCCATCCATTCCGCGTAATGCCACGGTGGAAGAAGGGGTGGAGGTCTTCTTCACCCGCCGCGGAATCTATCGTGAGAACAGCTTTCAATTCTCCACGCGTTTTCCGTTCGGATTCACCGAGCGGCGCATTCGAGTCCGGCTGCGCCGCGAGATTCTGGTATATCCCTCCATCGGTCCGCAATCCGGTTTCGAGGCCCTCTTACAGGCGCTTTCCGGCGAAATCCAGGCATATTATCGCGGGCGCGGTCATGACTTCTACCGCATCCGGCCCTACGAAGCGTTCGAAAGCGCGCGCCACGTGGACTGGAAGGCCACGGCGCATACAGGCGACTTGCAGGTCCGGGAATTTGCCCAGGAGCAGGAGCACCTCATCGAGATGTTTCTCGACCTGGAAGTCGCCCCGGAAAGACTGGAATGGTTCGAACAAGCGGTGGACTGTTGTGCATTCCTCGTTTGGCACGTCAGCGAGCGCGGCGCCCGGATTCGCTTTCGTACGCAGGACTTCGATCTCACCCTTCCAGAAGAAGGCGACGTCTATACTATCCTGAAGTATCTGGCTGAGACCTCCCCACTCAAAGGAAAGGCGCCTCCCGCACCTGGTGATGAACGAAGTTTTAAAATTGTATTCACGACGATTCCGGATAAGTTTCTCGAAGCCGGTTGGACAAGCGCTCGCATGCTGGATACCAGTGCTTTCGGTGGCGCTGGCGCAACCGGCACTGGAGCCGGTGAAAACCTCCATCACCGTAGTTGAAAACATCAGCGCCGACGCCCCGGCATCGGTGTCCGTCCTGAACTCGGAGGTATTGAGCGAGACACCCGGCGTGAACCTCGACGACCGGCTGCGCAGCGTGCCGGGATTCAGTCTCTTCCGCCGCTCGTCCAGCCTTGTTGCGCATCCCACCACGCAGGGCATTTCGTTGCGCGGCATTGGTTCGAGCGGCGCCAGCCGGACGCTTGTGCTATGGGATGGAAGCCCCGTGAACGACCCGTTCGGTGGATGGGTCTACTGGACGCGTTTCGCACCCGAGGAGATAGACCGGGTCGAAGTCTCGCGCGGAGCTTCCACCAGTGTCTTCGGAGACCGCGCGCTCGGTGGGGCTATCGCCATGTTTTCGCGGCAGCCGGAACCCCGGCGGATAACGGCCGCATACGAAGCGGGCAACCACAGCACACATAGCGTGTCTGCCGGAGTCTCTAATGTCTGGAATGAGTTTGCGCTTTCTGCCAGCAGCCGGGGTTTTATGACCGGCGGGTACTTCACGGTTCCGGATGAGTGGCGGGGCAGTGTGGATCGAAGGGCCACTGTAAGATTTCTATCTGGCGACACCCACCTTGACTACTTCAACTCACACGATCGGTTCTTCCTGAACTTGAATCTGCTTGCGGAAGAGCGCGGTAACGGAACCGGGCTTCAAAGGAATTCCACAGGCCTCGGAACGCTGGCCGGACACTACCACCGCGAGCAGCAGAACGACTCCTTCTCACTGCTTGCCTACCACACACGGGGAGAGTTCCGGAGCGCCTTTTCGTCTATTACCCCGGATCGCAACCTGGAAAATCTGACGTTCCGGCAAAGTGTGCCCTCGGAAGCCATCGGAGCGGCGGCTCTCTGGCGTCATAAAGATTCCTGGTGGAATTCGCTGTTCGGAACCGATGCACAGCGTGTCGAAGGCTATAGCATCGATTCCCCCGCCGGCGGCGGAAAACGAATCGGCGGTGGAACGCAGTTTCAGCAGGGGGTATTTGCGCAACTGGATGCAACCGCACGGCGTGCCAAATTCTTTCTGGGAGGCCGGCAGCAGTTCGCCAGTGGCGGTCATTCCTTCTTCAGTCCCAGCGGGGGAGTCGCCGTCAATCTGGGCCATTTTCGCGCCCGCAGCTCCGCCTACAAGGCTTTCCGCGCACCCACATTGAACGAGTTGTTTCGCGAGTTCCGGGTGGGCAATGCCGTGACGCGTGCGAATGCGGATCTGCGGCCCGAAACGCTGACAGGCGTCGAGACGGGCCTCGATTGGTCCGGTGAATTTGCACAGGTCAGCTTCAGCCTGTATCGCAACTCCTTACAGGATCTGATCGCGAATGTTACTCTCGAAAACACCTCGAATCAGATCATCCGGCAACGAAGGAATGCGGAGGAGGCCCTGTCCCGGGGCGTCGAAATGAATGTGCGCGGACGCTGGCGGCGATGGAATGGCGAATTGGGATACCTGTTTGCCGATTCGCGATTTAGCGATGGGCGCCGCGTGCCGCAGATCCCGCGGCATCAAGGTTCGGCCCAACTGTCGTGGCACCACGGCGGGACTCTCGCTTCCGCCGGAGTACGCAGCTACAGCAATCAACTGGAAGACCTGCCGGATCGCCCTCTGCCGGGTTTCACAACGGTGCAACTGTACCTCCGGCAGCAGGTGGCACCCCGGCTTGCGGCGTTCGCCGCATTCGAAAACCTCCTGGACCGCGAGTACATCGTCGGACTTACTCCGACGCCGGTTACAGGACAGCCGCTGCTGTGGCGTGCGGGACTACGTTGGGAAGGGCAGATCCCCTGACCGGTAACAGAAACCGCCAGGGCCAGGTCGTCAGTTCGCCGAAAGCTCCAGCGTGCAGCACTTCTCTGTCGAAATCAGCGCAATCGGCACCGTGGAGGGTTGTCCAGGGAAGTAACCGCGAGTAGCCACAAGCTTATAGAATGTTCCGGCAATACCGGAAGCGAGCGGGCCGTTGACCGGCTTGCCGCCGGTGAGCATCACGACCACTACCAGTTGCTTGCCGCCAACTTCGTTGAAAGAACCGAACCAGCCCATATGGGCAGCCTTGCCGTAGTCGGTGCAGGTCCCCGTCTTGCCCCAGACGGGCTCGTCGGGGCCGTAATTTGCGCGGCGCGCGGTACCGTACATGGTCGCCGCTCTCATACCGTACTTGATTTCGGGCATCCACGGATCTAAAGCAAGATCCCGCTTTAATCGTGGTTCGAAAGCCGCGAGTTCTTCCGGGTTCGTAGGGTATTGGAGATAGTACAACTTGCCGCCGTTGGCAATAGAGGACAGAATGGCAGCCAATTGCAGCGGCGTCATGGAGATGCCCTCGCCGAAGCTGGTCATCATTCCGACACCGCCCCGTTTTGGAGGCTGCGTGGTCAGCTCCCCGGGACTTTCACCTTCGATGTTGAGCCCGGCCTTTTCACCCAAGCCAAGCATTTGGGCGTAATGACGAACCTTCTCGAAGCCCAACTTCAAGCCGATGTTGGCAAAGTAGGTGTTGTTGGAGTGCGCGAGCGCCGATGTCAGGTTCAGGCTGGATCGCTTGCTGAGCCGCATCTGCGTATCACGATCGATGATGCCCTCGTTCAATCCCGCCAGGCCCGTTATGAGTTTTACGGTGGAACACGGGATGAAGCCCGTCGACAGCGCCAGACTTTGGTTCACCATGCTGAGAATACGCCCGTTGCTGGGGTCCACCACCACTACGGAACCGTTGTAAGGCCCAAGCGCCTCGACAGCCGCCCGCCGGATTTCAAGATCCTCGCCGTTGATCTGATCGTGCGAGGTGGAATCGGCAAAGGTGGGAGTTTTCCAGACACTGGAGACACTCCTTCGGTAAACACGCCGCTTCGTGTGTTTAGGCGCCGCTTTCTTAACACGTTTAACGTTGGAGGAGACTTTCTTTTTTTGAACTGTCTTTTTCTGAACGGAAGTTTTCTTGACCGTCCGTTTGCTGGAGGTCTTTTTTCGCGTCGACGCGCCGAATACTAAACTTTGAAGAAGGCCGATAGCCAGAAAAACAATAAGAAGACGTTTCATTCCGAAGACCGCGCGGTATGAATGCAATGTGAGCAACGCCGCGTTATACGCTGCTTGATTGCGGTATGTGACTGATAGCCGAGCATTATCATTATCCAGGATACCTGCTGGCGGCGTCAATATAAAACCTCCAGAGCACCATGCGCTCTCCCGTGCATCGGCCGCCGGCACTTTATTCTTTAGGAGCTTGTTGAAAAACGCGTTGCAGCCACCGCTCCCTCACGGTCACGGCTCAGAAACAGAGCCGCGCGCGCGCGCAAGCGGTTTTCTACGTAGCGTCAACTCCCCACAGGCTGTGCGCCGGGCGCATACTTCTTCCGCACC
>DASTMK010000047.1:0-16887 GCA_035714225.1 Bryobacteraceae bacterium | reverse complement strand
CCGCCTGCCTCACGGCATAGGCCTCCATTGCCAGATTGCGGAGACGTGCCTGCCAGTATTGAAACTGGGTATTCGCAATCTGCGCAAGGCGCTCCGGCGGCAACGCCGCGGTGTAATCCGCTGCGGCAGGACTGGCCGGGTTTAACACTTTTGCCAGAGCCGCGATTGCCTCATTGCTGATGGAGCCCGCATTAGCGGATGTTGCACGGATCGGGCGCACCTCGCCAGTCCTGGCGTAGTAACCTTCCGCCCGGCGTATCTCGGTATCTGTTCCGGGGACGGCGCCGTCGATGATCAATGCACGCGGTGCGATCATCCCGGCCACTTCCGCGTCGCCAAAACGAATAAGGTGCTTCCATAGGGTCCGGTCTTCCGGCTCCTCGAAAGCCTTTTCCCGCGTGCCGAAGTAGTTGGCGGCCACGGCCGCACGGATCCGTTCGTCGAGTGCCGCGGCATATAGCGCCGTGAGTGCGCCCTGCTTCTCTCCTACCACGGCGACGCGGTCCCCATCCACCTCAGACATGCCGCGCAACAGCGTAACCGCTGATGTCACCTGCTGCACTTCCGTGCCGACGAGGTGCCGGCCTACCTGGTAGCCCAGCCGGAACAGCCAGCTACGGTCCTCGGTCCATGGCTGGCAAAACGTGCGCCGCTGAACGAAGAACGGTGCGAGCACGACGTAGCCGGCTGAAGCCAGTCTTCGTGCCGTCTGTTCCGCCGGCGGCAACGCTCGCGTCAAACCTGCAAGGTCCGCAGCCGATTGTGCCGCATCACTTATTACAATCGCCGCGGGATGCGGGCCGGAGGATTTCGGAACGATCAACACCGCGTAGGCGCGCACGCTGCCCCGTGCTGTAGCGCCCATGTTCCCAACCGGAAGAACCGGCCACTCCAGCATCGACACCGTGTGTGATGGCGACTCGGCGAGAACGGTCTTCTGCGGCTTGGGTTCGAGCAGCGGATCGGTTGCGCCAAGCATCCGGCGGAAATGCTCGCGGTTCTCGCGAACAACCGCGTTCCAAGCTTCGCCAGCCCAGTAGTGGCTGCGCGCCGCCGCGGCCTTCGCGATTTCGCGCTCATAGAAGGTACGCAATTCGCTGTATTGTTCCGCGACGATATCCACCGGGAATTCCCAGCGGGTCGAGTTCGGGAGAGTTCGGGCCGTTTCCGCATTCAACCCCGGCAAGGCACACGCAGCGATGAGCAGGAATGCTTTATTCATCCGTCACCCCCGAATTGGGCGGCGATCTTATCGAGTGTTACCGCTTCGGCCTGTTTGCCGGCATCGCGCACGAGGTCCAGGATCAGGTCGACGCTCTCCATGCGAGGGTCCGTTGCCACCAGGCACGATGGATGCCCCAGAAAATCGTAGACCGACCGCTGTTCGACGGCCCACTCCACACCCACGCGGATCGCGCGCAGAAAGCTTTCGAGCGGCCATCGGCCGCCGCGAAACGCTCCGATGTCGCTAATGGGGCTCATCGGAATTTCGAGCAACCCTGTTTCCGGGTAGCGAAATGGCTGCGATTCGCGTTGCGCTTCGCGGATCGCATCATAGACTGCCGGAGACGGAGCTTCTCCCAAACGCCCCAGGGGATGTCTCGCGTACTTGCCGCTAACCCACGGGAAACCTTCTTCCTTCAGCATCCGTTGCACGTCGGGCCGTCCGGCAAGTCCATTGGAAAACCCGCCAGGCGTGCGGAATCCACTGGGGACGATTCCAAGCCGCTGCCTCATGGCCTCCGATGTCATACGAACATTCCGCCGAATGAAATCGAGCGGAGGTTTATCGTCGAGCAGCCACGGAGCGCGGCGAAACCTCGGTTGGATGTCTTCGGCCCGGGTAGCTAGCACATTCACGTGATCGTAAGTATGGTTGCCGATGGAATGCCCCATGCCGGCGATTTCCCGCAACCAACCAACATCTTCCTGTTCGAAGACCCTGCCGACAGCAAAAAAGTGCATCACCGCTCCGCGTTCGCGCACCCGCCGCGCAACCTGTAGCGAATAGCGCTTTGTCGCTTCATCAAGATTGCCCTTTTCGTAATCCCAATGCGTCTGGTCCCAGGTGGGAAAGTTCCGGCTCATCTCAAGATCGAACGTGACGGCGATCAACGCTTTATCGCGAGCCGCCGGTGCGGCCCGCAGACTGGCCGCGAATCCACTCAAGGCTGTGGTCGTAAGGAATGTCCGCCGGGAGGTCATGATCAAGCGAGTATGTCCGGAATCACGCGTCCTGCCACGTCCGTCAAACGAAAGTCCCGGCCCTGGTGACGGTAGGTCAGACGTTTGTGGTCCATGCCCAGGCAGTGCAGGATGGTCGCGTGGAGATCGTGAACATGAACCTGGTTCTCTACCACATTCATGCATAGTTCGTCGGTATGGCCTACTACGTGTCCGCGTTTTACGCCTCCGCCTGCAAGCCACATCGTAAACGCATCCGGGTGATGATCGCGCCCGGTGGCGCTCTCCTTGCCCGGCTGAAGAGTTTGTGCCAGCGGTGTCCGGCCGAACTCGCCGCCCCAGACTACAAGCGTACTGTCGAGCAGCCCGCGCTGCTTCAAGTCCTGGACGAGAGCCGCCGATGGCTGGTCCGTACTCCGGCAGTTCTTCTCATGACCCGACGTCAGGCTGCTGTGATCGTCCCAGCTCGTATGAATCAGCAGAACGAACCGCACTCCCCTCTCGACGAGCCGCCGCGCCAGAATGCAGTTCTTTGCAAACGCCTGCGCCGGTTCCTTGTCCGCTCCGTACATCTCGAGCGTCTGTGGTGTTTCCTGCTTCAGGTCGAGAAGCTCCGGGGCGGCGGTTTGCATCCGGAATGCCAGCTCATAGGCGGCGATGCGCGAGGCGATCTCCACGTCGCCTGTTTCCTGAAACCTCTTTTGATTGAGTTGGACGATCAGGTCGATGCGCGATCTCTGCTCTTCGCGCGTCATGCCGTCCGGATTCGAAAGATACGGAATCGGATCGCCGGTGCTTGCGAACGGAACTCCCTGATACATCGAAGGTAGAAAGCCGCTGCCGAACAGGCCGGAACTGCCGCTGCCCCCTCGCCCTCCGGAGTTCAATACGACGAATCCCGGCAGGTTCTGCGATTCGCTGCCCAAGCCGTACAGGCTCCACGCTCCCATGGAGGGGCGCCCAACCAGGGGACTCCCGCAGTGCATCAGCAACTGGCCCGGATGATGATTGAACTGGTCGCTGTGCATGGACCGGATCATACAGATGTCGTCCGCGCAGGTGGCCAGGTGCGGCAACCAGTCGGAGAACTCCATGCCCGATTCGCCGTGCTTCCGGAACGATCTTCCGCTGGCCCATACTTTCGCCGTCGGCTTGATAAATGCGAACCGCAGGTTCTTTCGCATGGATTCGGGCAGCGTCTGGCCGTTCCAGTGCTCCATTTCCGGCTTGGGATCGAACAGGTCGATCTGACTGGGCCCGCCCTCCATAAACAGAAAGATGACGTTCTTGGCTTTTGCCGCGAAATGCGGAAGCTTGGATGCAAGAGGATTCGCCGCGTGTTCCGCTGTGGCAGCACGTCCGTCGTTTGCCAGCAACTGCGCCAGCGCTGCTACACCGACTCCGCCGGCGCATTGCGAGAGGAAGCTGCGGCGTGTCTGAATCACTCTGAAATCGTATTCGTCCATTTTCGTTTTCCGCTTACTCGCGCGTAATAAATTCGTCCAGGTTCAACAGTACGCTCGCCGTCGCAAACCAGGCCGCAGCCTGCTCCGTAAGCGAAAGCTGTTTCTGCCGGACATAAGCTACGAGCGAAGACAGTTCGTCTGTGCTCGGACGTCTCCCCAATGCCAGCTCGAAAGCGTACTTCATGCGCTCTTCGTCCGTTCCGTTCTGTTCCCGAAGAATGCGCGCGGCAAACGCCTGCGACGCTTCTACGAAGACGGGGTCATTCAACAGGTTCAATGATTGCAGTGGAGTAATCGAACGCATTCGCCGGCTGCACGTCACAAGCGAACTTGGCGCATCAAAATTCAGGAGCTGCGGATAGGGCACAGATCTCTGAAGCAGTGTATAGAGCCCGCGGCGGTAACGCTCCGGCCCTTGGCTTTCCTCCCATTTCGCGCGATATGCCACTTCGAGTACGCTGGCGGGCATCGGCGGCCGGACGCTTCTTCCACCGATGGCAGGATTCAGTAAACCGGAAACTGACAAGGCGCTGTCGCGAATCAGTTCGGCCGGAAGCCGCAGCCTGGATTGGCGTGCCAACAGGCGGTTCGAAGGATCGCGTTCCTTCAGATCGGCGCGTGCATGCGAGGACTGTCCGTACGTGGTCGAGAGAACGATGCTCCTTATGAGTTGTTTTACGTTCCATCCGCTGTCCATGAATTCGGCCGCCAGCCAATCCAATAGCTCAGGGTTTGACGGCGCATCCCCTCGTGTGCCGAAATCATCCGAGCTTTCGACGATGCCCGCGCCGAACAGTTCCTGCCACACGCGATTCACGAATACGCGGGCAGTGAGCGGGTTGTCTCCCGATACGAGCCAGCGCGCCAGGGCAAGGCGGTCGCGCTCCACTCCTTCCGGAAGATCGGGCAACACCTCGGGTGTTCCGGCTTCAACTTCAATACCGGGGCTTCGGAAATCGCCGCGCAGGTGAATGTGTGTTTTTACCGGCGCCGCACTCCGCGCCATAGCCGGTACTTCGCTGAGAGGCGGAAATTCCAGCATCAGCTTTTCGAACTCGTTGAAGCCCTTGCTGAACTCAGTTCCTTTTCCCTCCGGCTCGCTCGCCAGGGGTCCCGGATACTTGAGGAACACGCGAAGCAGAGCCAGATGCTCGCCATACGTCCTTTGCGGCGGCGGCTTCTGCACGATTTCGTGCCCATGATCGACATAGACCCGTACATAGTCGGCAACCTGTGTCCATTCGAGCTTCGCTTCCGGATCCTGGATGGCCGCGCGCACTTCGGACTCCCAACCGGGCATCAGTTTCTCGACGTTGCACTTCTCCCGGATGGCCGCGAGCCTCTTATCGAATTCAGGGCGGGACCGGAGATAAGAGCCCATTTCGCCCGCGAGCGGCGCGGGATGATTTACCTCCACGGCATTGTTGAAGAAGGCGTAGAAGCGGTAATAATCCTTTTGCGAAATTGGATCGTACTTATGATCGTGACAGCGCGCGCAATCCATGGTAAGTCCCAGCCAGACGGAGGCGGTTGTGCTTGTCCGGTCGGCTACCTGCTCGGCCCGAAGCTGGTCCACGTCCACGCCGCCTTCCCGGCTCGTCAGCGTATTGCGATGGAAGCCCGTTGCGATAAGCTGCTCGACGCCCGCGCCGGGGAGCAGGTCTCCGGCGACTTGTTCAACCGTGAACCGGTCGAATGGCATATTGCTGTTGAATGCCTGGATCACCCATTCGCGATAACGCCATGCGTCCCGCCGAACCTGGTCCTGTTCATAACCATCGCTGTCGGCATACCGTGCGAGATCGAGCCAGTGGCGCGCCCATTTTTCACCGAAGTGCGGTGAAGCTAGAAGTTGGTCGACGGCGCGTGCAACCGCATCGGGACTGGAGTCACCCAGGAACTCGTTCATTGCGGAGAAAGACGGCGGCAGTCCGGTCAAATCGAGATGCAGCCGCCGGAGCAGGGTCCGCCGGTCCGCCGGAGGCGAGGGTTCGACGCCAAGTTGAGCGAGTCTTGCCAGGATGAAGCGGTCGATGGGCGTCTTCGGCCACTTGCTGCCGCCTGCCGCGGGAAGCACCGGCTTTCGCACGGGTTGGAAAGACCAATGCGACGATGACCGGCGTGAAACGATGTCCGGCTTCGCCGTGCTCCCTTCATCGGACCACCGCGCACCCTGATTGATCCACGACCGGACCAGTTCAATCTCGCCCGCGGTGAGCCGCGGCCCGGCCGGCGGCATAACCAGAGCGCCCGTTCCGGCGATCAACTCGACCAGCCTGCTGTTCTGCGCATCGCCGGGTACGATTGCCGGTCCTGAATACCCGCCTTTCAACGCGGCATCGCGGCGATCCAGGCGCAGGCCGCTCAACTGCTGTGCCGGTCCGTGACAGGCATAGCAACGTTTTTTGAACAGAGGTTCGATCCCGGACTTATAGTCGATCTCGCGCGCCGGTGCGCGCGCGCAAAAACAGATCAACGCTGCGCCGAAAATGATCAGGATGCGCCTCATCCAGAGCGCCTTTCAGGTTTGGCTGCCCTTCATGATAAATCAGGCAGCCCGAAGCGCCACATAGAATCATCGCATCAGCACCATCTAAACTTGCTATGCACAAGCGGAGGAGGGAGATTTAGAGGGCGGGCGCTCCACGTCTGTGGGGTGCCCGCTGGAGGTTTTCAACTGCCCGAACGGACTAAAAGGACAGCTTCAGCGACATCACCCACGTGCGGGTGGCATCCTGATTCGTAACCATGCCGAAAGTGCTGCTCGTCGGCGTCATCACCGGCGCAAACAGATTCGGGTGGTTCCAGGCGTTGATGCATTCTGCACGGAACTGCATCTTCGCTTGTTCGGTGATCTGGAAATTCTTGAAGAGCGAGAAGTCCCACCGCGCCTGGCCGTCGGCACGCAGGCTGCTGAAGCGCCAGGGCGAACGCCGGATCTGGTAATTGGCGTCCAGTTGCTGCGCAACATCTCGATTGAAACCGGCATCGGTGTTGAACCAGCGATCCACGCTGCGCTGGTCTTTCGGCAACTTGACGGCATCCGGATCTCCCGTGAACAGGGTCCAGACATCGCCCCATTCGAGCGGTTGTCCGCTCTGGCGTTGAACCATCCCGTTGAGTTGCCAGCCGCCGGCGAAGAAGTCTAAAGCGCGGTGAAGGTTGGTGCCAATTTTTCGGCCGCGGCCGAAGGGAAGCTCCCAAATCCCACTTACAACAACCCGATGTGTGCGGTCCTGCGTAGAAATCGACTCATAGGGCATCGGATCGCTGGCGTTTAGAAAACCGGTGGCGTCCATGGTTTTCGCCCAGGTGTAGGAGAGCTGCAAAGTGTAGCTCTTCGAGAAGCGCTTCTCCATGCGTACCTGCATCGAGTGATACCAGGAATAGCCGATCGGTTCGCTGACATTTACATTGCCGAATTGCGGATATGGCAGCAGCAGACCCCGGCGGGTGATATTTGCGCCGTAGATAGGATCAGTTCCCGCAAAGGGGTTCCTGAAAGACTGGCCGAGATAGGCGATCGTCTGATTGTCGCGTACCGGCGACGTGCTCAGGTATTGGGCCGGCAAAGCGTTCAGATTCCGGGTCACGGGCAGACGCGTGCCGCGATTGCCGACGTAAGAGACGTCGATCATGTACTGGGCCGGCAGCAGTTGCTGTATGCCCATAGACCACCGCTGTGAATACGGGTTCTTACGGTTCTCGGCGAAAAAGGTGATCGCCTGTCCGAGGTTTGTGGCCAGGCCGCCCGCCGCGCCCAATGGCGGCGTCAATCCGTTCGGGAAAGGATTGGCCGTGGTGGCGATATAAGTGAGACCGTTATCGAGCGAGGCCTGGATCGGCGTGCGCATGCTGAATCCGGTTTGAATCGAATCCACGGAGCTGAGCCCGATCGTATCGAAGAAAATTCCGTAGCCGGCCCGCAGCACCGTTTTCGGCAGCAGTTGATAGGCAATGCCGATGCGCGGCATCAGGTTGTTCTTTTCGCCCGACCAGAGCGCGCGAGGATTCCCGTTCGTACCGGCGAAGGTCAGGCCGCCGCGTACGCGGAAGTCGCTGAGCGGAAGTTCGGAAATCGGATTGGCGGCATAGTTAGTGCGCGCCTGCGCCTCGATGGGGCTTGCCTGATCGTACGCGAAGTGGGCAACCGAACGGTTGAAGCGTTCGGTTATCGGAGACTCGAATTCGTAGCGCACGCCGACGTTCACGGTTAGCCTGGAAGTCAGCTTGATGTCGTCGTGTATATAGAGACCCCAGTAGTTCTCCTGTTGTGCATAACTGCCGGAACGGTCCATGTAGCCGCCCGGAACTCCGAGCAGAAACGCAGCCAGTTCGGCGCCCACCGGCGCCGCGGTAGAGATGTCCGTGGCTTTTGTATAAGTGTTTGCGAACGACAGCACCGGCGAAACATCGGTGGTAAATGTATTGTTGAACTCCCGGTAGTTGCGGAAATCCACGCCGAAACGGAAGCTGTGCTGCCCTCTGAGCTTGGTGAAGTTGGCGTTCAGTGAGTTGATGATTCCTCCCCACTTTGCGCCTGTTCCATTCCCGCTCAACGGGGTGAACGAGCCCGCTCCGACATAAGGAAAAGTCGCCAGCGACTTGTCCGGCAGTTGCGAGATCAGATTGGGCGAGAACCCGAGTGTCGCCAGGTCGAACCCCTGGCTGAATTTGTAGGAGGCCCCCCAGCGGTACGTAAAGCCGTAGCGGAGGTTCATGAAGAATTCGGGGTTGAAGACATATACGTCGTCCAGTGCGAATCCCCACTTGTCCTGGTTATATTGCATGCCGTCGTAATCCGACAGGAACCTTTTGTTCGACGCGCTCCAGAAACCCTCCCGCATCACTCGCGCGTAGAGGCGGTGGTTGGGATTGAAAGAATGGTCGAAGCGCCCCAGGTGCGTCCACACGGGAAAGGGGCCCGCATAGCTGACAAAATGATTGTTCCGGAATTCACGCGTGCCCGTCTGATTCGGAGCCGGCCAGTACTCCATAATCTTCTGCGCTGTCGGGTCCAGGCGGTTCGCGGGAATGATGTTGTTGGGAAATGGCTGGCGGGTGAACCGGCCCCCGGAGAACACCGTGGTGGCAGGGTCATAAACCTGGTAGTTGGCTCCCAGTGCCAGCAGAGGCGACAGATCGCCGCGTTTCATTTCAGCGGTGGGCACGGTGTTCTGGAAATCGTACGCATACTGAACCTTGTTCGCCTCCCACAGATAAAACCAGAAGGTCCTGTTCGTGCCGTTGTAGAGCTTCGGAATCTTCACGGGTCCGCCGCCGCTTACTCCGTACCGATGGTCCTGATAAGGTGGAACTTCCTGGCCCACCCGGTTCTGGAACAGCGTCGGCGTATCGAAGATCCGGTTGCGCACAAACCAATGTGCTTCTCCATGCAATTCGTTGGTACCGCTCTTGAGGCTCACATTCACCAGCGCTCCGGCGGTGTGGCCGATGCTGGCATCGTAGGAGACGCTCTGTACTTTGAATTCGCTGACCGACATTTGCGGCGGCACAAACACGATACCCTTGTCGAGTGAATTGGCGACGCCGTCAATGGTGAATTCGTTGTTTCTCATGCCGGCGCCGTCTACCGCGAAATCTCCCTGGGCACCGGGTGTACCGACATACCGCTGGCGAAGATTTGTCGAGTTGATGGTGCCGGGCGCCATCAGGGTCAGGTTGTAGGGCGCGCCGCCGAAAGATGGTAATTCGGCGATCCGGCGTTCGTCCACCACCTGGCCCAGGGAAGCGTCGGCCGTCTCCAGCAATGGCGTCTCGGCGGTTACCACCACCGTCTCCGCCTGGTTTCCGATTTCCAAAACGGCTTCAATGTTTACGGTGTCACCGACGCGAACTTCGATTCCTTGCCGGACGAATTTCTTGAAGCCCGCGAATTCCACCTCTACCGTGTATCTCCCCGGCAGCAGGTATGCAATAACGTAATTGCCGGCTTCGTTGGTTTTCGAGACCGCGGCAACCCCGGTTGCCACGTTGGTCGCCCGCACTTCGGCGCCTGCGATTACGGCGTCGGTAGAGTCGGCGACACGGCCGACGATCGAACCACGCGCGTCCTGCGCGCGGAGCGATACGGGCATCAAGAGAGAAACTGCTATCAAGAATGTAGCGAATAGACGTGATACGCCAATCTGCATAAGTGCAATCTCCGTACCTGGGTGCGTTGAATCGCAGCAGGGGTGCTTCTGACGCCGCGTTCTGGTGAGTGCCTCGACGAGGCATAAAAAGACAATCAGACCCTAACTCCCACAAAGCGACTGGATCTTTTATATACCAGACAGTTGGGTAAGTCAATCAAAGACGCCCCTAAAACCGTGCGAGTTGCTCCAGGTCAATATTGCCTCCTGAAAGAATAACTCCAGCGGTGCGTACATCCGGCGGTAGCTTGCCGGAGAGTAGAGCGGCGGCCCCCACGGCTCCGCTCGGTTCAACGAGAATTTTCAAGCGGGCCAGCAGGAATTTCACGGCGGATTTAATTTCGTCCTCACTCACGAGCACGATATCTTCCACCAGTTGCTCGATCACCGGAAACGTCAGCTCTCCCGGTTCGGGAGAGCGCAAACCGTCCGCGATGGTATCGGTCCGCTCGATGCGCACGCGGCGGCCGGCACGCTTGGAGAGAAATGCATCGTTGGCCGCGGCTGGTTCGATTCCGAAGATGCGGATGTCCGGCCGGGTGCTCTTTGCCGCGATGGCGCATCCGGAGATGAGGCCGCCACCGCCGACCGGCACCAGCAGCGCATCGAGATCCGGATAGTCCGCCAGCAGTTCCAACGCGGCTGTGCCTTGTCCGGCGATTGTCCACGGGTGATCGAACGGAGGCACAACGGTCGCCCCGGATTTCTCTGCGATGCGTGCGGCGATCGCTTCCCGGGGCTCGCTGCTCTGGTCGTACTCAATGACCTTGGCGCCATAACCGCGGGTGGCGGCAAGCTTAGACTGCGGTGCGTAGGACGGCATGACAACGGTTGCAGGCGTGTTCACCACGCCGGCCGCAATCGCCACCGCCTGGGCATGGTTTCCGGAACTGAAAGCCACCACCCCACGGCTGAGGTCGGCTTTTGGGATAGAGAAGATGAAGTTCGCCGCCCCGCGGATCTTGAATGCGCCGCCGCGTTGCAGGTTCTCACATTTAAAAAAAGCATGAATCCCGGCCACGCTATCGAAGCTTCGAGAGGTCATCACCGGCGTCCGGTAGGCTACGCCGCGGATGCGTTCCGCCGCGGCGCGAATCTCGTCGACTGTAACAGGCAGGTTGTTCACTGTTTCTCCAGCACCACGATCGTATCGACGGGGTCTCTGCCGGTTTTGGGAAGCCGCAGGAGTAAACCTCCATCCACGGCCTGGATCTTAACCGTGGCGCCGGTGGCGAACAACGTGGCGCTCTTGATCTTCGGCATTGGCGGAAGCGCCAGTAGCTCATCATTCCAATCCAGCACGTGAACAAAGATCCTGTTGTCCTTCTGCGTCATCGCGCCCCAGGGTCGAGGGGCAACCGGGCCTCCCCGCGTTCCATAGATCGTCTCGCCGTTCTTGCGCATCCACTCGCCGATCGCCTGGAGCCTTTCGACAAATTCCGGCTGAATCGTACCCTCCGGTGTGGGCCCCACATTCAGAAGGAAATTGGCATTATGCCCCGCTGCTTTCACAAAATATTGGATAAGCTGCTGCGAACTTTTGAATCGCTTGTCGTTCTTGTTGTAGCCCCATGCGCCGTTGATGGTGTCGCACGTTTCGAGCGGCAGGTTTCCGATTTCCGACTCCCCGCTGAACCCGGTAGTATTCTGCCCCGGCAGGTCTTTCTCGAACATCTGGAAATCCTCGCCATCGAACGGCTTGCGATGGTGATTGCTGCCCACCAACGCGGCCGGTTGCAGGCTGTGGATCAGCGAGTAGGTTTTGTCCAGGCGCCAGTCCGCATCGGGTTTGTCCCACCAGCCGTCGAACCAGATGCCGCCGATCTCACCGTAGCCGGTCAGCAGTTCGCGAAGCTGGCGATCCATGTAGTCCAGGTAGCGGTTGAAATCGCCGCCGGCGGGCCGTCCGGATGCGTGGCCTGTGCGCCCCAGCGGATAGTAGTCCGGGTGATGCCAGTCGAGTTGTGAATGATAGAAGAAGAGCTTGATTCCCTGCCGCCTGCATTCATCGGCCAGCATTTTGAGCGGATCTTTCCCGTAAGGGGTGGCGTCGACAATATTCCACTTACTCTGTTTTGTGGCCCACATCGCGAAGCCGTCATGATGCTTGCTGGTGATGGTGATGTACTTCATTCCGGCATTCTTCGCAAGCGAAACCCACTCGGCCGCGTCAAATTTGGTGGGATTGAACTTTGGCGGCAGCTTCTCGTACTCCGGGATCGGGATCTTCTGGTTGTTCATGACCCATTCCCCATCTCCGAGCACGCTGTAAACGCCCCAATGGATGAACATCCCGAATTTTGCGTCCTGAAACCATTTGCGCGCCTCGAGGTTCTCCGGAGCCGGTTTGTAGCTCTGCGCGAATGCTGTTGCCGCTATAAGAAGAAACAACAAGACCCGATTTTTCATCTCAGTATCCTTCTGATTTGTCAACCACGTTGTGAAGCGGCTCTCCTTTGACGAAGCGCTCAAAATTCTCGACAAAAAGCTGCATCGCCTCATCGAGCCACGTGGCCGTATGGTCCGCCGAGTGAGGAGATAACAACACGTTTTCCAAGTCGTAAAAGGGGTGTCCCACCGGGAGCGGCTCCTCGTCGAATACGTCGAGCGCCGCACCCTTAATCCGGTTTTCGCGAAGAGCGCGAACAAGCGCGGACTCCACCACGACCGGCCCACGGCCAACATTGATCAGCACGGCGGATCTCTTCATTGCATTCAATTCCGCCTCGCCGATCATCCCGCGGGTGGAGGGAGTGAGAGCGGCCGAAACCACCACGTAGTCGGCCTCTCGGAGCAGGTCGAACAACCCGTCCGGCCCGACGGTACGGTCCACCAGCGGGTCATCGCTGGAAAGCTCAGGCCGGCGGCGCAACGCGATGGTCTTCATGCCCAACGCATGCGCGCGTTCGGCGGCTGCCCTGCCAATCTCACCGTAGCCGACGATCCCCATCGTCTGTCCGTGGACCTCTTCGACGTCGAACGGCTCCCACACGCCTTCCCGCTGTTGCCAGATCATGCGCCTCAGTTCTTTTGCGAAGAAGAGCACCGACGCGATGACGAATTCACCGAGGGAACGCGCAAACACGCCGCGCGCATTCGTCATTACGGCCGTGCTTTCGATCAATTCCGGAAACAGCACGTTATCCAACCCGGCTGAAAACGAGTGCACCCATCGCACGCGGGCCGCGTCGGGCCACAACTCGCGAAGCAATGGCGCAAAACCCATGCCGGTGAAGATCACTTCTGCGCCGGCGACCTTGCCGAGGAACGCTTCCTTCGTGTCTCCGACGACAATATGCGTCGAGTCGGGAAGACGCTCCAATGCCGCCAGATAACGCGCGGCGGGATTTGCCAGTACGAGCAGAGTGATGGGCCGCATGAGAACAAAACTCTAGCATAGAACGGAGGCCGGTTCCGCCCTTGACTTGCCCCGCACGGACGGGTGCGGCACACTGGACGTGTGCCTGAAGCTTGCACCTGCGGTGCGATTCCACCGGCCGACGCACGGTTCTGCCACAAGTGTGGCCGCCCGTTATTCAGCGAGCCGGTACCCGAACCTGAAGAGGAACCGGTCCGCGCCGAGATCGTCGAACCCGAACGGCCGGTGGCGGCAAAACCGGAGATCAGTTTCCACAATACCGCCGCGGTGCGTGTGGGATTTCTGGCCGCCGGCATTGCGTCGCTCCTGATAACACTACCCACCCCGGCGTTTTTTCCGTTGCTGTGGTTGACTGCGTCCGGAGTGCTCGCGGTCTGGCTTTACCGGCGCCGGACCGGCGAATCGCTCACGGTGCGTGCGGGCGTTCGCATGGGATGGATTACCGGAGTATTCTGCTTTGCGATTGCGACGGTGTTTTTTACCATCAGCGTGCTGACGATCGCCAGGGGTGGCGGGCTTGCCGCTTTCTATCGGGAGCAACTGAGCGCGCGCGGCGCCGGAGAGGCAAATATCGAACAGTTCATCGAGGTGCTGCAGAACCCGCTGGGGCTGGGCACCGTTCTGCTGCTCTCCCTGATATTTGTGTTTGTGTTCTTCACGCTGCTTCCCACTCTGGGCGGAGCGCTTGGGGCCAAGCTCCTGAAGGATTAAGCTCCTTTTCCGGCGTTTCACGGGCTATCATAAATTCGGAGGATCGAATGGCCGAAGAGATGAATAATACATCGGGCAGAGTGCTTTGGTTTATTGCCGGTGCTGCCGTTGGCGCCGCTCTCGCGCTGCTTTATGCACCTGCTGCGGGAGGCGAGACGCGCAGGCGGATCAGTCAGAAAGCGGGTGAGGGCAGGAGTGCGATTGCCGAATCCGGACGTGAAATTCTCGACCGGGGCCGCGAGCTTTACGAAAAGGGGCGCCACATAGCCGATGAAGCGGCGGACCTGTTCGAGCGTGGCAGAAAGCTTGTAGAAGGCGAACCTGCACCGCAGGAGAACACATAGACCGGGAGACCACCATGTCGGAAGTGCCCGGCGACTTCAAGAACGAGGCTTACACGGATTTCCCGGTTCCGGAGAACCGCAAGGCAATGGAGGCCGCCCTTGCCGCCGTGCGCGCCCAGTTCGGCCGCGAGTACGAGTTACTAATCGCCGGTTCGCGCCTGAAGACGGAGGAGAAGTTCCGTTCTCTGAACCCTTCCAGGCCTTCGGAGGTGATCGGTATCCACCAGAAGGCCACGCCGGAGCTCGCGGGAATGGCCGTGGACGCGGCGTATGCGTTTTTCCCCGAATGGAGCGGCACTCCAGCCGGGCGCCGTGTGGAAATGCTGCTGGCAGCCGCGGACCTGTTGCGCCGGCGGAAACTGGAGTTTGATGCCTGGCTGGTCTTCGAGGCGGGGAAAACGTGGCCTGAAGCAGAAGCGGATGTCGCGGAAGCGATTGATTTCTGCGAATACTATGCCCGGCAGATGCTGCGATTCGCGGCTCCGGCTCCGGTGGTGCAACTGCCCGGCGAAACCGGCCGGATGGTTTATCTTCCGCTTGGTGTTGGGATCATCATTCCCCCGTGGAATTTCCCGCTGGCCATTCTGGTAGGGATGACGACGGCAGCGCTTGTGGCGGGAAATACAGTCGTCATCAAGCCTTCGAGCGACACGCCGACGATCGCGGCGAAATTTGCCGGGCTGCTTCTGGAAGCCGGATTCCCCGATCGCAGCTTCTGCTTTCTCACCGGAAGCGGCGCCGCCGTGGGCGACGTTTTGGTGGAACATCCGAAGACCCGTTTCGTCTCTTTCACCGGTTCGCGCGACGTGGGCCTGCGCATCAACGAGCTGGCAGCCAAGCCGCAAAAAGGGCAGGTCTGGATCAAGCGCGTGGTGGCGGAGATGGGTGGCAAAGATGCCATCATTGTCGACGAAGAAGGGGACCTGGATAGCGCTGTGGATGGCGTGCTGGCGTCCGCATTTGGCTACCAGGGACAGAAGTGCTCCGCGTGTTCCCGCGCCATCGTCAGTGAGAAGCTGTACGACGAATTTTTGGAGCGGCTCACCGCTAAGGTCGAGAAACTCAAAGTAGGCCCCGCGGAGGAACCGGCCAACTACATGGGGCCGGTGATTAACCAGCGGGCCAAAGAAAGCATCCTCAGCTACATAGAGAAGGGCAAACAGGAAGGTAGACTCGTAGCCGGGGGCGAGAGCCCACCGGGAGAAGGCTATTTCATCCGTCCTACGGTAATCGCCGACGTTGAATCGAAAGCCACTATTTTCCAGGAAGAGATTTTCGGTCCGGTGCTGGCTGTAACGCGTGCCAAAGATTTTGATCACGCGCTGGAGCTGGCAAACGACTCCGAGTATGGCTTGACAGGCGCCGTCTATACCCGGAATCCTGAAAAGATCCAGAAGGCGCGCGACCGTTTCTTCGTCGGCAATCTGTATATCAACCGTAAGTGTACCGGGGCGATGGTGGGGGCCCATCCGTTCGGAGGGTTCAACATGTCCGGCACCGACTCCAAGGCCGGCGGACCCGATTACCTGTTGCAATTCCTGCAAGCCAAGTCGATTGCGGAAAAACAGATTTGATTTCAGAGGTTGTTGAAAAACGTAGAAACCGCTTGCTGACGCGCGCGGCTCAGAATCGGCTATACAATGCATTTACCTTTACAAAAAGCTGCCCGTGTTGTTGCTCTGGTTTTCTCGTTGAGCATCCTTGCGCTGGCGCAGCAGGAACCGTCCGAGGTTAAACCCGCACCAGTGGACCCGCTGGGACGATCCACGCCCAGGGGAGCCATTCTCGGTTTCCTCGAAGCCGCACAGGGACGGGATTACGACCGCGCCTCCCAGTATCTGGAGTATTTACCCGGAGTGGGCGCGGCGCAACGCCGCGAGACGGCGCGGCAACTTCAGGCGGTGATGGATCTGCATCTTTCCACCAGGCTCAACGAGGTTAGCAATGAACCGGACGGATCGATAGAAACCGAGTTATCCACCAATCAAGAACGGGCGGGAATGATCGAGATGCCGGACCGTAAGGTGCCGGTCGTTTTAAAGAGGGTTTCGGAAAACGGAATCAGAGTCTGGAAGATCTCCAATACCACCGTCCAGCAAGCGCCGGCACTTTACCAGGGCCTGACATTTCCGGAGTTTGAAAGGCTGTTGCCCAAGCCATTGGTGACCGTGCGGCTCCTCAATTTACCACTATGGCAATGGCTGGCTTTGCTCGCGATTCTTCCAATCGCCTATGGGGTTGCATGGCTCCTGTCCTGGTTGGTTCGTTCCCTGCTGCGACCGCTGTTATTCCGGACGTCTACGGGAGCTGACGACGAATTGCTCCGGTTGGCCACCGGACCGCTTCGACTGCTGTTAGCCATCATCGTTTTTCACTTTCTCCGGCTGCCGCTCGGCTTTCCGGTACTGATGCGGCAATTCCTCGGCACGGTGGAAGTGCTGCTTTCTATCCTCGCCGTGACGTGGTTCGCCTTGCGCCTGATCGACCTGGCGGCCGCGCAGATTCGCGAGCGCATGGTCCAGACGCAGCGTCTGGGCGCCATCGCCATCATTCCGCTGGGCCGCCGCGTCGTCAAAGTCGTGGCCATCAGCATCGCGATTCTGGCGATGCTGGACAACGTCGGTTTCAACCTGACTGCCGTCGTCGCG
>DASTMK010000046.1:0-4853 GCA_035714225.1 Bryobacteraceae bacterium | reverse complement strand
CATCCGGTCGAACCATTGCTGGGGCATCAGCGACAACATCAGGGGAATAACGACGATCATCGCTCCCGCCAGCAGCCACTTACGCCGGCTCTTGATCAGCAGTAGGAAACCGACCGTGCAAAGCGCGATGAATCCGCCTCTTGAATAAGAGGAGAGGACGGCAACTGCGGTTAGTCCCATCCCCACCCCGAGGCCCTGGCGAATGAGCCGGCTTTCCGTATTCAACTGCAGATAACGCATCAACGGCAGTGTTGCGGCCATGAAAATCGCCAGCGCATTATTGTTTTCGAGCATCGTGTGCGGAGGCCCTTGCACCGTATACTGGGCGCCCGTGAGGATGGCGAAGATTCCTCCCTTGACGCCGTAAAACTCGATGGAAAGCACGATTACCCAGACCAGCAAGTGAAGGCGCGACCTGGCGGCCATTACCAGCATGCCGAGGAAAATCATCAGCATGGTCTTCATGGTCTGATCCCACTTGGGCCATGCGCCTTGCGGGTTCAAAGCGAAAAGAGTGCTGATGTTCATCCACAGAACGAACAGCAGGAAAATGAACGTCTCCCGCGCCCAGGGGAACCGCTTGCGCTCGGAGGAAATAAATATGCTTGCAATCGTGACCGCCGCGGCCACGGCGAAGAAAGGGAAGTACGAGGCAAACCCGTAACAGAGGCGTTGCGGGCTCATGTAACCTAACCAGGCGCACAGGAGCACACCGATCCAGGGCCGGCCGATTGCAGCCAGCAGGATCAAGATAAAAACCGAAGTAAAAACCAGATCGCGCATGTCGGGAAATCAGTATCGGGCGGAGGCAACGGATGATATACGGGCATTTTCTTTCCGCCTGGCATCAGTGAATACTCGAGACCGGTTGAACAGCCATAACGCAAGCAACTCCGGGCGGAAATTTCCTTTCCGGTCCGTGATATTTCTGGACGGGATATTCACCCGGCCAATGAGTGTGGTGTGCCAGTTTACCGTGTCCGCGGAGGCGAGGTGCGGATCGCTGGTGAAGAGCAAACGGTAACCGGCCGCACGTGCAAGCTGTACAGTCTCTTCGTTGTAGAGACCATGCGGGAAAGACAAAGCCAGGGGCACCCGCCGCTCCTCGAGACCCAGCAAAGCTACGAGCCGGCGGCGGGAATCTTTCAATTCCTTTTGAGGGTTCGCCGCCAGAGGAATGGGCGTGTGTGTCAGGCCATGGGAACCGATGCCGATGCGAGCTTTCACAAGAGCGCCCAGTTGAGCGGCTGACAACATCACGGGCCCTTCGAGCGCGGAGGACGGTTGGAAAATCGTATTCAATAAGGCCGTCCGTGATACTTCCTCGAGGGTGTCGAGCCGGTTGGCCAAAGCCCAGAAAGCCGCCGCTGAAGTCCAATCCTGCGGCTTGGCGTCCGCCGAACCCGGCAGCGCACGCCATAAACCGTCGAGCTGGCCCGCATCGATGGAGCCTCTCCGCCACTGCCGGTACAGGCGTTCCCGCCAGAAACCTTCCTGGTCTACTGCGCCGGCCACGACAAACACCACGGCAGGCAGTCTGTACTCCTGTAAAATACCGGCGGCGTACTGTTCGTTATCCGCCCATCCATCGTCGAACGTGATCAACAGCGGCCGGGCGGGCAAGCTCTCCCCGCCATCGCCGGCGCATAGTAAATCATCGATTCCGATGACGTTGTAGTGCTTGCGGAAGAACTCCAGGCAATTCCGGAAAAGGCGGTCGGTAACGGTCCAGTTCAGATCGGCATCCGGCCAGCGGGGATCGTTCTCCGGCAGGACCCGGTGAAACATGGCAACCGTCAGCGAACGCCGGTTCCTCACCCGATGGTACAGGCTGAACAGCCCGGACCTGTACAGGAGCCGTTTCACGATACTCGAAACAAACCGGGGTTTGCGTTCAGGAGGCATGAGATACAGCCTTTACGAGGAGCCGCCGCCGCTGTGACAGAAAGCTCCTCATCATCGCCTTTTCCTCTGCCGGAAAATATCCGATCAGCCATGCCACCAGGGCGAACCCGAGCACCAGCAGAACATCAATGCCGATCCGCCCGAGCATCGCCACTTCACCGATGAGCGTTGACGTGAACAACACCACGGCGGAGAGAACGCTCAGCAAGGCCACGGACCGGAAGGCGAACGCGATATGGTGTTCGTACTGTGCAGCCACCCAGCAGCCTGCCATATAGGCGAGCCAGGTCAGCAGCGTTGCCAGCGCGGCGCCCTTCATCTGATACTTCTGGATCAGCCAGTAATCCAGCCCGATATTGAGCAGAGCGCAAACGATGGTGATCCGGCTGAACAGCCCCGACCGTTTGTTGATGAACAGCAGGTCGCGGAAGAAATCGCCGATCTCGCGGAATACGTAGGCAAACGCGATAAACGGAATCAGCATCGCCGCCTGGGCATAAGCCGGGGCGGCGACTAGGGGGACCGCTTCATCGGCCACTACGCTGATGCCAACCGCGACCAGGAACAGCGCCAGAACGAAATACCGGGCGATTCTGCCAAACTGATGCCGCCATCCTTCGGTCGACGTGTGCGCATACAAGCTCACTGCCCAGACCCTGGCGAACGGTTCCCCAACAATATAGGTGACCAGAAAGCCTGCTTTATAGGCGAGCGCATACACGCCGACTTCTCCCAGGTTGACGAAGTGATTCAGGAAGAAGCGATCGGCAAAATGAATCACAAAGAAGCAGGCGCTGGTAATCACCAGCGGTCCACCAAAGTGGGCCATTCTCCGCGCCTGCTCCCAGTCGAAACCGAAGCCGGTTTCCCTTAGCAGGAGCACGACGAGAATCGCGGCGCCCAGTCCCGTACAGATCAGTTTGCTGAGGACAAATCCCCAGACTCCCATTCCCCGGTACGCAATAAACCAGATGTTCAAAGCGAGCGTGAGGGCAAGCTGTGTGGCGGAAAAGAGAACGAAAAACAAAGACCGCTGTTTGATTCGTGAATAGACCAGCGCCAGCTCGGTAATATTGCCGAGCACCATCGCCAGAAAGGCGAGCCGCACCAGCCACGCGCTGCTGCTGGAGCCGAACATGAGGACCGCCAGCGGAGCAGCGCCTATAAATGCGGCACCCGCCAGCAGCAGGCTCAAAGAAGTGATTCCCACCAGGGCGGTCGTAACCAGCGTGCCGCGGCTACGCTCGTCGGGATAGTCGTAGTATATCCGCACCATCGCGTCATTCATCGCGAGAACGCCGAGAATGATCACCGAGACGGAAACGAACAGCTCGATCATCTCGATCAGGCCATAATCGGCCGGAGTCAGAAATTTGGTGTAGACCGGAATCATCAGGAAGCCGACGCCGCGGCGTACGATGTTTCCGATGAAGTAAAGAGCCGATTGCTGAAACAGCCAGGATATCTTCATGAGTTAGAACGATTGGGCAGCGACGGCGCGGACGGGGGAGTGTGCGGGAACCTGTCTGGATACGACGCGGCGGCCGAACCACCACTCGTACCGGCCGGCCGAGAACAGAGATCCAAGTGTTCTTCTGATCCGGGTTCCCAACAGCACGGCCCTGCATTTCACAGCCGAAAGCAACCTTACCGGTACGATGGCCGTAGCCGAGCGAAGCAGGAGCGCCCTCCAGCGATAAGTCCACAGGGAGAAGGATTCTTCTTTCAGATGCCGCATCAGAGTATCGCGGTCTCCGAGATCGAGCAGCCAGTACGCATGCCGGAGGAGCAGCCAGTTCAGCAGGAAGACGGCATCGCGGCGTTTGGCAGGCGGCAGTACTCCCGTGTCGAGCAAGCGGCGCAGCGTGCGTGCGGCGGGCGGATAAGGCGGATTCGATTTCCAGCGTGGGAACGACCGGCCGGCCGCATCGGTATAGTAGATCGCCAGAATACGCGAATCGTACGCGATGGGATACCGCAAAGCGATGCGCACCCACATGTCGCGGTCCGCGCCGATCGGCTCGCCTTCGAGGAATACTCCTACCTGCTCGAAAACGAAGCGTGGAATGGCCACACTCGAGGAGCTCACGAAGTTCCCCTGTTTGGCGTAATGAAAGTACTTCTTGATCAGGCTGGTGCGGCCGGCGCCGGCGGCTTTGAACGTGGTTTCGAGATCGTATGCTTCACCGTCGACGCGCCGCAGGCCCGTAGCCAGAATGCCGGCCTGTGGAAACTGGCGGGACAGTCCGGCCACTGCGTCCAGGAAGCCGGGCTCCCATGCGTCGTCTCCGTCCAGAAACGCGATCAGGGCGCCCTTTGCCTCCGAGATCCCGCGGTTGCGGGCGGCGCCCTCGCCGCGGTTTTGCTGCCTTACGACACGGAATCGCGGATCGGGAAAAGCCGTCGCCAGGGAGCCGCCCCCATCCGATGAGCCGTCGTCGACCACGATGACTTCGTAATCCGAAAACGTCTGTCTTCGAATGGACTCGAGGCAGCGGAGAATGTAGCGTTCCTTGTTGTAGAGCGGCACTACAACGGAAATGGCCGGGGATGTTGTACTCACGGGCGAGCGGTGCGAGAGCCCCCTCGCGAGGGCCCTCGCCATGGATTGAGAGTCGGGTTTAACTTACAAACTTAAGAGCCGGTACGGCAGACGCCGCCCAGGGCGGCGTTAATGATACGCTGCACGTCGATGACGTCGCAGCGTCCGTTGGAGTCGAGATCGCCCGTGCAGGAGCTGGTCCCGAGCGCCTGGTCGATTCCCAACTGCACGTCCAGCGCGTTAACGGAATTGTCCTTGTTGATGTCGCAACTGCTCACTACAGGATCCGGCGGAGGAGGCGTAACGGGAGGCGGCGCGGGAGAACCCTCAGTGCCCCTGGGCAGGAAAGCCCATTTCGGATTTTCCTCGCCGCTCACGTTATAGAGGTTCGCTTTCAGCCACTCCC
>DASTMK010000045.1:0-19942 GCA_035714225.1 Bryobacteraceae bacterium | reverse complement strand
TCGGCAGCAGCAGGAGGTGTTGCTGATAGAAGTCTTTTTCCATTGGCAGGTCGAGACGGATGCGCGTGTAGCTGCCTTTATCCTGCTCGTCGTGAACGACGGCTTTGGTGATATCTCCGAACCACTGTTTGTCTTCCGGCGCGGGCGCGGTTTTGCCAAGGATCGTCGTCCAGAGTTTGACCAGCTCGGGGCGTTTCTTCGTGTACCAGTCATGGGCGGAGCGCAAGCCCTCCACCAGCGAGGGGATCTTCTTGTTCTCGGCGCCCGGTTCCGGCGCGGGGCTGTTCCGCGACGTGACCCGGTGCTGGTTCAGGCGCTGTTCGTTCGGAATGCCCTGTGAAAGCAGCAGCAAGAACAGTAGTGTCGAAATCAATATGGCACCCTCCTCAAGGTAATCCTGCCTGATTGCTTTTATCTATTTTGTCTTATCCTGAAGGAAACGACTGTGGACTTCCTCCGTGTAACCGGCAGGCAAGCTGCCGAAAAGGAGGCTTCCGATGGCGATGTTGAAAAGGCTCCAGGACTTCCTCGACCGAAGCGGAGCCGGATACACCCACCACGTTCATCCGCTCGCTTTTACAGCCAAAGAGGTGGCATCGGCCGAAAAAGTCGCTGCCCATAGAGTGGCCAAATGCATTGTTTTTTTTAGCGACACCGGCTACGGAATGGCGGTTCTGCCGGCGGACAGTTGGGTAAATCTGCAAGAGTTGCGCGCGGCGCTTGGGGTGGCGAACATCCGTCTTGCCACCGAGAAAGAGCTCGATGAACTGTTTCCGGAATGCGAACTGGGCGCTATGCCGCCCATGGGCAGTCTTTTTGGGCTTCCTCTCTATGTGGATGGCTCAATGGCTGAGGAAGAGGAGATCGCCTTCAACGCCGGTACACACCGCGACGTCGTGTACATGAAGTACCGGGATTTCGAACGGTTGAACAAACCGGTCACGCTGCAGTTTGCGCGATACCTGACCGCATGATCTTCCATCTCCGACTTTTTCATCACCAGCCGCGTCTCTACGCATTGGAGCCGAAGATTTGATCTTTCGGGAGGTTGAAGACCGCGACCTCATTCACAAGGCTCGCAAGGGGAACGTGGACGCCTACAACATCCTTGTTTCCCGATGGGAAAAACGTGTCTTCAATTACATCTACCGGCTGGTCGGGCATCGGGAAGACGGGTTGGACGTGACGCAGGATGTTTTTCTGAAGGCATATCAGAATCTCGGGAAGCTGGAAGACCCTGCCCGGTTCGGGCCGTGGCTGTTCCGGATCGCGCACAACGAATCGTATTCCCTGCTAAGGAAGAATCGCCCGGAAACCGAGCTGAAGGAACCGCCGGCGCCCGCGCACAATCCGCGAATGCTGCCCATCGAAGTGAGTATCGCCATCGAGCGGGCCATGGCGACGTTGTCGGCGGACCAGCGGGAAGCGGTAGTGCTCAAGATCTACCAGGGATTCAAATTCGAGGAGATGTCGGAAATTCTTTCGTGTCCGGTTTCGACGGTGAAGTCGCGGTTGTACACGGCGCTCGACCTTCTGAAAGACGCTTTGGCTCCAGTGAAAGCGCGGGGTGTGGAATGAATTGCTCGCCTGATGTTTTGAAGGACTATCTGCTCGGCGAATTGCCCGGGCCGGATTGCCTCACGGTTGAAGCGCATGTACGTGCATGTCCTGCATGCAGTGAAGAACTGGAGAGGCTGCGAACGGCTCAGGCGGCGCTTGCGTCCGTGCCGGACGTGGAAATGCCGCGGCGGATCGCTTTTGTTTCGGATCGGGTGTTCGAGCCGGGCTGGTGGCAGCGCCTATGGAACTCGGCGCCGCGCCTCGGTTTCGTCTCGGCGATGGTGCTGGCGGCGGCGATTCTGGTGCATGGGCTGACCCGTCCGGCGCCCGCTGTGCCTGAGACCGCCGCCTACAACCAGGAAGCGGTCGAGGCTCGCATCGAAGCCGAGGTGTCCAGACGCATACCGGCTGCTGTCGCTCAGGCCGTAGCGGAGCACGACGCACGGCTGCGTACGGAGATGGCAAAACTGGTGGCTGCCTCCGAAAGCAAAATGAACTTCGAACGCCGAGCGGATCTGGTGACGTTCGAACAGGCGTTTACGCTTCTGAAGAAGCAGGTTGACATCCTGCAATATCCACGGCTGGCGAGCAGCGAAATGGTGCCGTCGCGATGAGATATGCCGCTCTGCTATTGTGTCTCGCGCTGCCGGTTCTCTCCGCGCAGGATACGGTGCGCGTGGGCTATACCGCCATACAGCCTGTAGAAGCAAACTTCAACGGCCGCATCGAAAAGTTCGACATCGATAATCCCATCCGCCTGATCGGTTCCTCGCGCGGCGTCTACCTGGACGGCTATGGTGTAGTCCTCACCGCCGAGGTCGATCTGCTGCCGAGCGCTTCGCTCACTCCGTTTCGTCCGAGATACACAGATCCGCAAAAGGAACAACTCCGCGTACGGAAGCTGGAGCGCGTAGACCGGCTCCGCGATGTCATGCGCGACATGCTTGTCGATACGGCGGCCGCTCTGGACACCGTACCGCTCGATCAGCAGATTGTGGTTGCCGTTACGATCTTTTACTGGGAGTGGGAGAGAAGGCAAGGGCTCCCCTCGCAGATTTTGATGCAGGCACCGCGCAGAACGCTGGTCGAATACAAGGCGGGGGGGATTGCCCGGCCTGCTCTCGATGCCGCTCTCAAAGTCCGGGAATACTGACGATGCGCCTGGGAGAGGTACTGATCGAACGAAAGCTCATCACCGGCGATGAGCTGGAGCGGGCTCTCGAAATCCAAAAAGAACGCGGCGAGAAAATCGGGAAAATTCTTGTCGATCTGGGCTTCATCGCCCAGCGCGATGTGCTGGCGGCATTGTCCGATCAGTTATCCCTTCCCCTGGTCGCGATTGATGGGCCTCCTCCGGTAACACCGGAAACCGAAGGCTTGTCCCCGCGTTTTTTGCGCCAGTTCCGTTGCCTTCCGGTAGCGTTGTTTGACTCCACGGTGTCGCTGGCGATGGCCGATCCGCTGGACCTGGAAACAATCTCCACGGTCACGGCGGTGACGGGCCTGAAAGTCGAGCCCGCGCTCGCTCCGGAGCAGGAGATCCTCGACGCGATCGACAAGTACTACGGCCAGGCGGAGAAGGCGGCGGAGGCCGAATTCGAGGACGGCGGGCAAGCGTCCGAAGATCTGGAACAGTTGCGCGACATGGCGAGCGAGGCGCCTGTCATCCGGCTGGTGAACGCCATGATTGCCCAAGCTGTGGAGAAGCGTGCCAGCGACATCCACGTCGAGCCGTTCGAGAAGCAGTTCCGCATACGGTATCGCGTGGACGGCGTGCTGTACGAACAGGACCCGCCGCCGCGCGAGTTGAAGGCAGCCATCATTTCCCGCGTGAAGCTGATGGCGAAACTCAATATCGCTGAGCGCCGGCTCCCGCAGGACGGCCGGATCAAGACCAAGACGTTGGGGCGCGAGATCGACCTCCGCGTATCCACCCTGCCGACGCTGTACGGCGAAAGTGTTGTGATGCGGTTGCTCGACCGCTCGGCGGGCGATTTTTACGATCTGCGGAGTCTCGGCTTCGACGACGCGATGCTCGCGCGCATGGAGCACTTCACGTCCTTACCGCACGGTATCTTTCTGGTGACCGGCCCTACGGGCAGCGGCAAATCGACCACGCTTTATTCCGCCCTGAAGCGCATCAACCTGCCCGACAAGAAGATCATCACCATCGAAGACCCGGTGGAATACCAGATGGACGGCATCAACCAGATCCATGTGAATCCCCAAATCGGGTTAACGTTCGCTTCCGGCCTGCGCCACATCGTGCGCCAGGACCCCGACGTCATCATGGTGGGCGAAATACGCGATCGCGAAACGGCCGACATCGCAATTCGTTCGGCTCTTACGGGCCACCTTGTTTTTTCTACGCTCCACACGAACGACGCACCGAGCGCCATCACGCGACTGACCGACATGGGCGTGGAAAACTACCTGATTACTTCGTCCTTAGTAGCTGTGCTGGCGCAGCGGCTTGTGCGCGTCATCTGCCCCGCCTGCAAGCAGCCCGCCGGGCAGAGGATGACACCCGACGGCAACCTGGTGGACACTTATCGCGGCGCGGGATGCGATAGCTGTTTCGGTACGGGCTACACCGGCCGTGTGGGCATCTTCGAGATGATGGAATTGAACGACGAGATCCGGCGGCTCATCATGAACAACGCCGACGCGGTTGATATTACGGCGGCCGCGCGGCGTAATGGAATGCGCACCCTCCGCGAGGACGGCTGGCTGAAGGTCGGCAACGGGTTGAGCACGGCGGACGAAGTCATGCGGGTGACGCAGGAGTTTTAATGGCGAGCTTCCATTTCAGGGCGGTCGCAGCGGATGGAAAAGTTCGCAGCGGCACTCTGACGGCGGATACCGAAAAGCTGGCCGCTTCGGAACTGCGCAAGCAGGGGCTCACGCCCGTCTATGTAGGAGTCCAGCAGAAAAAATCGTTCGAACTGAAGCTGCCGGCGATGAACCGCGGCAAGCGGCGCGATGTTCTGTTCTTCACGCAGGAGCTTTCGACGCTTCTCAACGCCGGTGTGCCGTTGGACCGCGCGCTTTCCATCACCAGCGAGCTTACCGAGCGGCCTCAATTCCGCTTTATCGTGCTGGACATTCTGCGGGTGTTGAAGAGCGGCAAATCGCTGGCCGACAGCCTGTCAACCCACCCGGCCCATTTCTCCCAACTGTACGTCAACATGGTGCGGGCGGGCGAGGCGAGCGGCTCGCTGGGGGTAGTGTTTGAAAAGCTCTCGGACTTCGAACGAACGCGTGACGACCTGCGCAACTACATCGTCTCCTCCATGGTGTACCCGGCGCTATTGGCAGTGGTCGGGCTGGCCTCCATTCTGGTGCTGATGTATTTTGTTGTGCCGCGCTTTGCTTCGGTGTTCGAGGAATCGCGAATCGAAATGCCGCTGCCCACGAAGATCATGCTGGAGACCAGCCGGTTCGTTCAGGCGTACGGCTGGATCGGTATTGCCTCGATGGTAGGAGTAATACTGGCCTGGAGCGCCTACGTCCGCACATCCGGCGGAAGGCTGTGGTGGGACCGCTTCCGGCTGCGAATCCCGCTGCTCGGAGACGCGCTGCGCAAGGCTGAGACCGCGCGGTTTGCGCGGGCGATGTCGACGCTCATCGCCAACAGCGTTCCCCTGGTGCAATCGCTGAGCATCGCCAGCGCGATTCTGAACAACAGTCTGATTGCCGGCTCTCTAGCGCAGGTGGCGCAAGGAGTGAAGCGCGGGGAGGGCATCGCCGGACCGCTGAAGAAAACGGCCCAGTTTCCGCCGCTGGCGGGACACCTGCTGAGCGTCGGCGAAGAGACCGGCCAGTTGCATCAGATGTTCAGCCGCATGGCCGACATCTACGACGCCGACACGCGTGCTGCCATCAAACGGTTCACGGCGCTGTTTGAGCCGTTGATCATTCTGGTTATGGGTATCATGGTGGGCGCGCTCATCCTCAGCATGCTGCTCGCCATCACGAGCATCAACGAAGTGGCCATCTGACGAGGCCGTGGAAATGGAGCTTCCAATGAAAAAACGAACCGAACGGCGCCAGGCTGGTGTGACGCTGATTGAAATGCTGGTGGTGGTGACGATCATCGCGCTGTTTGCCGCCGTGGTTGCGCCACGCATGTTGCAGAAGACCGACACCGCGCGGATTACCGCGGCCCGCACGCAGATTAATTCATTCATGACGGCGATCGGCACGTATAAGCTCGACACCGGAACCTTTCCCACCACCGAGCAGGGCTTGCAGGCGCTGCGCACGCGCCCGCAGAACGTCAACCAGTGGCAGGGGCCGTATCTGCCGGCCGAGATACCGGTGGACCCGTGGGGCCGTCCGTATGTGTACGTCTATCCCGGCGAACATGGAGACGAGCCGGATGTCATCTCGTACGGAGCCGACGGCCAGCCCGGGGGTGAAGGGATCAACGGCGACGTTGTCAGTTGGAAAACTCAGTGAAGCCGTATTCCGCCTGTTTACGGTCGTGGGCCATCAGACCGCTCGCTGACGCGCACGGCTCCGTTTCTGAGCCGCGACCGTCAGGGAGTGGTTCCGAGCGCGGTGTGACGCTGATGGAAATGATGGTCGTCGCCGCGCTTCTGGCGCTGCTCGCCGGCATCACTTTTCCTTCGGTGAACTCCGGCTTGGATTCGCTGCGGCTGTCGTCCGCTACCAACTCCATCGTCAGTTTTTTCAATAGCGGTTTGAATCGCGCGCAGCGCAGGCAGCAGGTGATGGAGGTAACGATTGCGCCGGGTGAGAACCTTCTGAGATTGCGGTCCAGTGAGCCGGGCTTCCTGCGCGAAATGACATTGCCCGATGGAGTGGAGATCGCCGCCGTGCTGCCTCCCTTGCCGTATGAATCCCCGCATCAATCCGAAGATGCGCGCCGGTTCATGCTCTACCCGGGCGGCACAGTACCGCGCTTCGGCGTGGAGATTGTGAACCGGCGGGGCGCGCGGCGTATCGTGCGGGTGGATCCGGCGACCGGCGTACCGCAGGTGGAGCGGGTAGAACAGCAGTGAATCAACGCGGTTTCACATTGCTCGAGGTGCTGGTGGCAACGGTCATCATGGCGGTTGCCGTCGCCGGCCTGCTGAGCAGCCTGTCCACCTCCATGCGCAGCGGCTCGCGCCTGATCGATTACGATCGTGCCGCGCTTCTGGCCCGGACGAAGATGGACGAGCTTCTGGTTCAGTCCAGGCTTCCCAGGCTGGTGGTGATCGAAGGCGCGTTGGAAGCCCCCGAAGGAATGAAATCGGGATGGCGCGCGCGTGTGACGCCTTTCGAAATGCCGCCGAAAGCCGGCCCCGGCACGCCGATTCTGGAACGCGTGGAATTGGAGGTCTGGTGGACGGCCGGCGAGCAGCGGCGCACGTTTACGCTGGAGGGCTACCGCCGCGGCACCCTGACACGTGAAGATATTGTAGCCGGAGGCGTGGTCCAGTGAAGCGGGCGTCCCGCGGTGTCACACTGCTCGAACTGCTGATCGCGGTGAGCCTGGTCGGCCTGGTTTCGCTCGGCATCCTCATGGCGATTCGTGTAGGATTCGGCGCGATGGAGAAGTCGAACGCCAGGCTCATGGAGAACCGCCGTGTCGCCGGCGCGCAACAGATTCTGGAGCAGCAGATCGCCGGCTTCATGGCAGTGCAAGGCGATTGCGTGGAGACGCCGGACAGGCCTCCCACGCGCATGAGCTTCTTCCAGGGCGACATCGAATCCATGCGATTCGTCTCTTCCTATTCGCTGCAGGAAGCCGCGAGAGGAATGCCGCGTCTGCTGGAATTTCAGGTTATTCCGGGCGAGAACCGGGAAGGCGTTCGCCTGGTGGTCAACGAACATTTGTTTGCGGGATCGCTTTCCACCGCGCCGTTCTGCTTTGGCCTGGGACCGGATCCGATCACGGGCGCTCCCGTGCCGCGGTTTCCACCGGTCCAGGTGGGTCCGCGGTCGTTCGTGCTGGCGGATAAATTGGCGTTCTGCCGGTTTATGTATCGTGAGCCCGCGCCGCCGCCGGAGTTCGAGCGGTGGACTCCGCGATGGGTGCGGGCGGACCTGCCCATGGCGGTTCGCGTGGAGATGGCACCGCTGCGTCCCGACCCGTCGCGAGTTCAACTGATTTCGCTGACCGCTCCCATCCGGGTAACCAAGGATCCGATGGTGACTTATGAGAACTAGCGCCCCGGGAACCGCTCGCTTACGCTCGCGGCTCAGTATTCGTTTCCGAGCCACGACCGTGAGGGAGTGGTCTGTCCAGCGCGGCGGGGCTTTGCTGGCTGTGCTCTGGCTGTCGGCGGCCCTGTCGGCCATCGCGTTCTCCGTCGCGAACTCCGTGCGCGGGGAAACGGAGCGGGCGTCGACGCACGCGGATTCCGTGCGCGCATACTATCTCGCGGCGGGTGCTGTAGACCGCGCGTTGCTCTACATGCAGTGGGGGCCTCAATACCGGAACCCCGATGGCACTCCGCGCTACTACGGGCCGGATAAGCCATTTCTGCGGATGCCATTTCCAACCGGAGAAGTTTTTGTGGAGGTGATTCCGGAAACTTCCAAGCTGAACATCAATACCGCTCCCGCCGAAGAACTGCTTCGCCTGATGCTTGCCGCCGGTATCCCGCCGGGGCAGGCGGACGAGATCGTGGCCGGTATCATCGACTGGCGGTCGGCAGTGCCCCCCGGCGCCGTCACACTCTTCGACCAGTATTATCTTTCGCTGGCTCCGTCTTTTCGCGCGCGCCATGCGTCTTTTCAGGAGATTGAAGAACTTCTCCTTGTGAAAGGTATGACGCCGGACCTGTTTTATGGAAGCTACGAGCGCGGCCCCGAAGGCAACCTCATTCCGCGGGGCGGCCTTCGGGACTGCCTTTCCGTTTATGGGGCTCTCGCCGGCTTTGACGTGAATACCGTATCCCCGGTTTTGATGGCGGCTATTGGACTGACGCCCAATTCGATCGCGGCCATTCTGGAGCGGCGGCGGGTGCTGCCGTTTCGCTCCCCCGCCGATCTGGCGCCACTGGCCGAGGCGGGTGGGCCGGGTTTCCGCAAATTGGCAGTGAGCGCGGGAACGATTTTTACGATTCGCGCAACAGCGCAGTTACGTATAGGTGAAAACCGGGTTTCCGATTTGCGGCGCTCGGTGGCGGCGGTGGTCAAGTATCCGGCAGATTTTGCAAAAGAGCCGCCGTACACCGTGCTTCGCTGGTACGACAACACATGGGTGGACCTTCGGGCATGGCAGTGAGTACGAAAATCCGGCGCTGGCTGGCTTTTGGTACGGGCGTCGCCATCGAGATTTCGGGCGACGACCTGCACGTGCTTGTGACGCGCGTGCGGCCCACTGGCTCCCAAATCCTCGGATCCGCCACAATCGAGAAGTATGCTGCACGCCCCGCATCGGAGTGGGGCGCCGAATACGCGGCCTTCACAAAAAAGCTTGGAGCCGGACATATAGCGGCGGCGGTCCTGCTGCCACGTGCGGAGATCATTGTCCGGCAACTGAACCTTCCCGGGGTGCCGGACAGGGATCTGGAAGCCGCCATTGCGCTGCAAGTGGATTCTCAGCACCCCTACCCGGAGGACGACGTCGTCTATGCCTGGGCGCGATTGGGTTCGAGTTCCTCGATTCTGATCGGAATTGCGCGGCGTGAGACCGTAGACCGCTATACATCGCTGTTCGCCGAGGCCGGCATCAAGACGGCTTCGTTTACCTTCTCGGCGGCGGCGATCTACTCCGCCATCCGGTTGCTCTCCAGTCCACCGGCAGATGGCTTCGCGGTAATACGGCCCTTCAACGGTTCGGTGGAGATTTACGGGGAAAGCGAGGCGCGGGCCGTTTTTTCCGCGGAGGTCCGCGGAAGTGAAGAGAGGGCGCGGACACTGGCCCTCGCGGAGTTGCGCCTGGAACCGGACAGCGAGACCGGACACCTGCGGGAACTGCTGCCGTTGCCGAAAGACGCTCCCTCGGACGACGAAGAGTACCGTCGCGCGCTGGGCGAAAGAGCGCTTCCGTATGCGGCGGCGCTGGCGGGCGCGTGCCCGCGCCTGGCGCTCGCGGCGAATCTGCTGCCCGCCGGCAGGCGAAGCACAAGCTCGCGATTGATGTATGTTCCTACGATCTTTCTCGGGGCTTGCCTTCTGCTGCTGCTAAGCGCGCTGGCAGTGCACGGCAAGTATCGGGAACGGCGTTATCTTTCGGTGCTGGAATCCGAGATCGCCAAGCTCGAGCCGCACGCGCGGCAGGTGGCGGCGCTGGACCGCGACACACAGCTCGCGCGCCGGCGCACCGCCTTGCTCGATAATTTTCGCCGCCGGTCGAAACACGACATGGACGTGGTAAACGAATTGACGACGGTGCTGGCGCCGCCCATCTGGGTGAGCCAGCTCGAGGTCACGCGAGCGTTCGTGCACATCGCGGGCGAAGCGGAGCAGGCCGCACCGTTGTTGAAAGTGCTCGACGAATCGCCCCTGTTTCAGGACTCGCAGTTCACGATGCCATTGGGGCGCACCGGAACGGGGGAAGTGTTTCGCATTCGTACGACGCGGGAGGGGGTGCCCGAATGACGATCGGGCAACGGGACAAGCGAGCGTTAGCCATTCTGGCCATGGCCGTCGCCGCGATCGTCCTGTTCCAGGTTTTATCCCGCGATTCGTCTCCGGCGGCTGTGGTCGTGGTGGCCGATTCTGTTCCGGCAGCCGAAAAGCGTCTGACACGCGTGCGGCAGATGGCGGCCACAACACCCGGAAAACAGGATGCGCTAAAGCAAGTGGCCGCCGAGCTTGCACAGCGTGAAAAGGGATTGATTCAGGCCGATACGGCAGCCCAGGCGCAGGCGCAGTTGCTGCAAATCCTGCGGCGCATCGGGCGCGCGCAGACGCCGGTGGTGGACATTCGAGGCAACGAGTTCGCGCAGCCGAAGCCATTCGGAGACGATTACGGCGAAGTATCGGTTTCGGTGTCGATGGAGTGCGGCATCGAGCAGGTTGTGAACGTTCTGGCCGAGCTGACTGCTCAGCCGGAATTGATTGCCACCACGGACTTGCGCATCGGCGCCACGAGCAACAAGGAAAAGCTCGTGCCGGTGAGATTGACCGTGTCGGGTCTGGTTCCGAAGCGCCTCCTGCCGGAGAAGAAAGGACCCGGGCAGTTTTGAAAAGCAAGTTGTGGCTGTTGAATATCGTTCTGCTGGCGCTGGTGTTATGGCTGGGCTCGCGTTTGCGGCAGGACTGGTTGGCGGCGCGCGAGCGAGAGACGAAACTGCTGGAACAAACCGTGAAGGCTTTGCCGGCGCCACCGATCGCTCCCGCCGCACCGGTGAACCCGGTAACCGCCGGGTCGTACGCGGAAGTAGCGCAGATGATGCTGTTTTCAAAAGACAGGAATCCAAACGTCGTCATCGAAGCCGCCGAACCCGCTCCGATGCCGGCGTTGCCGGTGGCGCACGGCGTCATGGATTTTGGCGGCGGTCCCACAGTGTTCCTGAGCGAGAAACCCGGAGGGCCGCAGCGAGGCTATCAGGTAGGCGAGGCGATCGGCCAGTTCAAATTGCTGGCCGCGAACAATCGCGAGATCGCGTTCGAGTGGAATGGGGAAACGGTTACCCGGACGCTCGATGAATTAATGGATAAGAGCAAGCCGGAGACGGCAGAGGCCGCGCCGCCGCCGGCCGCCGCGGGGTCGAAAGTTACATCGGCGACAACGGTGTCCGCGGGACCGGCGGCATCCGGTCCGGGTGCGGATATCGGCGCCGATTTGAAGGCATGCCAGCCGGGCGATACATCGCCTTCCGGCACCGTTCAGGGAAGCATGCGGAAAGTCGTGACGAAGACCCCCTTCGGTGAATCGTGCCGATGGGAACCGGTCAAGTAGCAGGAAAACAAATTATGAGACTTCTGATTTTACTGGCGATCAGTGTGCCGTTTGTCTGCGCCGCAGGCGAAGGATCCGGGAAGCGTAAGACGGAATCGCGCAAAGCCGCGCCACGGGCTTCGACTAGCGTCCGCAAAGCCGAACCGCGCGCGACCCCTCAGCTCACTATCCCTCCCGATGCGAAGCAGGTTGGATCGAATAGCTACCTCTACACGGATTCCAACGGAAAAGTCTGGACTTACACCAGAACGCCGTTCGGCGTGCGCAAGGAAGAGGGCGCTCCGGAGTCCGGGGCGACGACGCAGGATGTGCCACCCGAAATGACCGCAGCCGAAGAAGGCGACAGCGTCCGCTTTACTCGCCAAACACCCTTCGGAAAATCGCAGTGGACAAGAAAGAAATCCGAGTTGACCGGAGTGGAGCGGGCGGTTTGGGAACGGGACTACCCACCGAAGCCGGCAGCGGACCAGCCGGATGAAGCGGCGTCCGGAAGCGTGAAGGAGTAGCGCGTGAAGGTTCTCTCCAGTCGAATCGCGGCCCTGATGGCCCTGCCGTTGCTTTTTGCGCAAGAGATTCCACCGCCGCCGCGTGGATTGCCGCCGGGGTTTGGTCCCATCTATCGCCCACAAGCCGAAAAGCAGGAAGAACCGAAACAACCGCCGCCCCAGGCACAGCCTCAAACCGGAACACAACAGAGCCCGCAGCCGCCGGCCGCTGCCGCGAAGCCGCAAGGCCCGACGGCCACTACGCCGCAGCCCAGCCCACCGGGCGCGGTCAGCTTTGGCGGGCTCTCTTTGCAGAATGCCTCACTGTCGCAGGTGATTGACCAGCTCGCGCGCATCCTGAAGATCAACTACATTCTCGATCCCCGCCTGAAGGGGGCGGTGGTTCTGAATACTTACGGCGATACGAGAGATCTGGATCCGCGAAACCTGCTCGAATTAATTCTTCGTATCAACAACGCCGGTATGGTGCAGGTGGGCGATATCTACCGCATCGTCCCGCTCGACCAGATTTCGCGGCTGCCCCTTGAGCCCACGACAGACATCCAGCAGATTCCGGAGAACGACCGGACGTACCTGAATTTGGTTTTTCTGAAGTACGCGACGGTGGATGAACTGGTGAAAGTACTACAGCCGTTCATGGGCGAGAACTCCACGACGGTGACGTATCCGCCGGCGAATCTCTTGTTGATTCTCGACAGTGGGCGCAACCTCAACCGGCTGATGGAACTCATCGCACTCTTTGACAGCGAGCGGTTCGCGAGCCAGCGCGTCCGGTTGTTCGAGGTGACGAATGGAAGGCCGAGCGACATTGCGGGCGAGCTCGAAAGCATTTTCAAGGGCATTTCCCTCAGCGAGAAAAACACACCCATCAAATTCCTTCCGCTCGACCGCATCAACACTCTTATCGCCATCGCGCCGAATCCAGGTGTCTTCGAGGAAGTCGAGAAATGGCTCAAACGCGTGGATGTGGCGGTGAAGGTGACCGCGGGCGCTGTGGACAACTATGTGTACCGTGTGAAGTACGGCCGTGCGGAGGGCCTCGCGGGGTCCATCATGATGCTGTACGGCGGATATGGTTACGGCATGGGTGGTTACGGCATGGGTGGTTACGGCATGGGCGGCTATGGCGGCATGGGCGGCTATGGCGGTATGGGTGGTTACGGCATGGGTGGCTACGGGGGTATGGGCGGTATGGGCGGCTATGGGATGGGTGGTTATGGCATGGGCGGCTACGGCGGCATGGGCGGTTATGGGATGGGTGGTTACGGCATGGGTGGCTACGGCGGCATGGGCGGCTATGGGATGGGTGCTCCGATTCCAACAACCTTCGCCACGCCAGGCACGCCGCTACCGGGGACAGTGACGGGCCAGGGTACTCAAGCTGGTGCTGCAACCACCGGCTCGGCCGACCAGACCGGGACATATCTTGGCGCATCTTCCTATGGAATGGCCGGCGGACGGATTCCACGCGTTGTTCCGAATCCCATGGACAACACCTTGCTCATACAGGGAACACAACAGGAGTATGAAAGTATTCTGAAGATCCTCCGCGAGTTGGACATTCCGCCGCGCCAGGTTCTGGTGGACGCGAAAATCTACGAAGTGTCGTTGACAGGCGCGCTGGCCAGCGGCGTTTCGGCGTTTCTGCAGAGGCGGGGTGAATCGGGCGGCGCCGCGGTTCCCACGAACCAGTTCCGGGCGAAGCTGGACGGCGGTGTCTTGAACTTCACGATCGGGACTCTCGTCGGCCAGAGCCGTGAACTGTTGGCGTTCCTGGAAGCGCGCGAGAGTGCGACGTTCACGAGGATCCTGTCGGCGCCGAGCGTGATCGCCACCGACAGCATTCCGGCCACGATCAACGTCGGATCGGAAGTGCCCACCTTAACCGCTCAAGCGGCGACCGGCGTGCAGACCGGCGGCAGTTCGCTATTCGCACAAACCATCTCGAACCGGAACACCGGTGTGACCTTGGCTATTCTGGCCCGGGTAAACCCGTCGGGCATCGTGACGCTGGTCATCAACCAGGAAGTGAGCGCGCCTGAGCCGCCGCCGACCGAGGGCATTAATTCGCCCGCTTTTTCCAAAAGGGCCGTTCAGACCCAGGTGACTGTGCAGGATGGGGACACGATCGCCATCGGCGGAATCATCCAGGAAGACGCTGGGGCTACCAGCAGCGGATTTCCTCTTCTTCACCGTATCCCGGGTATCGGAGCGGCCTTCGGAAGTAAATCGTACAGCAAAGGGCGCACCGAGCTGATTATATTTATGACACCGAGAGTGATTTACGACACCAACCAGATGAGGGATGCTTCCGAAGAGCTGAAATCGCGCCTTAAGAAATTGCAACGATATGTAGAAGAATGAGCGGATCCGCTACGGCGCGCCGGCCGGCAATCAGGCCGGCTCGCCGTACCGTTCGGCCTTCGGAATACCGCTATCGATGCGAAGATTTCACCGTTCGATGGAACATTGCCGCATTCAGGTGTCCTGCCTGTTGACTAGTGTTACCTTCCCATGATGTAATTGCAAACTGGCTTGGCTCGTGGTCGATTAGTAATTTCGGATGCTGGATTCCACTTTATGCTTGACTTGTTCTCGCATGGAGTGATATGAATGTTTTGACTGCGTCCAAGTATCAGCGGCATTCATTATGCGTGAATCCCGCGAGCACAGATTTAAAAAAGTTGTATAAAACAAAAACGATCGAGCTTGTACGGATATATGAGTGGACGTCGTTCGAATACAGGCGGTAGAGAGCTGGCTGTGCGGCGGCGATACTCCCATTGAGGCTCAGGTTGAAGCACTTCCATCAATTCGACTCGATTTCAGATTTCCACAAGGAGAAGGAAATGGCAGATTTTCGCAAGTGGTTACCGGTGCTGGCGCTCGTAGCTCTAATGTTGGGCTCGATGAGTACCGCCAGCGCCCAAACAGCCTTCAGTTGCAGCGCTACGACAGGCGCCGTGACGCCCATCATCCGGGGTGAAGGCATTACCGAGCTGGTCGGTGACATCGTTCTGCAGTGCACCGGCGGCGTGCCGGCCGCAGACCCGGCGGCTGTCCCGCAGGTGAACATTCAGATCTTCCTCAACACACAGATCACCAGCAGAATATTGGACAGCAATAGCACGACCGAAGCAACGCTGTTGATTGACGATCCGGCCGTGGGTGCCAGGCAGCTCGGCCCCATCCCGGGCGTGGTTCCGGCTGGTGCAAATAACACGTACCTCGCACGCCGCGTGGCTGAGAACGCTGTTGCGTTCCTCGGTATCCCGGTGGATGCCCCCGGCACGACCGGCACCCGCATCCTCCGCATCACGAACCTGCGCGTGAACGCCAGCGGTATCGGCGTTTCTACTTCGTTTATCCAGAACCAGGCTATCGCGTTCATCTCCATCAGCGGCGCGACGACCATTCCGGTGAACCCGGCGCAGTTGCCGGTTGCCTTCGTATCCAGAGGGCTGGACTTCAGTCTGGCCGCACATGCCAGAAACCTCCGGCAGTGCGTCGCGGTCAACCGCGATCTGACAAGTCCCGATCCGGACGAGAGCGGCAGCATCAATGCCGTGCTCGAATACGAAGAGGGTTTCCCCACCGCTTTCAAGACCCGGGGCGCCCTTACCGGTGGAGCCATCGTACAGAATTTGATTGGTACGAACTACAACACCGAGTCCGGCTTCACGCTGGATGCGTTGAATGCAGCGGCCGGTATCGCGAACACCGGTACCAGGGTGATGGCACGGTTTAACGGCCTGCCGGCGGGCGTGACAGCTTACGTCACAACCACCAACACCAATCAGGCGACGCCTGCGACGGATGGACTGGTTGCCGCTTACGTCTCCGGTACCGACCTCAATGGCGCCGGCGGCTTCCCGGATGCCAGCGGCATCATCAAGGGTGGCACCGCTGGTGGATGGGACTTGGTTCAGGTGAACACGGTCAATGGCGCCGGTATGGCTGTTTGGGAAGTCACTGGAGTGGGTCCACAGTCGAATTCCACGCTGGAAAGCCTTACCTTCGGCGTTGTATTCGCTTACACTCCGAATTTCGCCAACAACGTTCCGGCTCTCGGCACCGGCACAGTGACGGGCAGCTTCGCTCCTCTGAGCGTCGTCACCAGCGCCAGCCAGAACCAGCCGATTCCGCGCTTTGTCGGACCGGGAACCTCGGCTGACATCATCCGGATCGCCGCTTGCGTGACGAACCTGCTCTTCCCGTTCGTTACCAACCAGGCTGGTTTTGATACGGGTATTGCGATCACCAACACGTCGCAGGATCCGTTCAGCAGTTCCAATGCACAGGGCGGCACCTGCGTCCTGAATTTCTACGGCGGCACGACCGCTGCTCCCGGCACGAATCCTCCGGCTCAGACGTCGCAGGCAATCAATGCTGGACAGCAACTCGTGCTGTCGCTGTCGGCCGGCGGTAATCTCGGCGCCGGTCCGGTAGCTGGCTTCCAGGGCTACATCATCGCGCAGTGCAACTTCCTCTATGCGCATGGTTATGCCTTCATCAGCGATGTCGGTGCTCAGAACCTGGCACAGGGCTACCTTGCTCTGGTCATGGGTCCTGGCGGTGAAACTCGTGGTCTCGCCGCTGCCGAAGCGTTGAACCAGTAGTCGTATTTTGCAGTCGAAGAAAAGGAGGGGCAGAAATGCCCCTCCTTTTTTTTGTGTCTCAAGTGTGATAAGTGTAAGAAGGTTTTTCCCGCGTCCTCATCGGCACCAGAACTTCTATTTCAGGAGCAAAGAATGGGTCTCTCTAAACTGCTCGCAGCTTATTTGATCTTGGCAATCTTTGTTGCACCCGGGCTGCAGGCGGCAAATGTCTTCGTTCTGCCGGGACCGTCTAATGTGAACCAGACGGTGACCATGCTGACACCTGTGTCACTGTTTCAGGTTGGAAGCATTATGCAGGCGCCGAACGCTTTCAAGGTATTCTCGAAGCCCGACGGATCGCGGTTGTATATCGTCTCCAGTTCGGCGGTCGATAGTCTGGTCGTCGCCGACGCTGCGGGAAATGTGATTGCAAGGCACTCGCTCGGTGCGATCACGGCAGCCGAGTTATCGCCCGATGGCCGGAAACTGGCAATAGCGGCGGCTACGGCTTATCTCCTCGATACAACTGTCGATACCGCGCCCGTAGCGGTGAACCTCGGCTTTGTCCCCTCGGACGTCGCGGTCAGCGTCGATTCCACCCGCGCCTTTTTTGTCGGTTCGGGTACTACTCAGGTGAGCGCGGTAGATCTGATCACGAACGCGACTGTCGCTTTTGTCACCCTTCCCCAGAGCGGAGCCAATGTGGCGACAGCGCCCGGAGGATGGGTGTATGTGTCCTCTTCGAACGCGGTCTATGAGATCGACGGGCGAGGCACAATGGCGATCCGGGCTGAGATGATGGCGAGCGGGCAGCCTGGAAAGCTGCAATTCACACCCGATGGCCTTCGCGGCATTGCGCTGAACCGCGCCGGTTTTGGGGCAGGACCGGTTTCGATACTGGACGTGAGTTCCCGTATGGTAACTCCCGTTTCCTCGTTAGGGCAGATCTTCGACGCCAACGCTGCCGGCAAGCTCGCGGTGACTTCCAACAGCCGGGCGTTCGCCGCGGGTTCGGACGGGCGCCTGTATTCGATTACACTCAATCCTCCCGCTATCACGCCGGTTGTGGCGAGCGTTTCCGGCATCACCTCGGTTGTAGCTTCCGAAGAGAAGCCCAACGCAAGGTACCTCTTTTTTCTCAGTCCCACCACCCTGTATCGCTCGGCTACCTCTCTCTTTACGACCGATGGACTCGATACGCCGGCCAGCGCCGGAGTCGCGGGGCTGCCGGCTGTGTTGGCTTATGCGGGCGCGGCGACCGGCGTTTTTCCCGCGGGTCTGACCGCCGTTGGTCCGTCGCCGATCGTTCCGCCGGGAATGACGACTATGCTGACGGTCCGGGTAATCGACGTTACCGGGAAGCCGGTCTATAACACGCCGGTGGCGTTCGCTACCGACGGCATTGGCGCGACGATATTGAATCCGGCCGTAAACACCGGTATGGACGGTCTGGCGCGTACCAATGTGACTGCTCCTCCGTTCGCCGGCGCATTTACAGTGCGAGCGACGGCCGGGGCGGGGCTAAGCGTGTCGATTGGTGTTGCCGTGGGCGAAGGCGGCGAAACGGGTACCGGGGTAACGGCGATTTCCGGACAGGGCCAGTTGGTGAATGCCGCAACGGCCGGCCGGCAGCTTGTCGTTCAGGTTCGCGACTCGGAAGGCAACCCCGTCGGCGGCACCCAGGTGTCGTGGTCTCCCGGTGTGATTGGAATCGGGGGGGCGCCGGTTACCGTGACCTCGCATCAAGATCTCACGGACGCGCTTGGAAGAGCCGTTGCCACCTTCAGCACTTCACCTTTACAGAGCGCGGAACTCGCGGCCGCCACCATCGTGGCGAATACACTGTACGGCACTGCTACCTTCTACATCACTGCATTTCCGACTTTCACTCTCGGCAGTCCGCCCGCGCCGATACCGCCTCCTGCCGTGACGTTCTCCTTCGGGAGTCAAACCGGGGTGCTCGAAGGCCGGGCTGGCCAGACGATAACGAATGCCGTCGCGGTCCAGGTGTTACGCCAGGCAGGCGTGTCGTTTGGAAGCGGAATTCCCAACGTGGGCCTCACTGCCGGGACTAGCGCAGATCCCGCCACGGGACCTACCGCGGCCTGCGCGGGTGGCACCGTACTGACGGATGCCCAGGGCGTCGCCGTTTGCAATCTCGTTCTGGGACCGAGACCGGGTGAAACCCAGTTGACGATCGATGTCGGCGGTTACATGCAGCGGACTTTTGCTCTAAGAATTCAAGCCGGCGTACCGGCCGAGATCACACCGATCCAGGGCAACAATCAGAGCGGCAGCGCCGGTCAGCAGCTTCCGCAAGCTCTTGTTGCGGAGGTCCGCGATAGCTTGGGCAACCTGCTTCCTTTTGCCACAGGCATTCAGTGGGAAGCGGTGAACCAATGCGCAACCCTTACCGGCTCCTCAACCACCGCCAATAACCAGGGTCGCGTGCAAACGCTGGTGCGGCTCGGTAACGTGGCGGGATCGTGCGAGATTCGAGTAACCACCGCTGAAGCCTCCGCAACCTTCACCGTTCAAGTCGCGTCCGCGGCGGGGCAAGTGACGGCAATTTCCGGCGGCGGGCAAGCGGCTATCCTCGATCAAGCCTTCGCGCAACCGCTCGTCGCGGAGGTCCGGGACGCTCAAGGGGCGCTTTTGCCAAACACTCCCGTAAGCTTTGCCGTAACGAGCGGCAGCGCGACCGTATCCAGCTCCAGCGTCACTACCAATGCTCAAGGCAGGGCACAGGTGACGGTGACGGCCGGCGCAAGCACGGGCCCCGTGGTGATAACCGCGACAAGCGGAACCGGGTCGGCAACATTCTCGCTGACGGTGGTTCCGGTCGGGCCTAGTGTGGAGCGTGCGGGCATCGTCAACGGCGCCAGCTTCCAGCAGGGTGTCGTTCCCGGCGGCATCGTCACTATTTTCGGGACCAACATCGTACCCGGCATCCAGGGAACCAGGGAGGCGAACCCCTTCATTGGCTCCTTGCCCACAAACCTGGAAGGCGTGGAGGTGCTGTTCGGAAACACGCCGGCCCCCATCTTTGCAGTCGCTAACCAGGGCGGCCGCGAGCAGGTTTCCGTGCAAGCTCCGTTCGACCTTCCGGCCGGTGGCGTTACCACGATTACCGTGAGAGCGGGCGCCGGTTCCAGCACGATTTCCGACGTGCCGGTGCTCGCGGTACAGCCGGGCCTCTTCGAGACGATCCCGCGGGGAAGCTCACGGGCGTATCCCGTGATAACCCGTGCGGACGGAAGCTTCGTAACGCCTCAGAATCCGGCGCGGCGCGGCGAGATCCTGCAAGTGTTTGCCACCGGGCTCGGCGCAGTCACTCCGTCCGGAGTAACCGGCCGGGCTGGCGTGCCGGGTCAGGAAGTCGTCGCACCCGTGATCGTCGGCGTGAACAA
>DASTMK010000044.1:0-19605 GCA_035714225.1 Bryobacteraceae bacterium | reverse complement strand
CGCTATAGCATTATGATCGAAGCCGCCGGGATGGAGAATTTCAAGGGAGAGTTTCTCTTACAGACCGGTGAAACCGCTGTCGTGGACGCTACTATGACCGTTGGGTCTACGGCGACCGAAGTCACGGTGATCGCGGATGCCGCACCCCTGGTCACTACTACAAGCCCGACTCTAGCAGCGGTGACAGACCGTGCGCGGATCGACCAGTTGCCCATCAGTGGGCGCATGTTTCAGTCTCTGGTCGGGCGCACCACACCGGGCATTGACGGCGCATCCATGACCCCACGCGTCTGGGGGCTGAGATGGGGTGTCGAGTTCCTCCAGGATGGCGCGGTGCTCGCCAACCGCGACATCGGCGAAATTGCCGGCCGTCCTCCGGGGATGGACACCATCGAGGAATTTCGCGTAGAGACAAACAACTCTTCCGCGAAGATGAACCGGCCTGGAACCGTCATCGTCAATACCCGCGCGGGCACGAACCAATTCCATGGTTCACTGTTCGAAATCGTGCGCAACAACAATTTGGGTTTCGGCGTAGCTCGCGCGCGGCAGGACAAATGGAGCAGGCCTCCCCACCTGGTACGGAACGAGTTCGGGGCCTCCGCCGGAGGGCCGATCTACTTGCCGAAGGTCTACGACGGGCGCAACCGCACCTTCTTCTTTTCCGCTTACGAAGCATTTCGCAGCCGGACCGCAACGACCAAACTGGCACGCCTGCCTACCGCCGAAATGCGGCAAGGCGACTTCAGTGGACTTGTCGATGGCTCGGGACGCCGCTATGACTTATACGACCCGTGGACGTCGGATGCGAACTGGAGCCGGCAGCCTTTCCCAAACAACCAGATCCCAATGTCCCGCCAGAGTCCGCTCGCAAAGTATTTGTACAGCGTGACGCCGATGCCGACCGAGCCGGGGGTGAACCCGCTGCTTGCCGACAACTACTTCTACCAGGCGCCAAACAACCGCATGGAGTGGACCACCACCACCCGGATCGATCATCGGATCTCCGATGCCGATCAGATTTTCTTCCGCTACAGCCACGGTGTACGGGATACCTATGCCCAGTCCGGACCCAACAACTCGCCAACGACGCTCGATTTCGCCGCTAACGGCACCTTCCGGCCCATCCGGAACGATACCGGAGTGGTTTCCTGGACGCATACGTTTTCGCCTACCTTCTTCAGCGAAACATCGTTCAATGTGGCGGTCGAGGACCTGAACCTGATCAACGTAGGCGATACCGAGAAATGGGGCGACAAACTCGGCTTGCCTAATCCGTTTGACGAATACGGGTTCCCCAACATTACCAGCACCGGCGTCGGCATGGAGTACATCACGGCGGCAAACCGGCGCAACAGCATCATCCACATCTACAACTTCGATCAGAACTTCACCAAAGTTCACGGCCGGCACGAGTTGATGTTCGGCGGCCGCTACCGCTATGAGAAGATGAACGTGCTGCCGGACCAGCAGCAGGTTCAGGGCGCGCATGCCGCCTCGAGCGGCGCCACCGGCCTGTACGATCCCGCATCGGGTTCCACTTACGCCGCCGTTCCGTACACCGGCCACAACGCCGCGAATCTGTTCATCGGAGTAATGGGCAGCTATTCGGCGCAATTTGTTCGCAAGTGGTACGACCTGCACGACAGCGAGATCTCGCTGTACTTGCAGGACAACTTCAAAGTGAATTCCCGGCTCACTCTGAACCTGGGCCTTCGCTGGGAGATGTATACGCCCATTCGCGAAGCCGACAATATTTTGACCGGCTTCGACCCGGCGACAAAATCCGTCGTAAATGGAGCGGATTGGGAGACGATGTACCGGGCCAATGCAACCACGCCGGCCATTACGAAGGTATACACCGACATGGGGCTCCAGTTTGTCCGCCCGCAGGATGTCGGCTTACCGCAAGGCCTGATCCACTTGAACAAGTGGGACTTTGGTCCGAGGGCGGGCTTCGCTTACCGGTTCAGCGATAGTGCGAAGTCACTCGTGCTGAGAGGCGGCTACGGGATTTATGCTTATCCCATGCCTCTGCGGGATTTCAACGCCCGCATGCGGCAAAATCCGCCCACCACGGCTCGTTTCACGAATTCCCTCGGGGACTCCTCCCAGACGCCGGACCGCTTGCCCGCCTACGGCTTGAGGGCGGTGCCGCAGTATGTCGCCGGAGTCAATAGCCGTGACGTTCTCGATTTGAACCGGCCGGGCGGCGTCAGCCGTGGTTCGTTCCTGACAAGCTACTTCAATCCGGAGCAGCCGTCGTCGAGGGCGCACCAGTGGAACCTGACCTTCGAGAAGGAAGTGATAGACAACACCCTTTTGCGGGTGGGCTATGCCGCAACGCACGGTTCGCGCCTGGATATGTACTATTCCTATAACCAGGCGCCGAACAGCTACGTCTGGTTCGCTACGCAGGGGGTGCCTCTGCCTACCGGCACCTACGCCGGCACCGCCCGGCGGAGTTTCGAAACCACCATGTTCGGGGAAATTGAGGAGTACCAGAAAACAGGGTGGTCGAACTCTCAGAATATTCAAATTGAGGTTCAGCGGCGGTATTCGAAAGGCTACGGCTTCCAGTTTTTCTATGTCCTGAGCAATAGCCTTAAGGCGGGCGGCAACGGCTGGGGGGATGACATTCTACCTCCCGCCAGCATCTACCTGCCTGGAGCCGTGCCACAAGATAATAACGAGCGCGCTCGTTTCCTGTTCTACCGGCGCGATACCGACATTCCGAAGCATCGCTTCAACTGGAACTGGATTGCCGATTTGCCTTTCGGTAAGGGCAAGCGATTTGCATCCAGCGCAGGTCCCGTACTGGATCGCATTGTCGGCGGATGGCAGATCGCCGGAGATGGATCGTTCACCAGCACGTGGTGGGCACTTCCGGCCACGAACTGGAGCTTCCCCAACGATCTTGAGATCTATGGCACGAAGTACCCGATCCAGGATTGCCGCAGCGGCGTTTGCCGGGACGGTTATCTCTACTACAACGGCTATATCCCCGCGAACCGGATCAACAGCTACGACGCGCAAGGACGGCCGAATGGGGTGATGGGAGTGCCGTCCAATTACAAACCCGCGCACAGTCCTCTTATTCCCACGCCTGCCGACGGCGGCGACCGCAATGACCCGATGTTCGCTTACTACGAAAGCAACAACGTATGGGTGCCGATGAAAGACGGCAGCCTGCAGCGGATCCCCTTGGACACCGGCTTAAACCCCTGGCGAAACCAGTACGGCCAGGGCCTGTTTAACTGGTATCAGAACGCCTCTTTGTTCAAAGTCATTCCTGTGAACGAACGCGTCTTTTTCCGGCTGACCATCGACTTCTTCAACGTGTTCAACATGCCGGGCATCCCGAAGACGCCCGATTCGACCAGCGGCATCATCGACGCCACCACGTCGGGCAACGGTGCCCGCTCGCTTCAGTTCGGATTGCGGCTGACCTGGTAGTCCGATCTCCTATCCGGTGCGGCTGGACAACCAGCCGCACCGGAAATTCTATAGATTCGGCCGTTGCTCCTGCCTCTTCCTGTTGCGGCGCAATCTGTATGCTTTGTAAACCAGCGCCAGCGCCATCCACGTCATGAAGACGATCACCGGGTAAACGAGCACTTTGGGAAAGAACGCAAAGAGAACCGCCAACGATATCAGCAGCAGCCCCGCCATCAGCATCAACTGCGCTTCTACCGGGCCCAGCACGCGGCGGTCGGTAAAGGCGGCTCCGATCGCGCTGCCAAGCCGAATCCCTCCCGCTGCCACACGTCCAACGCTGCCGCTACCCTGACCCAGGTGCGGGTGGCGCGGAGCGCCCGGCGCGCGCATTTTCTGTTTCACGTTCAGAACAATCTCGGTTGAGTTGCTCAAATCCTCCAGGTACATCTCTTCCATCTCGCGCCCGAAGGATTCATCGTCGATTACGGCGTCCAACTCGCAGTTGCTCAGCCAGCTCGCCACGTTGAGATTCGTCGAGCCGACGCGCGCCCAGTGCCCGTCTACCACCGCGGTTTTCGCATGCAACATCGTGCCGTTCCATTCGAAGACGCGCACGCCGCTTTCAAGCAGCGGCCGGTAGCCCGCGCGCGACAACGGCCGTAGCAAGGGAATATCCGTCCCACCCGGTACCAGGAGGCGCACATCCACTCCATCCTTGGCCGCCGCTCTCAGCGCCTGCACAAATAAAGTAGTTCCAGCGTAGTAGGCATCCGTCAGCCATAGCCTGTTCCGGGCCAGCGCGGACACAAGCTGATCGAGCCGGAGCATACCCGCCGTCGCTGGCACGCTGGCCACAATCCTCATCATCATGCCGCCGGCGGGGGCGGGTGTTTCCAAACCGCTTGCCTCATCCTCGGGCAGCGGCTCGCCGGTTAGCGCCCAGATCTGCGCAAACGCGCGCTCGATGTCGGCCACCGCGCAGCCTCGCACTTCCACTCCCGTGTCGCGCCACGGATCCCTGTTTTCCCGCTGATCTCCAACCCACATCTGGCCGACACAGAGTCCAGTGATGAAACCTGTTTCGCCGTCCACGACGAGCATTTTGCGATGGTCCCGCGACAACCAACCGAGCGGACTCTCGAAGCGCGGCGGGTTATAACAGCGCACCTCGACGCCGCCTGCCCGCAGACGGTTCCAAAATCGCTTGGATGTCTTGCCGAAGCCGCCGAGCCAGTCGTAAATAAGCCGCACGCGCACGCCTTCCGCCGCTTTCGCGATCAACGCGTCCGCAAACTCGCGTCCCTGTTCATCTTCGTGAATGATGTAGCTCTCGAAATGAACGTGGTGTTTCGCCGCGGCAATTGCGTCAAGCCATGCGGGATAGTTCTCCCGCGCGTCTTTGAGCAAGCGCACGTGGTTGCCTCCAATCAGCGGAGCGCCGGCCGCACGCGAGAAAGCGTGCTCCGCCGCAGTTCGCAACGGCGGAACCGTATCGCGCTCGTCCCTTTCCGGTTGCAAAAAGGTCTTTCTCACCTCATCTCTCCAATGGGTAGCCCGCCCCCCCCGATTGTCGCACTCTCAACGGAGCCAGGCGCCTTGCTTTTTATTGCTGGTTCTTCGGGCGAAAAAGTCCTAAAATGAGGGTGCTCGTGGAAGGAGGTCTGGAGTTATGACGCACAGCCTCGCAAACCGGGTGAAGAACGAAGAGCGCCTGGTCAAGAATGTCGTCGAAAACTCGCTGCTTCAGAGCGGACTTCTGCTTGCCAGCCTCATCGCGCTGGTGCTGATTGCAGCGGGCGTAGTGATTTACAGCCGGTAATTCGGCTAACGCGGAAGCGGAGCGATAACCGTCACTCGGTGGGCACCGGGCGACCTTTATAGGTTCTCCGTGCGCCGCTTTCTTCAATCCACTCCAACTCAAGCTTGCGGTTGCCCAGCCGCCGGAAGAGCGCCATCGTCTTGCGAATCTGTTCGTCGTTCATGTCCGAAGGGCCGGTATCATCACCGTATCCGTTCGAGATCGCAACCGGCAGTTCGTACGTGGCCACTGTCTTCTCGTTGCGGTCCCACGTTGTCTGGTGATACCAGTTGCACGACCACAGCGAATTACGCAGGTTCGGAAACAGCCCGTACGGCCAGTAGCGCAGGCCGGACATGGAGTCCTGGTAAGTGCCATGTGATACGAGCGCATACGGCGCCTGATAGTTCGGACCGACAATATCCGACGTGAGGAAAGCGAGCTCGGGGTTGTGGCGCTCCGTGGCCGCGCGCAGATCGCTCACCAGGTTCATCATCGCGGCATCCGCGTACCCGGGCACCGCATCCGTACCCTTCTGGCCGGCGCGGACGTGAAACGTCTCGTCCCAAACGAAACCGTCCAGGTCGCGCCCGAACTCGTTCAGCAGCGCCGCCAGGTAGTCCTTGAAGAATGACTGAACGCCGGGATGCAGCGGGTTCTGGGCGTAGGTTTTTCCCGAAGTCTCGGGACCGATCCAGCCTCCCCACGCAAGAACCTTCTCCGGTTCGTGGACATCCGCCAGGCCGTCGCCCGAGTTCACACCGTCGCCGAAATACAGAATGCAGCGGAACCCTCGCTCGCGCGCATAGCGCATGCGCCGGCGCAGATCGGCGATGGACATCTCCACTGGCCGTAAGCCGTCCAGGATCTTACGCCATCCCCAATGAGTCGCTGTCTTCCACCGCGGACCGCGCGCGTGCGCCAGAAACTGGGGGCTTTTCACATTGGAGAATGCGGTCCATGTGCGGTCGAGCGTCTTGGAGCGGGGATTAAATATGTAGCGGCCCACATAGTCGTACCAGCCATGAATGGTGAGGACGACCCGATTCCGCTCGGAAACGGGCATCAGTTTAGCGAGCGCGTCGATGTCGGCGAACCACCCGCGGCCGTTCTTGCTCAGATAGTCGTAGCTGACCATCGTGATGTCGTGCAGCCACGCCGGCCCCGGCCGTACATTCGCCAGGGCCGAGTCGTAAAGAGCGTAATAAGCGCGGCGGTCCGCGCCGCGGTGAATCACCGTGTAAAAGGTTCGCGCCGTCACTTGCCCGGCTTCTCCGCCGGTTGTGTGAACCCAATCGAACGAGCCGGGTTCCGATGCTCCCGCAACCCGAAAGGAAGTAGTGAAGCCCGGCTCTGATGCAATCGTCAGGCGCAGGGTGTCCGCCGTGGAGTACTCCGAAAGCACCGGCGCCGCGAGCCGCTGTTTCGTGGCTTCCGGGTCTCCGCCGGCCATCAGGTACAGCCAGGGCGGCTGCCTGGAATCCGGCACGGCCATACGCCTGCCCACGCCTTCACGCGTTGGAACGAACATGCTTCGCGACGCTGCCGGCAGCCTGACGTTCCGCGGCACGTGCAACCCAATCGCGCCGGAAGAACGCTGATCGCTTTTCCAGGCCACGCGCTGAACGAGCATCGCCGCATCTTCCTTCAGTTCACGCAGCGCCACCTCATAGGTAACCTCCAGGTTCGCGATACGGTATTCGAAAGCTATACTGTCCCGCGTGCGGCTGGCCTTTACCGGGCGGTCACAGCGGATCGGCTTGCCGTCCACCGAAATTTCCGGACAACCGTCGCCGAGTCCAGAAGAAACCAGTGGTGTCCGTTCGAAGCGCAAGTCCGCCAATCCGCCGCTAGGCGCGAGCCTAGCTTCGGCGCGTCCGGCCCGCAGGGTATAGTCTTCGGCAGGCCAGGCCAACTGCGAAAGGCCACCAAGAAGGATGGTTCGTCGTGTCGATAACATGAGCGTCTACCACATCAGTTTCATGCCAAGTTGTATCGAGCGCGGAGGGCAGTCGCGCATCGGACCCGATGAGGCTCCCGCGTCGCTCGGCAGGTAACTGCCGAAGTTCCCGTTGGCGTCGAGCGGGTTCGAGTTGTAGCGGACGGAAAAGACATTGAACCGGTTGAAGGCGTTGAACGCTTCGGCGCGAAACTGGAACCGGAGCCGTTCGGTAATATTCACGGTCTTGTTCAACGAAATGTCGGCGAAATACTGTGCCGGCATGCGGATCTGGCCGCTGCGAAGCGGATTCGTCCGGTAGGTTAGCATCTCGTTCCGGGGAACCAGCCACGCGTAGCCGGAAAAATCCGTGGGGCTGCATCCGTTCACTACCGTGCTCGCGCGCGTGGGAACGATGCTTCCATCGGCATTGGTTTGCAGTACGCAGGGGTTCCAGCCGCGCACGATTGTAGCGCCGCGGTCCGCCTCGATCTTGGGGTCCTTTAGCATGATCGCGTTTCCTGGAAGATCGGCGGGTTCCCCGGAACTGGCGGTGTAGAAGACGTTGAGGTCCCAGCCGCCGATGACGCGCTCCAGCACGGGAGCGGCGCCGGCACCGAATCTTCGGCCTTTGCCGAACGGGAGCTCGTAGTGGGCAGCCACCTTCAGTACGTGGGTACGGTCGAAGCTCACCAGGCTCCGCTGCGGAATTGCGGCGTAATTGTTCAGCCAGCCTTCTTGGGAGACCTGCTTGGAGAACGTATAATTGGCATTCACGATCAGGCCTTTCTGGAACACATGGCGGTAAACGATTTGCGCCGAGTTGTACCACATCCGTCCGTCGCTGCGGCCCAGCTCCACCAGGTCGCCGTCGAATTGCGGGAACGGCCGGGAGGCTCGCAGCCGGCTGATGGTAGAGGAAAGCCCCAGGCTGGTGCCGGCGAATTCGGGCAATCCCACAAATGGGTTCGGCACCAGGGCATCGCAATAGCTGCGGTTCCCGCCACGCGAGGGATCGCACTGGGCGATGAAATCGTCGGAAACGAGATTGGCCGGCAGGCTGGTATGAAAATGGTGCGTGCGGCTCCCGACGTAGGAGACATCAATGGATGACGACGACGTCAGGCGGCGTTGAACGCCGAACGAAAACTGGTGTACCCGGGGCAGGCGCGCGTCCTGGTTCCACCAGTTGAAGTTGGAGCCGAGAAAGGTGTTCAGCCCCAACCCCGCACCGATCGGCTGCTGGACGCCGCCTGGGAACGGATCTGTCAGCGCTTCGCTCCGGGGCGTGCGGCTCCCATCGAGCGACGATACCAATGCCGTACTCGTTGAAAACCCCTGTGACTGTAGATAATCGCCGGTTGGCCAGTTGGCGTAGAACAGGCCGTAGCCGCCCCGCAGGACCGTGGCCTCGCCGATGCGGTAGGCGGCTCCGATTCGCGGCTGAATCGTATTCAAATCGGGGTTGGACGCCTGGCGCCGTTCGCCGTTCACGCCCGCGAACGTAAGGCCACCTTGCAAGTTGCCCAACTGAGGATATGTCGAGGCCAGGGGGCTGACGGCGGTCCGGTCGAAGCCGGTTACCAGCCGGTTGTATTTCTCGTCCGACGTGGGGTTGTAGTCCCAACGCAACCCGAGGTTGAGCGTGAGCTTGCGGGTGACCTTCCAGTCGTCCTGAATGAACGGTGCGAAATACCAGGAGCGATAAAACGGGCGGACGGCGAAATCCGCCGAGCCGCCGCCGACGGCGCCCAGCAGGAAGGATGCGAAACCGTCACCGCTGTTCACCTCGCTGGCCGAGTTGTTCCACACCTGCCTTGTGAAAGCGGCGCTCGAAAGCACGCGGAACGGCTGCACGGGATTGTTCACCAGGAAGTGCCAGCGCCGCACATCGATGCCGGCCTTGATCGTGTGGCTGCGCCAGATCTTGGTGATGTTCGATTGCAATGAATACGTGTTGTTGTATTCCAGGTTGGGAACAAAGCCGAGCTGCGTATAGCCGCCGATGGCCCAGACTCCGAAGAAATCCGGCACCGCCAACTGGCGGACGAGCGAGGAAGGAAGACCCAGCGTCGTGAGATCGAAACCGAAGTTGCCGGCGCTGTCGAAGCCCTCGATATAGCGGGCGTAGTTGCCCCGAAGGTTGAGCGTCGTGGAAGGATTGATAATTCGGACCCAGTCGAGCATGAGTGCATGGTTGCGCCGCAGGAACGGATTGTAGGCCTGCTCGCCTGGCCGGCCGATAATCCCGTTGATCGTACGCTCCTGCGTATGCTTGTTCGTGGAATACCGGAAAAACACGCGGTTCATCTCTCCCAGGTTGGCGTCGACGCGGCTGTTCCAGTTCCAGAAGTTCAAATCGTACGAGAATAGCGGCAGGCTGAAGTTGCCCTGCGAGTAGCGCTGGTTGGGAAGTCCCCTGTCGTTCGGGTCGTGATAATACTTTGTCACGGCCGCCGCGACGGGATGGATTCGGGATGCCGGTATCACGTTGTTCGGAAACGCCTGCCGTACTGGATTGCCGGAAGCGTCGGGCGTGGCGGTGAACGGATCGAAAATCTGGATCAGATCGCCCGCGGCGTTGCGCAGTTTGCTGAAATCGCCCGTGCGCATTTCCGGTTCGGGAACGCTTACCCGGATGGGCTGGGGCCAGAGCTCTCCGTATCTCTCATAAGAAGCCAGGTAGAAAAGACTCGTCCTGCCATTCTTCCGGATGAGCTTTGGAATTTCCACCGGGCCGGCCACCTGGAAGCCATACTGGTTTACCTGCTGTTCGGGACGCGGGCTGCCGATCGCGTTCAGCGGGTAAGCATTCGCGTTCCAGCCTTTCCTCCGCAGGAATCCCCACCCGGTCAGGTGATGCTCATTCGTTCCCCCCATCGTCGTGAAGTTCACGACGCCGCCCGACGTGCGCCCATAGGAGGCGTCGTAGGCGTTCGTGACGATGGCAACCTCACCTACCGACTCCGAAACCGGCATGAGCGCAACATTGTTCTGCACACCGGTGGTGCGTACCGTGTTCGGCGCGCCGTCCACCAGGATCTCGTTCTGCTGCGGGCTGCCCCCGCTGATGGCGAAGTTGACGTTGGCGGAGTTGTGGAAGGACGCCATGAAAACACCCGGTCCACGCTGTGTCGTTCCAGGAAGCAGATTGACGACATTGAGCGGGTTGCGCGAGCGGATCGGCAGTTCCTGAACCAACAGCGTGTTGGCGACAAGCCCCCGCGATGCACTTTCCGTGTCGAGCGCTGCCACCTCGGCCGTCACTTCAATCCTTTCTGCGGTGTCACCCACCTGCAAGCGGATGTCGATTGCCGCGCGCTGCCCGGTCTGCAAGCGGATTCCGTCCTGCACGAAAGTCTTGAAGCCGGAGCTCGATACAGATATCCGGTACTCGCCGGGCTCCAGAAACTGGAATTGATACAGTCCGGACTCGTTCGTTTCGGTGCTCGTAACAGCCAGTGTGATCTTATTGGTGAGCTCTACCTTCACCCGCGGCATGGACGCTCCCGAGGGATCGGTCACCTCTCCGGACAGTTTCGCCCGATAATCCTGTCCCCGCACTGAAACAGCCATCGTGCAGAGGCACAGGACAGACATCGCAACAAGCGTATAGTGCTTCATCACAAACCTCTCTTTTCGGAACCAACCTTGTACTGTTCCAGGAGTGTACATCGAGAGGCAGGGCGTGTCAATGAAATTTTGAACAATTGATATGTCGACAATTGAAAAACCGTCTAATCTGTTGTACAGTTGAAAAACAATATGGCAGTCAGTCTAAAACCCCTGGAGACCACAAATCTCCGCTCCCAGATTGCTTCCAATTTGCGGGAGGCGATTTACCGCGGCGATTTCCGTCCGGGGGAATCCATCCAAGAGGCAATGGTCGCCAGTCAGTTGCGGGTGAGCCGCGCACCGGTGCGCGAAGCCATTCTGCTGCTGGAAAAAGAGGGGCTGGTCACTGTCCAGGCGAATCGCGGTGCAGTCATCCGTTCGCTTACTCAGGCAGAGTTGGCGGAAATCATGAGCATGCGATACCGGCTGGAAAGCTGGGCGTTGGAACTCGCGCGGCCTAAGGTCACCCCCGAGATCATGGCAGAACTTCGGGAACTTCATGCCCGGATGCTCGAAGCCGCCGGCCGGGGCGACGTCCGCGCATTCACCAACACCGATTTTGCTTTTCACAAGCTGGTTTGGGAAACCGGTGATAACGCGCTGCTCGCCGAAACGCTACAGCGCATAGCCGGACCGGTATTCGCCTTCGCGGACATCGTCCTTTCGCAAGCCGGGTTCGATTGCTCGCGCCTGGCAGAACTGCACCACCCGATCATCGCTTACCTTGCAGGCGAAACAGAGGCGCGTCCTGAGGATGTGCTTCGCGATGTTTTCGAGTACACCTTTCAGAGCGAATGGGACGTGCTGTTCCGCGACAAGGAGCGGCGATGACAGACGGCGTGATCCGTCTCGCCGATGCCATGGGGCCGCGCGTGGTCCAGTTCTACGTACTGGAGGACGATTTTGGTTGCGTGCTGTTCGACGCGGCGCTGCCTGGGTCGGTTCAGTCCCGGCTCGCTCGCGGTGAAATCCCCGGGCCCCTGACACGCGTCATCATCTCGCACGCCGACGCCGACCATCTGGGTGACGCCGGGTCGCTGCGCGAAGCCGAGATCCTCTGTCACGCGCTCGATCGGGACTGGATCTCCGATCATGACCGGCTTGTTACCGAACGCTATGGCCCCGCATACCCGCCCGAATCCCTGCGCGCACTTCGCGATGCCTGCGGGCCCGACTTCCCGGTCAGCCGCACGCTGGAGGACCGGGAACTGCTGCGGATCGGCCACCGTACCTGGCGGGTCCTGCATGTTCCCGGACACACACGGGGGCACATCGCGCTCTGGCGCGAAGACGATGGTGTGCTGCTGATCGGCGATGCGGTGCTCGGCCTTGCCGTTCCCAATCGGGACGGCAAGCCGTCCATCCCACCCACGCATTGCCACATCTCTGAATACCTCGCTACGATCGAACGGCTTTCCGATATTCCCGTATCGACGGTCTTCTCCGGCCACTGGCCACCGCTCGACGCCAGCGAGTTCCGGAACCTGTTGGCCGACAGCAAAACCTGCGTGCTGCGCGATCTCGAGTGCGTGGCTTCGTGCTCTGGCGAACCCCTCGGTGTGGATGGCTATGTGGAACAGATCTGCTCCCGGTTCCGTTCGTGGCCTCCGGTGGAGGACATCCACTACCGCTTCGCGGTGGCCGGTTACCTGGAATACCTGACGGTCAAGTCGGTTCTACAGCAGCTTCCCGGAGGCCGGTACACCGCCGCCAGAGGAGTCGCCCACGTATGATTACGCTCGATCTCAGCGGCAGATGTGTCCTCATCACCGGCGCCCTGGGAGCCATCGCCGATGCAATGATCCGCCGCTTCCAGGAAGCGGAAGCGACCCTCGTCCTCACCGACATCCATCCCGACGTGGAAGGACGCCGGATGTGCGAGGAACGGGGCTTCTCGGACTGCTATTACCAGCAGATGGACGTCACCGATGCGGCTGCCGTTGATCGCGCGGTAGAGGACCTCTTCAGCCGATTTCCCGGCACGGACATCGCGTTGGGACACGCCGGCGGCTGCGGAATCCACCCGTTTGCTTCCACCTCGGCGGAGGAGTTCGAGCGCATCGTCCGGTTCAACTATTTCGGACAGGTAAACTTCGCGCGTGCCGTCCTGGCGCAATGGATCCGGTGCGGGACGAAAGGCCACCTGGTCTTCACCTCGTCGCTGGTTGGCTCGCTTCCCTGGCCGAACTTCTCGGCGTACAACTCGGCGAAGGCGGCGCTCGAGATGACGGCGAAGTGCCTCGCCCTCGAATACGCAGGACACGGTGTGCGGGTCAACGTGGTGGCTCCTGGGCACGTTTCCACGGGCGCCTCCATCAAAATCTACGAGACCGAGCCGGCATACCGCGCCATCGTGGACCGTGTGATCCCCATGCGCAGGATGGTTCGTCCGGAGGCGGTCGCCGACGCCTTCCTCTGGCTCTGCTCTCCGCTGGCTGAAGACGTGAACGGCCAGGTGATCAAGGTTGACCTGGGCGAGAGCATCCCATGCATCGGCTAAAGAAAGGAAACCCGAGATGAAGATCACCGGCGTGAAGACGGCGCGGCTCGGCGGCAGCTCGGCCTGCCTGCGGATCGATACCGACGAGGGTATCCGCGGCTTCGGTGAGGCGACCGTTGAAACCGTCCCGGAAGCGGTAATGGCAGTCGTTCACCGGATCGCCGGGGAATACCTCGTCGGCCAGGACCCGCGTCCTGTGGAACTGCACCGGCGCAGAATGCAGGACGCGCTCTGGTACCACGCGGACGCGGTTGTGTCGAGCGCCCTGACTGGCATCGACCATGCGCTCTGGGACATCAAAGGCCAGGCGCTCGGAGTCCCTGTGTACGAACTGCTGGGGGGACCGGTGCGAGACCGCGTGCGCGTCTACAAGTGGATCGGCGAGAGCAGCCGGGACAACTTGCAGGAGCAGGCGCGCAAGCGCGTGGCCGAAGGCTTGACCGCCATCAAGTTCAGCCCAACCCTCGACTGTCCCTCACCTTATCCGCGATGCGTCGACGAAGCCCGGCAGCTTGTCTGCCAGGTGCGCGAAGCCGTAGGCCCACACGTCGATCTCATGCTCGACCCGGCCAGCCGGTGGAAACTCGCCGAAGCCCGCCACGTTCTGTCGGAGCTCGAAGAGTTCCAAATCCTGTTCGCCGAGGATTTCATTTCGCCGTATTGTGGTGTGGAAACCATTGCGAAGCTGGCCGCCAGCACCCGCATTCCGTACGCACTCGGCGACCGGCTGATCGGCTACCGCCAGTTCGAGGAAGTGATCCGGCACGATGCCGCCGCAGTGCTTCAGCCCGACATCGGGCACGCCGGGGGCCTGCTCGAAATCAGGGCCATCGCTCTCGCCGCGGAGCAGAGGGGCATCCGTATCGCGCCTCACAACGCTCTTGGCCCCGTTGCGACGGCGGCCGCCATTCATCTGGACCTGGCTATTCCGAACTTCCTGATTCAGGAGATCGCCGGCACGGAGTTCTTCGGCGCGTGGAACCTGGGCAGCTACGTCGATACCGAAATACTTACCGTTCGCGACGGATACATCGACGCACCTCGAAAGCCGGGCCTGGGCGTCACCATCGACGATGCGGTGTTCAACGGCGAATTACCGGTTCGCGAGCCGCCCTTCTTCAGCGATCCGAAGGATTTCCATGTGCCTGAGTGGTAGTCTGGATCCCGCCTGGGTCCAATCCACGGCAGCTCGCGCAGCGGACCGCTTGCTCTCACATCCGTGGAAGGTCTGGTTCTGGGGCGATTCGATCGGCATCGAAGGATTGCTGGATGCCGCGGAGCTGACCGGGAACCCAAGCTATTTCCGCTTCGTTCAAGGACTGTTCGCGGGCTGGCTGGCGCGGGAGGCGGCACGCAGCGCGTTTGACTATACACTGCCCGGCGTGGCGCTCCTGCGCGTATATCAGCAGACCGGTGAACTCAGGCTGCTCGATGCCGCTCTGCGGCACGCTGAGTATATGCAGGGCTTCCGGCAAACCGAACACGGCGCATATGTGCTCTATGAGAACGCCGCCATCGAGCTGCCGCCGGAGTTACCGCGGGATCATCCGGACTATCGCTCGCAAACCAGCAAGGTAGCGAACGGCGGGGCGTGCGTCTTCGTCGACTCGGTTCACTTCGACGGCCCGTTTTTCGCCAAAGCATACCAGGTGACCGGGGAGGACCGGTTTCGCCGCCTGGCACTCGACAATATTCTGCCGCAGATCGAACTTCTGTTCGACGAAGAGGAGGACCTGTTCCATCACTTCTGGATGGAGAACACGGGCCGGCGCAATGGCGTTCTCTGGGGACGGGGCAACGGCTGGGGTCTGCTTGGCCTGACGTCCACGTTACAGTTCCTCCCTCCGTCTGATGCCGATGCCGGGCGGCTCATCGAAGTGCTCCAGCGGTTGGCGCGGCGCCTCCGCTCCCTGCAAACTCCGGATGGTGGCTGGCACACCATATTGGACGATCCCGAATCCTACATTGAGACCTCGATTGCCGCGTTTGTAGTCGACGGCTTCGCCACTGCCATCGGCCGCGGTTGGCTGGATCGCGATGGTTACCTGCCGGTGGTGCATTCGGCTTTAGCTTTACTGCGGCAACATGTTCAGGCTGATGGACGGCTGGCGGGGGTGTCTTATGAAACCTTCCCGAGCACACGCCGCCAGCACTATCGCGAGATGCCTCGTGATGCCGTGGTGCCGTGGGGACAAGGCCCGCTGTTGACTGCCTTGCGGGCCTGCACCAGGTACGACTAGTTTCAGAAAAGGAACTTCAGTCCGAACTGCACAATGCGCGGATCGCGCGCGCTGGTGATCTGGCCGAACAGGGCATTGGAGACATTGCCCTGCGGGCTTTCGAGATTCACCCAGTTGAAGAGGTTGAATGCCTCCGCCCGGAACTGCAAGCGGCTGGCTTCGGTTACCCGGAAGCTCCTCGAGATTCCGAGATCCACGTTCTTCATCCCTGGACCGGTCACCACGTTCCTCCCCAGCATTCCGAGCTGTCCCAGCCCGTTCTCCACGAATGCCTTCGGATTAAACCACGCCTGAATCACTTCGCTTCGGGAGCGGTTCGGATCGAGTTTCCACGCACCAACCACGTCCGGACGGTCACCCGAGGAATTGCCGTCGAAATCGTTGTCTTTGCCGGTCGCGATCTCGACGGGACCGCCGGAATAGAAGGTGGCAATACCGTTCGCCGACCATCCCTGGAACAGGGCTTTGGCCAGACCGGATGAACCGCTGAAACCCGGGATCTCCCAAACCCAAGACAATGACAACAGGTGTGCGCGATCGTTTTCCCCGCGTCCTTTATTCAGCGCGCGGTTATATGTGTCGGCCCATTCATTCCGCGAACTGTACCAACTGCTTTCATCCAGAGCTTTGCCGAAGGTGTAGGAGCCCAGCACGGTGAGTCCGCGGCTGAAGCGCCGTTCCACCCGCGTCTGGAGAGCGTTGTACGAAGAATTTACGAATCCACCCGTCATGCGCATATCCCTGAAGGCCGGATACAAGGGCCGCCGCTGGTCGACGTTATTCCTGTTGGCGTCCGGAGTACGGAGGGGCGCGTTGAAATCGGTCTGGCCCATGAGCTTCCGGCCCACGTTGCCGACATAAGCCGCCTCAACAGACCAGTCGGCCCCGAGTTGCCGCTGAATGGAGAAGTTGTACTGCTGTACATAGCCGGTCCGCATGTTGAAGTCCTGGAATCCGTAGGACCCCGAGGCTGGAAATGTCAGGTGGGCGGCGTCGAAAAGGAACGGGAAGGGCGAACCGCCGATGGGAGCATAGGGGTCCTCCAGAGTCGTGTTCCGTATCGTGGCCCGATATTGAAACGGCACGCTGACCTGCTGCTCCTGGAGTGCGTTGAAAAAGTTGAAAGAATAGGAGATGCCGTATCCGGTGCGGACCACCGTCTTGCCGTCGCCCGTCAGGTCGTAGGCGATGCCGACGCGGGGAGCGAAGTTGTTGTAATCCCCGAGAACGCCTGAGCGCGGCACTCCGTCATCGCAAGGGAAAACCGCGCCCACTGGCGCCTGGGGCACGCACGTGGACTGCCTGCCGGGAACGATCGCGATCAGCGCATCCAGGGGATGAACCGGCCAGGTGTTCAATTCATGCCGGAGACCGAGATTCAATATCAGTTTCCGGCTGACCCGCAGCTTGTCCTGCACGAACCAGTGCAGTACCCAGGAGTTCTGGCTTTTGTAGGTTTGGCTGGCAACCTCCAGCGTCCGGACCTGGCTCAACAGCAGATCGGTCATCGCGTTCCCCGTAACGCTTCCATCGAATACGAAAGAGCCGCCCATGCGGGGCGCCGTGGAAACGTCGGTCATGCGCTGGAGCCAGCCCTCCGCGCCAAACTTCAACTCGTGCCGGCCTTTCACCCAATCGAAAGTGTCCGCCAGCGTGTAATGATTGGCGTACTTCGGTCCGCCGTTTGCCGTTCCATTGTCGAACCAGCCGACGACTTCGAAATCGGGAGGCATCGGAGGGCCATCGGGCGGAGGGGTCCATTTCGCCCCCAGATCGAGCATGGTGATGTTGTCCGGCATGATTTTGCGATCGCCGGCGCTGCGTGTGTACGTCGCCCGGAAGTGGTTCAACATCGTCGGGCTGATGGTCCAGTATTCGTGTATGTTGAGGTTGTGCTGGCGGCTTTTGATGTCGCGCCAGGCGAAGGCTGTGCTGCCGAGGAAGCGGTCGGTATCGACGGAGTCGCTCCAGAAATAGGCACCCGAAAGCTTGTGGTTGTTTGAAAGAAGGTGGTCGATTTTCACGAGAAACTGGTCGTTGTCTCTCGGATGGCTCGCACGCTGCACGAGGGCATTCGGCCCTCTGGCGGGATCGTTCGGCAGCGGAACCGCAATGTCCAGGTACTTCTGCGCGATCGGGCTGAGCCGGTCCTTCGGGATGATGTTATTGGGAAAAGGCTGCGACGTTAGCGGATCCCTCACGATAACCGGGTTTCCTCCGATGACCGTCCTCGAGAAATCGCCTGACCGTTCGGCCTGCGTCGGAACCAGGGCATTGTTGCGAAAGTCCGATGTCCTCTGCCGGAATCCCTGAAAGCTACCGAAAAAGAAGGTTTTGTCGCGAAGGATCCGGCCTCCCATGCTGCCTCCGAACTGGTTCTGCACCAACGGGGAAGTATCGGGTTCGAAGAAGTCGCGGGCGTTCAGGCTGCGATTTCGCAGGAAATGGAAGAGACTGCCGTGATATTCGTTCGTACCTCCCTTTGTGACGACGTTCACAACGGCGCCGACGGTCCTGCCGTATTCCGCCGAGTAGTTGCTGGTCACCACCCGGAACTCCTGCACGGCATCGGGGTTCGGAACATCGTTGCCGTAGTTTCGCAGCGTGGAGGTGTTGTCGCCGCCGTCGAGCATCCAGTTGCTGTCTTCCTCGCGGGCGCCGTTAATTGAGACCTTATTCTCAATAAATCCCTGCGCGTTCCCGGTCTGGAGTCCCTGCGCGCCCGGGATGAGACCCACCAGGCCGAGAGTATTCCTGCCGTTCAGAGGCAGTTCCACTACACGCTGCTGGCTGACCAGAACACCCATTTCGTTCGTGGTCGCCTCCACTAGTGGTGCGTCCGCGATCACGCTGACGCTTTCCGTAACCGCTCCGACGGAAAGCTGGATATCGACTCTTGCATTTCGATTCAATGACAGCTCGATGCCCTGCCGGATAGCCGTCTTGAAGCCTGCCGCTTCCGCTTCCACGTTGTACAGGCCAACGCCCAGCTCCGCAAAACGGTAGTAGCCGGTTTCGTCGGTCTTGGTGTTGCGGACTTCGTTGGTAAGGGTGTTCACGGCCCGTACTGCGGCTCCTACGACAACGGCGCTCGTATCGTCGGTGACCGTTCCGAGAATAGAGGCCGTGGTCTGAGCGCGAAGGGGCGCCGCCGCGAGTAACAGGAGGACACCTGGCACTGCTGTCCAGAAGGAACTTAGACACTTCATAAACTCACCTCGCCTGAAGCATATCTTCGATGATGTTGATGGTTCGCCCCCAATTATGTGCTCCCACCGCTTTGATACACCAGCCTGTTACGGTCTCGTAACTGTAGCGGAGAAGTTACCTGGACATCACGAGCAGGGCGGTACAATGTCACTTGGCGGTCGAAAGTGAAGCCTTGATAGCTGCGCGCCAGCAACTTCACCGTGTGATGCGGAGTGACGTGTTCCGCCAGTCCGACGCGCTCCGGCATCTGCTCGATTATTTGGGCTCGAAGTCGTTTTCCGATCCTCCCGAGGAAGTAAAAGAATATACGATCGGAATCGAGGCTTGTGGCAAGCCTCCCGAATACGACCCGCAAAAGGACGCTTCCGTCAGGGTGCAAGTCGGCCGGCTCCGGCAAAAACTGGAGGACTACTACAAATCGGAAGGCAGCGCCGACCCGGTCGTCCTGGAACTCCCGAAAGGCCGGTTCGCTCTGTTGGTCCGCCAGCGGCCGCCGGAGTCCAAAGCGCCGGTCCGGCGGTTTCGGGTTTTCCGGAACCAGAACCGTGTAACTGTGGTGCTGGCATTGCTGCTTGCCGCGGCCTTGGTGTGGGCGGGATTGCTGTACCAACGAGTTCGTGAATACGAAGGCGGCTTGGGCGCTTCCGTTCAGGCGGCTACCGTCCGTGAATTCATCCCGTTATGGGGGTCCTTTCTTTCGCACAATGCGTCTTCGGTCGTGGTCTTCGGCAGCCCGTCGTTTTTTGCCAGCGCGAAGCACAATCTGTTCGTACGCCTCTACGGGCTGACGGACCCCGACAACCCGAAATCGAGTCCGGAGTTTGACACCGTGGATTCGCGCGTGGGGCCACTTGCCGGTCCGAGG
>DASTMK010000043.1:0-12118 GCA_035714225.1 Bryobacteraceae bacterium | reverse complement strand
TGTCTGCATTCATCGAAGCAGCGGATATAAAGCCGGCAGAAAGTGGGGGTGTTAAGAATGACCGCGTCGATCCGGAAGGTGATGCCAAACGTGGATTTGGTAACGTACCGTTCCACCGCAAGGAGTTCACGGCTAAATCCGTCAAAGCTTACTTCAACCTGGATCTTGCCCTGCTCAGAAGCTATCGCCTGAGTGAGAATGCCTTGGAATTGCTTATTGCCTTGGCACTTTTCAAAATACGCCGATTGGTGGGCAGTCCGATACGGCTGCGGACGGCGTGCGACTTTGAACTGAAGAATGGGTTAGTGGTGACCCGGCCCGCAGGTTACCAGTTGCCTTCGCAGGAAGAATTGACGAAGCTCGTGGCGAACGGGATTACCGGGCTAAAAAGCAGTGGTGAACTGGGTGAGGTGATTGAGGTCGCTTGGAAGGAGTAGGCGATGCCGACAGCAATCGCCTTGAAATTTCCCTCCGGGCATTATCATGCGACAGCCTGGGGAAGGCATGTAAACGAGGGCTCGGTCGAGTGGCCACCATTTCCCTGGCGAATCCTGCGGGCGATTGTCGCAGCATGGAAGGTGCGAACCGATGGAAGCGATGCTGTTCTTGAATCCGTCGTACAGAAACTCGCAACTCCGCCCGAATTCTATCTGCCTCCCGCAACCATCGGGCACGCGCGGCACTACATGCCACTCTACAGGGGTAACAGGACCCTGGTCTTTGACACGTTCGCAGTGCTGGATAGAAATACCGAACTTCAGGTTGTCTGGCCCGACGTCGACTTGACCCAAGAGGAGGCGTTGTCGCTTGATGCCGCACTACGGCAGTTGACCTATTTGGGCCGGGCTGAATCCTGGTGCGAAGCGAGACTGATGGAGCGCTCTACGGCAGCTACGAACTGTCATCCACCGAGACCGGGTATGGCCGGCGCGGATGTGGATACTGAAGCGGTCCGGGTTCTGACGGTGGATTCGGCGAGAGCCATCGCACAGGGCACGGCACCGGAAGCCTGGCCGCTGTGCCGCACTACATTGGACCTACGAAACGAACGGTGGAGTGACCCTCCAGGATCGGCTTGGGTGACGTATTGGCGGCGGTTGGATTGTTTTGCCGGTGGAGCATCGCGGCGAATCGAGAAGCCGTCAAAAAAGTACACTGTTGCACGATTCGCCCTGTACTCGCGGGTCCGGCCATTAGTTACAGAGACGATCGCCATTGGCGAGTTCGCCTGCCAGGAACTACAAGGCTGTTACGGGCTTCTGCATTCCGGGACTGCATCACCGGTCTTTAGCGGCAGGGATTCGGACGGCAATCCACGGCAGGACCATAATCACGCGTTCTTTCTGCCAACCGATGAAGACCGGGATGGGCGGATAGATCATTTAACAGTCTATGCGGAGGTGGGTTTTGGCGATGGAGAACTGCGAGCGCTGGATCGTTTTCGCGAGTTCCGACAAGTCGGAAAGAATCGCCCCGATATCCGGCCCGTTCTGATCGCGCTCGGAACCGAAACCGATGTAGGAAACCATCATCTTTTCCGCAAATCGACCAAATGGGAATCCATCACACCCTATGTTCCGGTACGCCATACGAAGCGGCGTGGTGGGATTTGGGTTGATACGGCTGCGGATCAGCTTTGCCGCGAATTGGAGAAACGCGGCATCGGCACTATGCCGCGTGTGATCGCGCAGTATGAAAGGGATATGCGCGGACGGCGGTGGGTCGAGTATCGATTAGAGCGGTTGCTCGGCGGCGGAACACATGGGCAATTGTATGGCAACGGATTTGTTGTCCAGTTTACCGAACCCGTTGCAGGTCCGATTTCGCTGGGCTATGGGTGCCATTTCGGTTTAGGGCAGTTCCGGGCTTTGGAGTAAAGCGTATTCCATCCACCCGCGAGCCTTACGAACGCGCCATAATCTAAGTTAACCTTCGATAGGAATTACATATGAAAGACGATCTGACGAAATCATCCCGCCGCGATTTGCTGCGGTTTGCCTCCTTAACCACCCTCGGCGCGGGGCTCTCACAGGGCCAGCAGCCGAAAGCCCAGGGCGACACCGTTTACGAGATGAAGTTTGAACCGAAGAAGTCCGTTCGGATGGGATTCATTGGTTTAGGTGGACGCGGAACGGGGCTCATGCGGAACTTCGCGGCTGTCGATGGGGTCGAAGTTCAGGCCTTGTGCGACATCGATAAGGAAAGGCTTCCCCGCGCGCAGGCCATCCTCGAGAAATTGGGACACTCCAAGGTTCCCACCTACTACCATCAGGGCGAGCGGGCGTTCGAGGAATTGGCAAAGCGCGACGACATCGACCTGGTTTGCGTCGGAACCCCCTGGAACTGGCACGTTCCCATGGCCGCCTACGCCATGAAGCAGGGCAAGCACGTGGCGGTAGAAGTGCCCGCGGCAACGACTATCGAAGAATGTTGGGAGCTGGTGAATACGTCGGAAAAAACCCGGCGGCATTGTGTCATGCTCGAGAACTGCTGCTACGGATATAACGAACTTCTCGTGCTGAACATGGTCCGCGCGGGCGTCTTCGGGGATCTCACGCATGGGGCTTGCGCCTACAATCACGACCTGCGCGACCTCCTGTTCTCGGACCGCGGCGAAGGTCTGTGGCGCCGGACAGATCATATTAAGCGCAATGGCAACCTGTATCCGACGCACGGTCTCGGTCCGGTGGCCAATTACATGGACATTAATCGGGGCGACAAGTTCGAGTCCATGGTGTCGATGAGTTCTCCGGCTATCTCGTTAGCCTATTTCCGGGACCAGAAGGTTCCGGCAAACGACCCGCGCCGCAAGGAAACTTATCGCTGCGGCGACATGAACATCAGCCTCATCAAGACCACCAAGGGCAGGCTCATTACGTTGGAACACAACGTCACGTCTCCGCAGCCCTACGACAGGATCAACCTGATTTCCGGCGTCAAAGGTATTTTTCGCGACTACCCGCCGCGCATTTATCTGGATAGCATGGGCAAGCACGAATGGGGATCCATCGACTCTTTCAAGGCTCAATATGAACACCCTTATTGGAAGGAGCTTGGTGAGACGGCCCGGAAGCTCGGCGGACACGGCGGGATGGATTTCATCGAGTGCTATCGCCTCATACAGTGCATGAAGGAAGGCATTGTGCCGGATATGGATGTCTACGACGCCGCGGCGTGGAGCGCACCCGGACCGTTGAGCGATCTGTCCGTCGCGAAGAACAGCGCGCCGGTTCCGTTCCCGGATTTCACCCGGGGCCGCTGGAAAGAGACCAGCAGAGCCTTCGGCAAACAGACGGGCTGAATTCCCGCCCCACAAATCGCCTCAGGAAAAGCGGGTTCTCTTCCAGAGCAACAGCCCGCAGGCGATCAGGAATACGAGCGAGGCGACAACCAGCGCGGCCATCCATGGAATGCTGACATCCAGGGGTTGACGCTCCGCGCCGGCAGCGAGCCAGACGAACAACGCCACGGCTCCCGCTACAATCACTAACTCCCACCAGCGGCGCGGCCGGCGTTCCGCGGCCAGCGGATCTTCGCCCTGCATGGTGGAAGCGACACGATCGCGATCGAGGCCGTAACGATCGCACTCCCGTTCCATCGCGTCCCGCCAGGACCGCTGTTCGGACTCGGGCGCCTCTGCCGTACTGATGGCCGCCGCGCCTGCGATCATGACGAGGGATCCGGCGACGATAAGCAGTTGCGCGGCGAAGCCGTGGGCCGCGAACTCGCCAAATACGAGCGCGCCCCAGGCGAGACCCCAAAGTTGATTTGTGTTGGACAGCGGAATTCCGCGGCTTATACCGATGTACTTCGCGGCGTACTGCTGAAACAGATCGCCCAGAACCCAGCAGAAACCGCCGAGAAACAGCCAGAACAGCGCGGGCCGCGCGTGTCCCAGAGCAACGATGACGTTCTGAACTCCACCGTCGAATACGACGGCAAGGGTGAAGACCGTCCCCAATTCGCCGAACGTGAAAACGGTCACGAACGACAGCGGGTTCATGCCGCTGATGTACGCCTTCCGGTAGGGAATGTACATCGTTCCCCACAGAACGCCCGCGCCAATCGCCGCTATCACTCCCAAGGTGGCGGCACCGGCGGGACCGGAGGAGGATTGGTGCGATGTGGCATACGCCAGCAAACAGGCGCCGGTCACGATGGCCGCCGCTCCGCCTAGCACCTTCGCGCGTTGTCTGCCACCCGCGCCCCGCAGTTCGTTAAATAACAACCATCCCCAGAACAGGCCTACAAGGCTGTTGGTATTCCACAGCGGAAACGCGATGGAAAGCCCGACATTGCGAATGGCGAAAATGGTGAGCGTGTTCGCAACGGCCCACAGCATTCCGGCGAGCACCGCCCAAACAATGAGGTGCGGTTTTTCGCGAAGGTCCGCCCAGATGTAAGTGGTTCCCTTCAGCGCAACAGGAACCGTCCAGCGCGCGACGAAGACGCCGGCCACCATTCCCAGCGAGATCAGGAATGGCGAGTAGCCCACGGTCACCAGTTTCGTCGGTGCTTCCGCCATTCCAAGCCACGCGCCGGCCGCCAGTCCAGAAGCGACGCCGAGCGTATGCAAGGAATGAGTGGATTGCTTTGCGGCTCTTGCCGGTAAGGTCATGAGAGCACCACGAGGAGAGCAATTCCGAATATCAGAACGACCACCGGCAGCCAGAACTGGATATCCGTGATCGTGGCTCTAATGAGAGATGGTTTCAAGGCGGGCCTCCGGCGCGGCAATTTCATCGAGCAGCACCGGACGGCCTTCTTCGTGCGACTTCCGGGCCGCCAGCGCCATTACCACGGGTACACGGCCATCAAGGCCCGTCACCGGTGTCTGCTGGTCGTGGACGATCGCTTCGACAAACGCCTGTAACTCGTTGGCGAAGCTTTCCGCGTAGCGCTCCATGAAAAAATTCAGGGGCAAATCCCGCCGCACGGATTCCGCCGTGCTGATGACCGCGCGGTTCGGATAGCAGTTCTCCGTCGCGATCGCGCCCAGGCCGCCCAACACTTCCACCCGCTGATCGTAGCCATAGGGTGCCTGCCGGCAGTTGTCGATGGTCCCGATGACGCCATTCGCGAAGCGCAGCACGATTACCGCTGTATCAACATCGCCCGCTTTTCCGATATCGGGATCAACTCTTACTCCGGCGGCCGCGTACACCTCCGTCACTTCGCTGCCGACGAGGAAACGCGCCATGTCGAAATCGTGAATCGTCATGTCGAGAAACAGGCCGCCGGATACTTTTATGTAAGCGAGCGGCGGTGGGCCGGGGTCACGGCTGACGATATGCAGCAGGTGCGGTGTGCCGATTTCTCCCGTGGCGATAGACCTGCGCACGCGCGCGAAGTTCGGATCGAAACGGCGGTTGAATCCGATTTGCAACTTGACGCCCGCCCTGTTCACGGCATCCAACGCGCGGTCGATCTTTTCGAGGCTGTGATCGATCGGCTTCTCGCAAAAGATATGCTTGCCGGCCTGCGCGGCTTCGATGATCAAATCGGCATGGGTGTTGGTGGAAGAGCAGATCATCACCGCGTCGATAGCGGGATCGGCAAAGATTTCGGCGGCGCTGGCGGCGACGCGCGGGGTTCCACAACACCGGGCAACCGCATCCGCCGCTTCGGCGTCGATATCGGAAACCGCGGTCAGAGCCGCTTCGGGGATGCGAAATGCGATCGTCTCGGCGTGCACTTTTCCGATGCGGCCGGCGCCGATCAGACCGAAGTTCAGTTGTTTATTCACAAGGCCCTCTCAATCGACCGAAGATACTCGCGGTTGCGCCGCGCGCTCTCTTTGGGTGCGCCTATTCCCGGCAGCACGTCCTGCTCAACCAACGTGTAGCCCGCATACGAATTCTTCTTTAACCACTGCAACACCGCCGGAAAGTCCACACCCCCCTGCCCAAGCTCGCAGAAGACGCCATGCCGCAGCGCTTCGAAATAGTCCCACTCGTTGATCCGCGCCTGCCGTGCCACTTCGGGCTGGCAGTCCTTCAGGTGCATGTAGAGGACGCGTTCCTTGTATCGCTCCAAACCCTGGAGGACATCGCAGTGCCCTGCACCGTAGGCATAATGGCCGGTATCGAATACCAGCCCTATCGCACCGGGATCGGTGAGTTCGAGAAAGCGTGCGATCTCATCGGGTGTCTCCACGTAGCCGGCACAATGATGATGGAACACGGTCCGCAGGCCGGTTTCTTCCAGCACCACGCGGCCGAGACGATTCGCGCCGCCGGCGAAGGTGCGCCACTCCTCCGCGTTCAGACCCATTTCCGGCGTGATGCGTCCGGCGTTGCGGGTCCGCTCCGGAACCGTGCCGTTGTTGTCGGCCAGAACGAGATACGGCTTCGGCTCTGCCGAGACCGCCGCCAGAAGGCGGGCGGTCTTCAGTGCATTCGCGATTCCGGGCTCGTGGGCTGCCGGGTCTTTCAGGGCAACCGGCACAAAAGCGCCCAGCATCACCAAGCCGCGCTTGTCAAGTTCGGCCTTCAGAACGGCGGCATCCGTGGGCATGTAGCCCCAGTCGCCCAATTCCGTACCGGTGTAACCGGTCTCGGCGAGTTCGTCCAACATTCGATCGAACGCGATCTGTTCGCCTTTGGCTTCTTCGAACTCGAGAGTCCCCCACGAACAGGGTGCATTCCCGACGCGAAGCATTGCCACGTTGCTCCCGACTGCCGTTGACATTAGAACCTCCGGCTCCACTCTTTCGGCCAGCGTTCGATGACGACCTTCTTGTCGGTATAGAACTCGACGGCGTCGCGTCCCTGTGCGTGAAGGACCCCGAAGAAGCTGCCCTTCCAGCCACTGAACGGAAAATACGCCATCGGCGCGGCCACTCCGATATTCACACCCACGTTGCCCGTGGGAATCTGATTGCGGAATTTGCGCGCCGCGGCACCGCTGGTGGTGAAGATCGATGAGGCGTTGCCGTAAGAGTTCCGCGCAATGATTTCCATCGCTTCGTCCACACCCGAAGCATGAATGACGCTGAGGACCGGCCCGAAGATCTCCGTTTCCGCCAGACTGCTTGCCGCCGGCACACCGTCGAGTACCGTCGGGCCAACGAAGTTGCCGCGAGGCCATTCGCTAAGGCTTATGCCACGGCCGTCGAGAATGGGCCGCGCGCCGTCGGAGGCGCCCTGTGCGATCAGACTTCGGATGCGCTCACGGCTGGCGGGCGTAATGACGGGACCCATCTGCACGCCGTCTTCGAGTCCGGAGCCCACCTTCAGAGCGGCGGCTGTTTCCGTAATGGACTTCGGAAACCATTCACCCGCCTCTCCGACAGTCACCGCCACGGAAACGGCTAAACACCGCTGCCCGGCGCAGCCGTATGCGCTGTCGGCGATGATCCGGGTGGTCGTTTCCCGGTCGGCGTCCGGAAGAACGACGACGTGATTCTTCGCTCCTCCCTGGCACTGCACACGTTTGCCGGCGGCGGACGCCCGCGAGTAAATGTAGCGAGCCACCGCCGTCGATCCCACGAAGCTTACCGCCTGCACGGAGGGATGATCGAGCAGGGCGTCTACCGCATTCTTCCCCCCGTTGACGATGTTCACAACTCCCTTGGGAAGGCCTGTCTGCTCGATCAGCTCGGCGATACGGATCATGCTGAAGGGCACGCGCTCGGACGGCTTCAGCACGAACGTGTTCCCGCAGGCGATTGCGTACGGCAGAAACCACAGCGGGATCATCGACGGAAAATTGAAGGGCGTGATCGCGGCAACGACGCCCAGCGGCTGGCGGAACATCAACTCATCGATGCCGCTTGCGACGTCCTCCAGGTTGTAGCCCTGCATCAGGATGGGGATGCCGCACGCCACCTCCACGTTCTCTATGCCGCGCCGCAGCTCCCCGCGAGCTTCGGACAGAGTCTTGCCGTTTTCGGTTGTAGTAATCCGGGCGATCTCCTCGAAGTGATCGTCAAGAAGCTGCTTAAGACGAAACAGGTACTGAATTCTGTCGGCGGGTGGAGTCGAGCGCCATTCCGGAAACGCAGCCGATGCGGCCTCCACGGCGGCCTCGACATCCTGTGCGGAGCCTGCGGGTGCGCGGGCGATCACATCGCCTGTAGCCGGATTCAGTACCTCCGTCACCGCATCCGAGGAAGGCCGGCGCCAAGTCCCTCCAATGTAATCCAGGACGTCCGTGCGAAGTTCATTTGTTCCAGTCATGGTTCTATCTTGCACCAGCGGCCACTTCGTGACGCCGCTCCCTTTTCAGTGCTTCTTCGTAGGCGGCGCGGGCGGCGCGGATGCTCTCGATCCTGGAAACCTCCGAGATGGGCACATCCCACCAGGACTCGTAACCGGGAACGCGCATCTCCTTATCCACTTCGATCACCACCGCCGTGGTGCGGTCGTCGCGCTTCATTGCTTCGAGTGCGTTCTCCAGTTCCTCGCGCGTGCGGGCCCGAACGGTACGCGCACCGAGTCCCTGGCACAGCGCGGCAAAGTCGACGGGCACGTGCTCTCCATCGAGCTGGCCGGATTCCGTTCTGTGCCGGTAATCCGTACCGAAGCCGTGCGATCCGATCGCCTGAGACAGCCCGCCGATGCTCGAGAAACCGTGGTTATCGAGCACGACGATATTGAGCTTGTAGCCTTCCTGAACGGAGGTGGCGATCTCGGACGACATCATGAGAAACGAGCCGTCGCCGACCATAACGTAGACTTCCCGGGACGGGTCCGCCATCTTCACCCCGAGTCCGCCGGCGATTTCGTATCCCATGCACGAGTAGCCGTACTCGAGGTGATAACCATTCGGCTGGCGCGTCCGCCAGAGCTTATGCAGATCGCCAGGCAGGCTGCCCGCCGCACAAACGACGATGTCCTGGGGCCGCGACACGCGGTTTACCGCCCCTATGACCTCGCCTTGGCTGATGGGCGGGCCGTGCCGCAAGCCGTAAATCCGGTCGGTCTCTTTTTCCCAGCGGTCTTTCCATTGCGGGATGCAATTCGCAAAATCGTCCTGCACACGGTATCCGGCCAGTGCGGCGCCAAGTGCTTCGAGAGTGACGCGAGCGTCGGCAACCAGGGGGAGACCGGCGTGTTTGAACGCGTCAAACTCCGCAACGTTGATGTTGATGAATTGCACATCCGGATTCTGGAAGGCTGTCTTGGACGCGGTGGTGAAGTCGCTGAGCCGCGTGCCAACGGCGATCACCAGGTCGGCATCGCGCGCTGCGATGTTGGCGCCGGGCGTTCCCGTAACGCCTATGGCGCCCAAATTCTGCGGATGATCAAACGGCAGCGATCCTTTCCCGGCCTGTGTTTCTCCCACGGGGATGCCGGTTTGTGCCGCGAATTGTGCCAGGGCTTCCGTCGCGTCGCTGTATAGCACGCCGCCTCCTGCGACGACGAGCGGCCGCTTTGAGGACCGGATCCTTTCCGCGGCCCGCGCCAGTATCGCGCGGTCCGGTTCTGCGCGCGGGATATGCCACACGCGCTTCTCGAACATCTCCTCGGGATAGTCCCACGCTTCGGACTGAACATCCTGTGGCAGCGCGAGGGTTACCGCGCCCGTCTGCGCCGGGGAAGTGAGTACTCGCATCGCTTCGACCACGGAACAGATCAGTTGGTCCGGACGATTGATGCGGTCCCAATAACGCGATACGGGCTTGAATGCATCGTTCACCGAGACATCCTGGCTATGCTCGGATTCGAGTTGCTGCAATACGGGAGCTACATTCCGCCGCGCGAATAGGTCGCCCGGCAGCAGCAGTACGGGGATGTGATTGATGGTGGCTGTCGCGGCGCCCGTGATCATATTCGTCGCGCCAGGACCGATCGAGGAGATGCAGGCAAACGTCCCGAGCCGGTTTCTGGTTTTCGCAAACGCGGTCGCGATGTGTACCGACGCCTGTTCGTTCTTCGACTGGTAGTAACGAAAATCCGGATTCTCCTGAAGCGCCTGACCCAGGCCCGCAATGCAGCCGTGACCGAAAATACCCCAGGCGCCGTGAAAAAACAGATGCTCCCGCCCGTCGCGCTCTACGTATTGGTTCTTCAGAAATCGGACCAGTGCCTGGGCCGTGGTTAGTCGTTGTGTTCGCATCCGTCGAGACCTCGAAAGCTCAGTTTTCCATTTCCATCGTGACCAGCGGCACGCGCGGGTCTTTGTCACGCCAGGTATCCCGGACCCAGATGTAGTCGGGATCGTCCGAGGCGGCCATAGACCGTGCGGAGCCTGCCAGGGCATTCAAATAGTAAACGTTGTAACCGTGTGCAGCGACCACCGGATGATAGCCTTCGGGGACTAATACCATCTCGCCGTCGCGAACCGTGATGGTCTCATCCAGCCGGCGGTCGGGCGTATAGACCTTCTGGATGGCATAACCCTCGGTGCGGTCGACGCGGTAATAGTAGATCTCTTCCAGGTCAACCTCTCCGGGTGGATTGTGGACGTCGTGCTTGTGCGGAGGATAGCTCGACCAGTTTCCACCGGGCGTGTACACCTCGACAACCAGCAGGCGGTGCGCGGGGAACTCGGGCCGGATGATCTTGTTAATCTGCCGTGTCGCGTTTCCGGCTCCGCGAATCTCCACCTCGATTTCGGCCGGCGTAATCAGTGCCGGCGGATGGTACTCTTCCGCTTTGCAATAGCAGAATGCGAGGTCGCATTCGGTATCGGCCATTACGGTATAGCGGGTGGCAACCGGCAGGTACAGCGCATGGGGCATTCCCGCGAACACGTGCGGCCGCCGCCCGATGCCGGTCCACTTGCCGCGAGACGAAGCAACCGAGCACGTTCCGCCCAGCAGTACGAGGCCCAGTTCGCGGTCCGCCGTATCCGCTTCCACACGCTCGCCCGGTCTCAATTTGCGGTTGCTGAACGCGAGGAACTGAAAGCCATGCGTTTCCGCTTGCGTCCCGTTTTGGGGGCGTACGAGTAGTTGCATTCGGTCTTCTCCTTGGGGGGCGCGGTGGACTGGCGCACGATGAGCTTGCCGGTCACCTTAACGTCCTGTTCGGCATCCACACCGGCGATCAGCTTCAATAAAACCTGCATTGCCAGGCGGCCCATATCGAATTTCGGCTGGCGCACGGTCGTAAGCGGAGGGTCGACATACAGCGCCAGCGGCAGATCGTCAAAGCCTACCAGCGAAATGTCGTCGGGAACCTTGAGCCCGTGCGCCCGAATCGCCTTCAGGCCGCCGATAGCGGTCATGTCGTTGTAGCAGAATACGGCCGTGGGCCGTTCGGGCGCGGCCAGCAGCCGCTCCATGGCCTCGCTTCCTCCTTCCGCCTTGCCGTCGCCGTGAACGACCAGGTCCGGTTGAAAGGGGATATCCGCTTCATCCAGGGCCGACCGGTAACCGCTGAAGCGTTCCGAATCCGAGCTGTATCCGAAACGGTCTCCGATGTAGGCGATGCGCCGATGACCGAGTTCAACGAGCAGGTTCACGGCGCCGCGGCTTGCCTCGAAGTTCTCTATCAGCACGGAGTGTGCGAAGTGGCTGGGATGCTGGTTGTTCAGCAGCACGATCGGGATCTGCATCTGCTCGAGCAGCGAACCATAGAGCGCGCCCACACGCGATGCGGTTACTACGATGCCATCGACGCGGCGGTCCTCGAACGAATGCACGACCTTGAGCTCGCGCCCCGGGTCGGCGTTGCAGTTGGCGAGAAACACGGAGTAGTTGTGTGCAATCGCTTCGCTCTCGATTCCACTGACTACTTCGGCCACGAACGGATCGGCAATGCTGGTTACGACAACGCCAATGGTACTGGTCCGGCTAGTAGCAAGACTGCGGGCGATGGCGCTGGTTCTGAATCCGTTTTCCGCAGCGATGCGGCGGATCTTTTCAGCGGTTTCCGGGTTCACCAACGGGCTTTCGCGCAATGCGCGCGATACAGTGGAATGCGATACGCGCGCAATGCGGGCGATGTCTTTGATGGAAGCCGGTTTGTTCGCGTTCCTCACGGAAGTATCAGCATCCGTCTGTGCCGTTTGAACACGTGTGCATTACGATTCTATTCATCCTGAGCTTGCTTGTAAAGCAGATTTTTAGCAAATTTACGATTTTGGGTCTTGACGGAAGAAACGTCTGGGGCTACGATTTATGCACACGTGCTCATTCCAATTCTGGTCGGATGCCGCCATGCCTGAC
>DASTMK010000042.1:0-8589 GCA_035714225.1 Bryobacteraceae bacterium | reverse complement strand
TGGCCCGGGAAGGAGTGACGTTCGAAAACAACTTCTGTGCGTCGGCCATTTGCATGACCAGCCGGGCCAGCATCTTTACCGGCCTGCATGAACGAACACACGGGATCAGCAGTTTCACGCGGGATTTCACACCGCAGCAGTTAAGCGCGACGTATCCGCAGATCCTCCGCGAGGCGGGGTACCGTACAGGGTTCATAGGTAAATACGGGGTGGGCAGCAACCTGCCGGCAGCGCACTTCGATTATTTCAAAGGCTTTCCGGGACAAGGCCGGTATTATCACGAGCGGAATGGAAAGACGGTTCACCTGACGCAAATTCTGGGGGAGCAGGCGGCGGAGTTTCTCGAAAGTTCTTCAGACCATCAGCCGTTCTGCCTGTCCGTGAGTTTCAAAGCTCCCCATGTTCAAGACGGTGACCCGCGCCAGTTTCTCTATGATCCCGTTCACGAGGGCCTGTACCGCTCCGATTCCATCCCCCTGCCCAAGACGGCGGATGAACGGTATTTTGAGGCATTGCCTTCGTTTTTGAAGAACTCCGAGGGCAGGGAACGTTGGAAAATACGTTTTGCCACGCCGGAGATGTACCAGCGATCGGTAAAGGGATATTACCGGCTCATTACGGGGGTGGACGCGGTCGCCGGAAGCCTGTTGAAGCTGCTCGAAACAAGGCGTCTGCTGGACAACACGGTTGTGGTCTTCACGTCCGATAACGGCTTTTTCCTGGGCGAGCACGGGCTGGCGGGCAAATGGCTGATGCATGAGGAATCCATCAGGACTCCGCTGATCATCCGGGACCCGCGTCTGAGGTCCTCACGGGGTGGCAGCCGGGTAAAAAGGCCGGCGTTGAATGTGGACATCGCTCCCACTCTGCTCGGCCTGGCTGGGCTGGAGCCGCCCCGGGCGATGCAGGGCCGGAATCTTGCGCCGCTCCTGGCGGGAACGGACGTGGCCTGGCGGCGCGACTGGTATTACTCACACCTGTTCCAACATCCGAAGATTCCGAGGAGTGAAGGGCTACGTAACGAACGTTGGAAATATATCCGCTATCTCGACACAAAACCGGTATATGAGGAGTTGTACGATCTCGAAAGCGATCCCCTGGAAGAACACAACCTGACACTCGCGAAACAACAGCCGGCTGTGCTGGCCGGCATGCGCTCACGCCTGGTAACCTGGCGGCGGCGATTGGGCGAATGGGACCCCGTACAACGCTGGCAGGAGCCGTCGTGAGTACGGAACTCAGCGATTGCCGAAACTCAAGACTATAATTCCGGCGAGGATCATTCCCAGGCCGAGGAACTTGTTCCGCGTCAGCGGCTCTTTAAAGAAAAGGCGCGACCACAGCAGCGTCCATACGTACCCCAGCGACACCATCGGGTAGAGGATCGTCAGTTCTCCTTCCCGGATGCCGGAGAGATAAAACACCGTAGACAGAAGAAAAAGCGTCACGCCCGCGACGAGCCTAGGGTTAAACAACAGCGTTTTGAGGCAATTCGTTCTTCCCGCGCCCGATTTCAGAAATACGGCGCCGAAAGAGCCGATGAAAGATCCAATCAGCACCAGGACCATCGAAGAGACAGGGGTGGTCACGACGATCTGGTCCTCCCCAACATAGCTACACCCGAAACGATAATCAATATGCCAACCACCTTGAACACGTTCAGGGTTTCTCCAAGCCAGAAAACCGAAAGCACCGTCACCCAGGCATATGTGAGCGAAATAACCGGGTAGAGAAGCGATAACTCACCCTCCCGCAGGGCCATGACAAGCAGCAAAGTGCTGATTCCATAGAGAGTAAGTCCAGCGAGAAGCGGCACATTCGTCATCACGGCGAGTGGCGTAACCTGCGGCATCAAACGCAAACCGGTCTTGAAAAGGATCTGGGCGAAAGCTCCGAAGATTGTACAGCCGAAGACCATGAAAGCGGCCTTCCGGCGATTTTGCACGTTCTGAGCCGCCAATGGATTGGCGACGACTGTACTCACTGGATCTCCCAAGCGTCCTCCATAATAGCAACTGCGGCGATATTTCTGCTGTACCTTTCCACCGGCTGAGCCAGCTAGGGTTTTCGTAAACTCGGCGGCGAACCGGTACGAGGCGCCGCCTTGGATGGAGACGGTTCTGGTACTCCAGGTTCCTCGGGCGGTGGGGGAGGTGGCATATCCTGGTGCTCCGGTTTGCATTCTCCGATTTGAACGAGGAATCGGGCGATGGTTCGCCATCCGTCGCCCTGGCGCCGCTCTACGTGATACGACTTCGAAGGGGCGTCCGCGCGTATGCGAATTGCAGGCTGCGAAACCTCAATGCGTTTCACCGGGATCGGCCGGGTACTCACTTGCTTCAGCATCCACGAATCCCCGCCCGTCATGGATTCGTACAGCTCGTGGCGCGCACCATTCTCTCCGGTATGAAGCCGGTCGATCAACAGCATTCCGCTGGTGCGTGTGTCGAACCAGAACTGCTCGATGATGCCGATGCGGCTCTCGCCGAATACGGCGCGCTTTCTCCAGGTCGTTCCACCATCCGTAGTCAGCAGAAAAAAAGGATCGCGCGGTGTCGCCAGCAGCAGTTGACCGCCTGCCCAGCCGCTATTGGGGTCGAGAAACTGGATCCTTTCGAGCCCGGCGGACATTATGCGCTCATGCGGCTCAAACCAGGTGGCACCGCCGTCTTCGCTCGCCAGCAGCACGGAACTGATGGTGGTGGATGTATTATGGATGTTGCCCGTGACGAAGACCTTCGCTCCGGCAACCGCCGCTTCGGAGAGTTCCAGGTACACGGGACACGGGTCGGAGGCGGAGCAACTGAGGCCGAGCGTCCGCACCTGTTCCTCCGAGCATTCGAATGGTAGCCGCATCGGCTTGCCGGTGTTCTGCAAGCGGTCCGGCGGCGCGGCCTGCGGGAACAGATCAACCGCAAACATCCCTAAAGCTGTCACCAGAACACTCAGCTTCATACCGCAATGCGATTCTAGCTCACCCGATGAGCGCTTTGAAAGGCCGGCCGGTGGAATCCCGGTCCGCAATGCGTGCTAGAATCCCTGTCGTGGCGTTGCGGCAATGGCTGAACAAGCTGAGAAACAAACCGGATGTTCCGCTGCGCGGCGCGCCGCCCGTACGCCGCCAGAAGACGTACTCCAGCCGTAGCGGCTATGTCTATCAGTACTTTTACCTGGGGCAGCGGCCTGCTCTCCGCAGCGCTGAGCAGGGTACCGAGTACGTGTTTGAAGTAACGGTGGACCGTAAGATCTCTTTTCCCGTGCCGGTTTTCCTGACCAGCCAGGCGGTGAAATCGTGGAATGACTCCCACGGCCGTACCCTCACCGGAACGGAAGAATACGCGATCGCAAAAATGGCCTTGTTTCAGGCGTTTGACGAACGAACGCACCCGGGCCAGATGAAGCACGAAATACGAGTCCGGCCGGCGGATGTAGCCGGCATCCTGGAAATGCTCGATATCGATTAGCCTCCATCACAGAATCAGCATGCAGTCGCCGTAGGAATAGAAGCGGTACCGCTGTTCGACGGCGTGGCGGTACGCCGCCATCACGAACTCGTGTCCGGCGAAGGCCGCTACCAGAACGAGCAGGCTCGATTGGGGAAGGTGGAAGTTGGTGAGCATCGCTCCGGTGACGGTGAACCGGAAGCCGGGATAGATGAACAGGCCGGTTTCGCCGCTCTGTTTTCCCCGGGCCGCCGTTTCGATGCTCCGGACACTGGTGGTTCCGATGGCAACCACGCGCGAGGCGGATTCGATCTGGCACCATGCATTCTCTGAAATCTCGAAGTGCTCGGAGTGAATGGAGTGGCGCTCCACTACCCCGGTGTGGATCGGCTGAAACGTGCCGAGTCCAACATGAAGCGTCACGGTGACGATAGAAGTGCCGGCCGTACGGCATTTCTCCAACATCTCCGGCGTGAAGTGAAGGCCGGCCGTCGGCGCGGCGACCGAGCCCGCTTCCCGTGCGAATACGGTCTGATAACGTTCGCGGTCCTCCGGCGAATCCGGACGCCGGATATACGGCGGCAATGGCACATGGCCTATGCGATCCAGCGCGTCATAGATATCGCCGGCGTCTTCGAACCGGATCGTGCGTTCTCCAAATTCACCACGGCCGATGATTTCGGCTTCGAGATCGCCCTCAAAGCGAATGCGTTCTCCGACCTGCATTTTGCGGCCGGGCCGAACCAGCGCTTCCCATGTTTTCCGGTCTTCAGAGATCGGGCGAAGCAGAAAAACCTCGACACGTCCCGTCAGATACTGCCATCGCTTGGGGTTGTTCTTGCCGATAGGAAGCGAATGTGTTCCCACGCGATGACCGAAAAGGCGGGAGGGAAAAACCTTGGAGTCGTTCAGAACCAGGCAATCGCCCGGAGAGAGGAATCCCGGAAGGTCCCGGAACATCCTGTCCTCCCAACTCGCGGTGCCGCGATGGAGAACGAGCATTCTGGATGCGGCGCGGTCATCGAGCGGGCGTTGCGCGATCAGCTCTTCCGGCAGGTGATAATCGAATTCAGAGACATCCACGCAACACGATTGTCTCATTCGCGGGCAGGCAGGCAACGGTATTGCGCATACTTGGCATCGAAAGTTCGTGTGACGAAACCGCGGCGGCGGTGGTGGAAAACGGGACCACGGTTCTCTCTTCGATCGTGGCCTCCCAATTATCCACGCACGCAAAATATGGCGGTGTCGTGCCGGAGTTGGCGTCGCGCGAGCATCTGCGCGCCATCGTCCCGGTGGTTCGGCTGGCGCTCGAAGAATCGAACACGGCTCTCCCGGAGCTGGATGCGGTAGCCGTGACTGAGGGACCCGGGTTGGTGGGCGCGCTGCTGGTGGGCATCACCTACGCCAAGGCTTTATGTTTTGCGCGCAATATCCCGTTGATTGCGGTCAACCACATCGAGGGCCATATTTTCGCCGTGGTGATGGATGCCCCCCGGGAGGGTGAGGCCATCGACTTTCCGGCGGTCGCGCTGGTGGTAAGCGGCGGGCACACTCATCTGTTTGAGGTGCTGGAAGGATTCCGGTACCGGCTGCTCGGGCGTACACGCGACGACGCTGCGGGGGAAGCGTTCGACAAGGTGGCGAAGCTGCTGGGGTTCGGCTATCCGGGCGGTCCGGTGATCGACCGGCTGGCGGAATTCGGGAATCCGCGCGCCGTCCGGTTCACCTCGCCCAAAATGAAAGGCAATCCGTTGGATTTCAGCTTCAGCGGATTGAAGACCGCCATTCTGCGTTGGTTTGAAGCGCGGGATATGGCGGACGAAGTGGAAGCGCGCCGGAGACTGCTGTCCAGAACGCTGACGCCGACGACCAAAGAATGGCTTGCGGTAACTCCGAAGGAAACTCTCGATCTGCTTGCGTCGTTTCAGCGAACGGTTGTAGACGAGCTGCTGCGCCGCGCCCGGGCGACGGCCGAACAGACGGGTGCGCATGCGCTGATCATTTCCGGCGGCGTAGCCTGCAATTCCGGTCTCCGGCAGGCGGCGGCACAGGCCGGATTTCCTTATCCCGTATATTTCCCCACGCCGAAGCTTGCGACTGACAATGCCGCGATGATCGCCGCCGCGGCATTTCCCAAGTATCAGCGCGGAGAGTTCGCGGAGATGTCTTTGAAGGCGCGCGCCAATCTCGCGCTGGCCTGAACGCCTCAGTACTCGCGGTCTTTTTTGATGCCTGGTTCGGGCATCGGGTACTTTCCGTCCGGTCCCATTTGCAAGGGCGCCGGACTCTCTGCCGTGAGTTTGTCCACGTCAGGCGCAAACTCGTGCGGGCAGTTGAGTATCTGGTCGTAGGTGACAATCTGGCCCGTATGGGCTGCCATGCGGCCCATAGACGTAACCAGGCTTGCTTCGGTGCCGCGCCGCACTTCGTTGTAGGGCTTGTCGTTTCGAATGGCGTCCATCAGGTCGTCCAACTCGTACTGATACGGACTCCGCTCGGGTTGCGGGAATGCCCAGACGAGGTTCGGATTCTCGGGCAGAGGCAGTTCACTCCGGTTGGAGACCTTCGGTATGTTGTGGCCCTTGTAGATGCGCGTCATTCCCGGCGTGTGTACCAGTGTCGAGATAACAGCCGAACCCTTCGACCCGTGCGCATAGCTGGCGAACTCATCACGGCACCCGGCCATGTTACGCCCGTCGAAGAAAAGCCGGGTTCCGTCCGGATAGGTGTACTGCACCGAGTAGGTATCGAAGTTCTGGTCCAGCGAGTCCCCGCGATAATGCCGCCCGCCGAGCGCGTGCGCTTCCACGGGCCAGGCGCCCTTCATCCAACTGCATTCATCGATCTGGTGAATGTAGTAGTCGCTGAATACGCCGCCGCTGGCCCACAGGAAGGCATGAAACCTTTGCACCTGGTACGCCAGTTCGCCGATGCCCTCGGGCCGTGGAGAAGCCGTGCCGCCCCCCTGTCCCATGCGATACGCGCGCATCGATATGATGTCACCGATCTGGCCCGAGCGGATCCGGTCCAGGAGCTCCTGGCGAGCCCGGCAGTGGCGGACCATCAGACCCACGCCGACTTTCAGGTTCTTCTGCACCGAAAGCTCGCCCAGTTGAAACATCCTGCGGCTTGTTGGGCCGTCGACGGTGACGGGTTTCTCCATGAAGCAGTGCAGCCCTTTGTCGATCGCATAGCTGAACTGCACCCACCGGAACGCGGGAGGGGTACCCAGGATGACGAGATCGCCGGTCTTCAGCGCATCCATCGCCGAACGGAATGCATCGAAGCCGAGGAACCTGCGCTCGGGCGGTACGTCCACCTGGTCGGCAAACTGCGACGTCATGTTGTCGTAGCTGTCGCTGAGTTTTTTTGGAACGACATCCGCCATGGCCACAATTTTCGTGGGACCGTTCGTGACCGAAAGCGCGTTGATAGCCGCGCCCGTTCCGCGGCCACCGCAGCCCACGAGCGCGATTTGAATGGTATTGTTCTCAGCCGCATGTACGTGCGGAAGTGCAACCCCCGCCAGGGCTGAGGCTCCCGCTGTACGGCCGGCATCCGTCAGAAACCGGCGTCGCGACGTGACGCCGGGTTTGCTGTCACTCATGGCAATCTCTCCCTGACCTGTAAGCTTACCTCAGCGAACAAGGCGGGACGCCGCGCCGGTCAGTTGGTAGTGTCCTAAATACCGTGGCGCCATCAAATGCATCACAAAGCTGGTGCTGGCGTGGCATCTCGGCAAGCGGACCCGGATTGTAACGGAAGGCTTCATCAGCAAGTTGCGATGGGCAACCGCCGATGCGCTGTTCCAGTTGACGACCGACGGCTTCCAGCCCTATATCGGGGCGGTGGATGCGGGGCTTTCGGATCGGGTGGACTTTGTACAACTCGTGAAGGTTGTACGCCACGAACCGGGAAGACGAAGCCCCGGTACTCTCCACCAGATGTTGTGGATGCTGTCCCAACTGTCATCCTGGGGAATCCTGACCGAAGCCGATCTGCACGTCGCACATTGAACGGCAGAACTTGACGATGCGAATGTGTATTCGGCAGCTCACCCGATTAACGAATGCGTTCTCAAAGAAGTGGGAGAACTTGAGAGCGGCACTGGCACTACATTTCACCTACTACAACTTCTGCCGGGTCCATACGACGCTGAGGGTCACCTCCGCGATGGCGGCGGGAATCACGGATCACGTTTGGGGGCTTGGTGAACTACTGGTTTAATGGGTCTCAAATTCTGATACCCTGTCTATACCTGCTTCACAGATATGCGGGAAAGGTAAGAAATGAAAGGAAAAATCCTGTTTGGCGTGCTCGCGCTCAGTTTCGTGTCGATGGTATCGGCGCAACAGAACATCTTCACGAACATCGGCGTTCTCCAAAAGGCCGCTGTGCCAATCTTGTCCAGTGTCGGGTGGAAAGACCTTGGCTCTGGAGTCGGGTTCTACGGTTCGAGCCAGATTGAACTACCTACCAGTGGATTCGTGCCATCGACGGTTAGGTACTCTATCTCTGGGAAGACCGGGAATCGGGCCGATCAAGCTCTCATCTCGGCTTTCATTGCTTCGCCACGAGATTTGAGTGCCGGGAGAGCGAAGGTTGAAGCGGCGGCCACGCAATGGTTCAAATCCGTGGGCAAGCCTGTTCCGGCTGGTCTGATTGCGGCAATCAAGACAGGCAAACCCTTTCAAAGCACCGCAGGCGGTTTATCGCTTCAGTATGTCGTGGAGCGGGGGATGGGAAGCCCGATCAAGCAACCAGATGGCACATCGTACCGATGCACGACGATGGACTTGACAATTAAGCCGCTATAGCTTGAAAGGTCGAATCATCATGAGAACCTTACTTTGCTTTTTGATGCTTGCCAGTGTTGTGCCGATGTGGGGCGTTGGCACCCCAACCCGGCAAGTGCCTGTGGAGATCACGCACGAAAAGGGGAGCTTCAGCGGTCAGTTGGCCGTTTCGCTGAACGGTAACATGAACAAGGCGAAGGCCGAATGGAACGCCACGATTCGGAACACGTCAGCGAACAAGATTTTCCGGGTGACGTTTTGCGTGAAGGCGTTCGACGCCGCCGATCAGCAAATCAAGGCCGGTGGAAACGAGTGCGTATTGACCCTGTGGGGAAGTAACTGGCAAC
>DASTMK010000041.1:0-37239 GCA_035714225.1 Bryobacteraceae bacterium | reverse complement strand
AATCTTTTCGCTTCTGCTGGCATTTGCTCTGCCTGGGATCCTGGGGGCGCAATCTCTGTCGATCGAGGAATACAGTCCGAAATCGGGGCTGGTGGTTCCACAACACCGGGTGCCGAAGGCCAGGTTCCCTTTCATCGACGTGCACAATCATCAGAGAAGCCTGTCGCCGGAGCGTCTTCGTCAGTTGCTGGCCGACATGGATTCCATCAACATGCGAATCATGGTGAACCTGAGCGGTGGCTATGGCGACCGGCTGGCCCAAACCGTTCAGGCGATGAAGAGCGCGTCGAAGGACCGCTTTGCCGTCTTCTCGAACATCGACTTTACGGGCATCGACGAACCGGATTACGGCAAGCGTGCCGCGGCGCAACTGGAACAGGACGTCCGCAACGGCGCGCAAGGGCTGAAAATTTTCAAGAATCTCGGCCTGGACCTTAAAGACGGCAAGGGTGAGCGCATCCGCACCGACGATCCGCGTTTCGATCCGATCTTCGAGATGTGCGCGAAGTTGAACATCCCGGTCCTGATCCACACCGGAGAGCCCAAGGGACTCTTCGAGCCGATGGACAAGTACAACGAGCGATGGCTCGAACTGAAAAGGTATCCGAGGCGTGGCCGTCCGCCAGACCGTTACCCGACCTGGGAAGCGATCATGGCCGAACAGCACAGCTTGTTCGCCCGGCACCCGAAAACGAAGTTCATCAACGCTCACCTGGGCTGGCTGGGAGGCGATCTCGCGGCACTCGGCAAGCTGCTGGACCGTCTTCCCAACGTCTATACGGAAATCGCGGCGGTGGTGGAGGAACTGGGGAGGCAGCCGCGCTTCGCCCGCCAGTGGTTTGTGCAATATCAGGACCGCGTAATGTTCGGAAAGGATACCTGGAGGCCCGAGGAATACCCGACCTATTTTCGAATTTTGGAGACCGCCGACGAATACTTCGATCATGACCGTCCCCATCACGGGCTCTGGAAAGTCTACGGACTGGATCTTCCCGATGAAGTGCTGAAGAAGCTGTACTATAAAAACGCTCTGAAGGTCATTCCGGGATTAAATGCCGCCGGGTTTCCGGATCAGGCTTCCTCACCCGCGAGCCGCTAAACCGCTAAAATAGCTACAATGCAGGTTTTACAAGCAGGAGAACATAAGTATCTGCTGCTCGAACTGGATCAGGAGATCATTTTCAGCATCCTGAAGCAGGCGGGCTTCGAGTTCAAGCTTCACGAGACTCCGAAAACCATTGTGCTGGAGTTGACGGCGGCGGAGCGCAAGGCCCCGCTGCTGCTATTTGACGCCTCCGACCCCGGCAACCTCGGATGGTTCTCCCGATGCCAGTTTTACGTAGACGGCTCCACCGGCCGCGTCCTGCAGACACCGCTTGCGCTCGCGAATATGCGGGACCGCTCCGACCGGGTGCTGCCGCATTCGATCCGCGTTCAGATCGCTAAGGAATTACCTGCGGGTTTTCGGCTACCCGGCAAACAGCCCGTGACGGAACAGATGATCTACGCCGTGCTGTATAATTTCGCCAACGCCCTGATGCAGGTCGGCGTGGGTGTGTGCGGCGGATCGGTGATAAAACCGCTGGCGGGGCGAACGGAAAGCATCGGCGTGCGGAACTGATCTCAAACCACTGCCTGTTTCGCGGCTTCGAGAACGTCTTCCACTTCTTTCCGGTACTGAGCCAATTTCTCCTGGGTGGTAGCTTCGAAGCGGAGCACGAGTATAGGTTGCGTGTTCGAGGCGCGCACCAGGCCCCACCCTTCGGGGAATAGCACTCGCACGCCATCCACGTCCACGGTTTCGTGCGATTTTCGCAACACTTCCGCGACACGCCGCACCAGATCGAATTTCACTTCATCGGGACAATCGACGCGAATCTCGGGTGTGGCTACCAACTTCGGCAACCCGCGAAGCTGTGCCGATAGCGGCTCGCCGGAACGGGCTACGATTTCGACGAGACGGCAGGCCGCGTATAGCGCGTCGTCGTAGCCGAAGTAGCGGTCCTGAAAAAAAATGTGCCCGCTCATTTCTCCGGCAAGTTCGGCGTGCTCTTCCTTCATTTTTGCCTTGATCAGCGAATGTCCGGTACGGTACATAATCGCGTTGCCGCCCAGCTTTCGCACCTCGTCGTAAAACACCTGCGAGCATTTCACCTCGCCAATGAATGTCGCACCGGGCTTTCGTGTGAGAATCTCGCGGGCAAAAATCAGCAGAAGCATGTCGCCCCAGATAATTTCGCCGTTCTCATCCACAGCGCCGATGCGGTCGCCATCGCCATCGAATGCGATTCCCAGTTCCGCCTTGTGCTCCTTCACCGCGCGTTTCAGCGCCACCAGGTTTTCGGGAAGCGTGGGATCCGGATGGTGGTTGGGGAAGTTGCCATCCATTTCGAAAAACAGCTCCACGGGATCGCAATTCAAGCGCTCGAGCAACCGGTGCATCGCCGGCCCGGCCGCGCCGTTTCCCGCATCCAGAACAACGCGAATACGCCTGTCGAAGGAAACCAGGGACGCCAATTCGTCCACGTAGGGCCCTATCGCGTCCGCCGCATCCTCCATGCCGGAACCTGTCTCGAATGCGCCGGCTTCAATGATCCGGTAGATTTCCTGGATGTCGTCGCCGAAGATGGTGGAGCCGCCGCTGACCACCTTGAAGCCGTTGTACTCCGGTGGATTGTGGCTGCCTGTGATCATCACCGCGCCGTCGGGCTGCCATTTGTACGCCGAGTAGTAGAGTACCGGAGTCGGAACGACTCCGATGTCGGTAACATTGCACCCCGATTGCAGCAAGCCGCGCAGCAGCGCATCGCGAAGCCGGGGTGAGCTGAGCCGCGTGTCCCGGCCCAGATTCACCTTTGTCCCGCCACGTCTGCGAAAGTATGTGCCAATGCCCTTTCCGAGTTGCTCCACGGCCGTGTCGTTCAAATCGGTTTCGGCAATGCCTCGAATGTCGTATTCGCGGAAAATGGTGGATTTCAGCATCACTTGTAAGGTAGCAGGACCGCGTCCTCACCTGCTCACGCAGCGGTTCCCCGCGATGTGAAATCGCAGCGGCCAATCGGCGCATTCACGGATGCCGATTCGGGAGGTAGTAACAATTTCGGGCTGCTTTGTTTGGGGAAAGCTGCGCACCGTCAGCGGGCCGCAGGTGACATCCCGCCCGTTGTCGCGCCGCGTGATATTCATCGCGAGCGTCAGTTTGCCAGGACCCGAAGCCAGGTCCTCAAGCTTTTTCGCGCGAGGACGGCGCTCGCGCATGATCGCAATTCCGGCGACAGGCTCCAGCGCGCGAATCAACACACAACCAGGGACCCCCTCCGGCTCAGCCACCAGGTTCAGGCATTCATACATACCGTAAATGAAGTAGACGTAGGCGTGGCCGGGTGGGCCGAAGATAACGCGAGTGCGGTTTGTGACGCCCCGGGATGAGTGCGAGGCCAGATCGTCTCCGCCCAGATACGCTTCGGTTTCGACGATCACTCCGGCGGCCGTGCCATGCACCAGCACTTTTCCAAGCAGCGATTTCGCGACGTCGATCGTGCCGCGGCAATAGAAAGAACGGTCCAATACGGAGGAATGTTTCAACAGGCCGCCAAAGGCGGCTTCATCGTGCCACAATGGCTACGTTAGCAAAACATGCGTCTGTTTGCCGCTGTCGATATTCCTCAGGAGGTCGTCGACCGGCTGGATCGTCTCATTTCCAAATGGCGGCCGCTGGCTGATTTGCGGTGGAGCCGGGCCGGTAATCTCCATATCACGACCAAGTTCATCGGAGAATGGCCGCAGGAGCGGCTGGAAGAGATGATCGCCTGTCTTCGCCGAATTCCGCTGCCCGGACCCATACCCATAGCGGTGCGCGGGCTCGGGTGGTTTCCTCACGAAAGGTCGCCGCGCGTATTCTGGGCAGGTGTGGAAGCACCTCCATCGCTCAAAGAACTCGCGGCCGCCACAGAACGCGTCTGCGAGGATTTGGGAATCGCCGCGGAGAAGCGGCCTTTTTCGCCGCACCTGACGCTGGCGCGCATCGATCCGGGATCGAGACTGGAGAAACTGCGGGAGGCGATAGCCGCCCTCGACACACGAGACTTCGGAAATTTCACCGTAGACCGGTTCTTTCTCTACGAAAGCAAGTTGAGGCCTGGTGGCTCCGTTTACACGAAGCTCGCCGAATTCGCCGCATGACTCCCGGTCTCGTACTTCTTGCGGCCTACATCGTGGGTGCGATCCCGTTCGGATATTTGCTGGTGCGGTGGAAAACCGGCCGGGACGTCCGAACGATAGGCAGCGGCAACATCGGCGCAACCAATGTCGTAAGGACCACCGGACGCGCGCTTGGAATTGTGACGCTGCTGCTCGATATTGCAAAAGGCTTCTTTGCGGTGTGGCTGACCGCACGCCTGACCAACGGCAACCTGCTGTGGATGAGCATGGCCGCGCTTGCCGTAATGGCGGGCCACGCGTTTCCGGTGTTCCTCAAGTTCCGGGGAGGGAAGGCGGTGGCCAGCTTTATCGGAGCGTTCCTATACCTGACACCTTTGCCGCTGGCTGCCGTTCTGGTGGTGTTCGTTGTGAGTGTGGCCGTGACACGCTATATCTCAGTAGGCTCTGTACTGGCGGCTGGATCGTTTCCGCTTGCCGTGTGGATTATTCTGCATCCACCCGCCCCCCTTCTGGCCGCGGCGCTGTTTGCCGGGGCCTTCATCGTTTGGCGGCATAAGTCCAACATCGAACGGCTGCGCGCCGGTAAGGAGCACACGTTTTCCTTCGGAGGCCGCCGCTCTTGAGGAACCTGGCGATTATCGGCGGCGGCAGTTGGGGAACGGCGCTTGCCCTTGTTCTGGCGCCGCGATTCCAGCGGCTGCGGCTGTGGGTGTATGAACAGGATCTCGCCGCGCGCATGGCGGAAACACGGATCAACGATGTCTTCCTTCCGGACTTCCGCATTCCCGACGGCGTCGAAGTATCTTCCGATCTTTCGTATGCCCTCGAAGAGGCGGAGATCGTGCTCGGCGTCATGCCTTCGCACCACGCGCGGCGCCTCTACAGCCAGATGGCCGCGCTGGTGCAGACGGATGTTATTTTCGTGAGCGCAACGAAGGGCCTGGAATCACAATCGCTGCTGCGAATTTCCGAAGTGATCCGGCAGAGTGTCGAAGGGCAGCAGGAACCACGCATCGCAGTGCTTTCCGGCCCTACGTTTGCCGTGGAGGTTGCCCGGGGGGAACCAACCGCTGTTGTCATCTCTTCGGCGGAACGCGAGGCGGCGGAAACCGTGCAAGCGGCGTTTTCGGGACCGTCGTTCCGGCTGTACACGAACACCGACCCGATTGGTGTAGAAATTGCGGCGGCGCTGAAGAATGTCATCGCGATCGGCGCCGGAATATGCCAGGGTCTTGGGTTGGGTAGCAACACACGGGCAGCTCTGATCAGCCGCGGCTTGGCCGAAATCACCAGGCTCGCGACGGCACTCGGCGGGAATCCGCGAACGCTTGCGGGTCTGGCGGGGCTCGGGGATCTCGTGCTGACCTGTACGGGCGATTTGAGCCGCAATCGGCGAGTGGGCATCGAGCTTGCCCGCGGCCAGACACTGAGCGATATCGTCTCGTCGATGCGAATGGTAGCCGAGGGCGTGCAGACAACGTTCGCCGCCGTGGAGTTGGCGCGTCTTCACGGCGTGGAGATGCCCATCGCCCAACAGATGAACGCCATCCTTCGCGACGGGCGTCCGCCGCGAGAGGCCATTCGGGAGTTGATGGAGAGGTCTCTTAAAGGCGAGTAGTTGTGAGTGGCCGCGCCGCTACCGCTAGACCGGAACGAGCCGGCACCTAATCCCGGATGTAAGAAACTCCTGCGTCAGCCGGCAGTGCAGCCAGGCAGCCCGGCGAATCGGACGCAGTTCCAGGTTTTCGACGCGAAATCCAGTGGACGCGGCGAGCCTCTCGAAGCGCCCGATTGTCATTTTGCCAAGTCCACCCTTGACCTCGCAGATCCTCGTCGCGCCATCATCGCGTACAGTGGCGCGCCAACGCATCAGAGCTTTTTCCGAAAACAGCAGGTGGGCCCAAGGGAAAATGCTTAGCAGATGGCCGCCGAGAGGGTGCAGCCAGGTATAACCGAACACCACGTAGACGTAGCCGCCCGGCTTGAGCGACGCGCGCATTTTTCGCAGTACCGCTTCGGGGTCGGTGAAATGCTCGAATGCATCCATCGTAAAGATCACATCGGCAAGCTTTTCTGTCGAGGTCACGAACTCGCACCGGTCCGCAACGCCCGCAGCTTGAGCGTACTCGCGGGCGCTCACCAGCAGATCTTCCTGAATGTCGACCCCGGTCACGCGCCCCGCCCCGGCGAGTGCCAACTCGACCGTTTGACGGCCGGCTCCGCAGCCGAATTCGATAATGTGCTTGCCGCGAAACTCGTCTAAAATGCTGTCCCCGGCCAGTTCGCGGAGCTTGCTCTTACCCTCGAAGCTACTCTCGTCGAGGCGAGAGCTTGGCGGAGCCAGCGCCCGAATAATTCGATATTGCAGATCCGTCCAGATATCCTGCATGCCGCCTCCTGTTCGGCCATGTTAGTACTGGAAAATTCGATTTGAGAGTACCACCGTGGACTGACTTAGTAAACCGTTGCTCGCATCCATCAGTACTACTCTGCTGAACATTGACGGGAACATGACTTGACGTTTTCGGTGCATAGTAGGTACAGGATCATGCAACAGACCAACCCCATCCATGAACTCACCGCGGAACATCGTGTGATAGAGAAAGCCGCCGCCTTGATGGAAAAAATGGCGGACCAACTGACGTCGGGGTCCGGCGTTGACGGAAGCGTTTTGCAGAATCTGGTGCAATTCCTGCGGGTCTATGCCGATGAGCTACATCACGGAAAAGAGGAAGCCATTCTCTTTCCTGCTCTTGAAGCGAAGGGCGTGCCGCAGGCGGGCTGTCCTCTTGGCGGCCTGGTGGCGGAACATCGCAAGGGACGGACGCTCGTCGACGAATTGATCAGGGCGAGCGGTGCCTACGAGGAAAACGCCGCATCGGCGCGCGAGGAGCTGATCGCCAGCCTCCGGGCTTTGCGGGAGTTGTACAACAGCCATATCTGGAAAGAGGACAATCTGCTATTTCCGCTCGCGGAAAAGCTTCTGGCAGGCGACGATTCCGAGCGCGTAAAGAAGCAGTTCCTGGAAGTCGACGAGCGCATCGGTACGGAGCGCATCCGGAAGCTGACCGGTTTCGCGGACCAGCTCGACCGTCATGCTGGAAGCTGAGCTGTTCGCGCTGCTGGCGTCGACGGCCGATGCGGCGTTCAGCCTTACCGAGAGCGGCGAGATTCTTTCCTGGAACAAGGCGGCGGAGAGGCTTTTCGGATTTTCGAGCGAACAGGTCCTGAACAGGCGTTGTTATGAGATCCTCGATGCCCGCGGAAGGCTTGGCGCCGCCATATGCATGCGGGACTGTGTTGTTCAGCGATGTGCCCTGCATGCCGGCCCGGTGCCGGATTTCGACATGGAGGCGCGAACTCTCTCCGGCGGGACGGTTTGGGTGAACGTCTCAACGCTCTTCTACAGGAATGTGCGCAATGGCCGGTTGATCATCGTGCACCTGGCGCGCGACATCACAAGCCGGAAGAAGCAGGAGGAGCTGATTTCCGAGTGGGTCCGTCTGTCCAGAAGAGTAGCTGCCCTGAACAGTGGCGTGCAGGGTGCGGAGCCAGCCCCCACGCTTTCAGAGCGGGAAATTCAGATCCTCCAGTTGCTGGCGTCTCCAGCCGCACCGGCCGATGTCGCGGGGGCGCTGGGGATCACTCCATCCACGCTGCGGAACCATCTGCATCGCATCAACGAAAAACTGGGCACGAAAGATCGCCTGAGCGCGGTACTGAATGCAATGCACCGGGGCCTGATTTAATCGCACCCGTTTAGCGCCGGATTGTTATACCTGTCGTCGTTGCCAGTGACACCTGTTCTATTGTGTCTTCGCCGGCCTCTCCGCACACTGAGACATGGGAACGATAACTCGAACAACGGCGAATGAAACCGCATCCACATCACGCTCGTGTCCAGTCTGTGCAACCAGTCAGAAGGCGAGCAATAGTGTCTTGATCGTCTCTTCTTCCTCTGAGGACCGGCTGGCGCTCGCGTCCGCCCTGGAGGGGCATCCATGCCCGCAGTACTGGGCCACGTCGCTTCAGGAATCATTGGATCAGATCGAACGTACACCGCCGCGGGTGGTGATCTGCGATGCGAATCTGCCGGACGGCTCCTGGCGGGATCTCTGGGACCACCTGCGGTTCCCGCCCGATCCACCGGTGTTTCTGGTGATGGAGACGAATGCCGATGAGCGGCTTTGGGCCGAAGTGCTGAACGTGGGGGGCTACGACGTGCTGGTCAAACCGTTTGACGTATTTGAAGTCTTCCAGGTTGTGCAGCAGGCATGTCACACATCCAGCGCGCCGCACTGATCCGCTGAGGAAAACAGATGGCATACATCATTGCGGAGCCCTGCATCGGAACGAAGGACACGGCCTGCGTCGACGCCTGTCCCGTCGACTGCATTCACCCGCGGCGCGATGAGCAGAACTTCGCTTCCGAAGAAATGCGCTATATCGATCCGGAGCAATGTATCGATTGCGGTGCCTGCGTGCCGGTGTGCCCGGTTTCGGCTATTTTCGCCGAATCGGATCTGCCGGCACAATGGCAGGAATACGCCGAGCGAAATCGCGCTCACTATCTGAAAGAGCAGGCCAGTGCCGAATGACAGCAAGCTGCCGCCGGGTGTATAGCCCGGCGGCGAGCTTCACCGTTTACTGCTGCGGTGTGACGCTCATGCTGGCTGTCGGGTCGGTGCCGATCGGCTCTCCCGAGACGACGATTTTCTACACGGCGATTCTGCTGGCGCCCGGCCGCGTTGTCGTTGCTGGCAATCGGCCGGCTCTCGCCAAAACCTGTGGCTGTGGGATCCTGCACACCCTGTTGCACCAGGTAATCGCGGACCGCACCGGCGCGTTGCTCCGACAGCTTCTGGTTATACTCGTCGCTTCCTACGCTATCCGTGTGTCCCTCAATGGCGAGCTTCAGTCCCGGATGCGCCAGAACAATGCCAGACATTTTTGCCAGTTTTTCGCGAGCGTCCGGTTTCAGCGTGTATTTATTGAAGTCGAAGAGCACGTCCGACATATTCACGATCAAGCCCCGGGCGCTATCGCGCGTCTCGAGAATCATACTCAACTGATTGCGGATCTGGTCGCGCAGTTGTGTCTTTTCGTCTTCCGCGCGCTGGCGCAAACGATCGGCTTCTTCGGCGGCCAGGCGGGCGCGCTCGGCCTCGGCTTCCATTTTCAGCCGTGCCTCGTCGGCGGCCGCGCGCTCCTGCGCGGCACGAGCCGCTGCTGCTTCGGCCTCTTGCTTGGCCAGTAACGCAGCCTGTTGTGCGCGTTCAGCCGCCAGCCGGTCCTGCTCGGCTTGGGCCCGGCGCCGGTCTGCCTCCGCGCGTTGGAGCGCTTCCTCCGCGGCCTTGGCTTTGGCGGCCGCTTCCCGCTCCGCAGCGGCCTTTCGTTCGTTGGCCAGCCGCTCTTCCTCTTGCCGCTGAATCGCGATCAGACGCGCGTCTTCGGCCGTCTGAACCGCTTCGCGCGACATCATCGCAATCGGCCGTTTGCCGGCTTTGCGCTCCCGATACTCCTCGGCCCGCTGCAAGGATTGCTGCGCTTTGTTAAACGTGTCTGCCGCATATTTGTCGGCGCCGGCCCACTGCGCAATGCGGACGGCATTTCTGGCCTCGTACAGTTCCAGCGGCGTATTTTTGTCTGTGCCTATGGGGGCGATTGGCTGAACTGCCGACGGGTCGACGTTCATCGTGTACTGGCCACGTTTCAGCAGCTCGTATTTCGCGTCCACAACGTCAAAGGCTCCCTTGGTATCCGACCGCAGTACGTTCTCCATTACCACGACATCGCTCGGCTGCGTCACGCCGAAGTAGGGTTCCGCGGTTACGATCAATCCGAAGGCTTGCAGCTCCGTCGTCACATTCAATTTGCTGCGGTCGCGATTCAGAATGATTTCGCCGAGGTTCTGCGCCCGGCCCTCGGGAGTGATGGCCCACAAGACATAAGTGAGGTATTCGGAGCCGTACTGAGTAGCAGGGTGCAATTCGTCGAATTCAACCTCAATTTCCAGGTAACCCTGCTTGCTTTCGACCTTCGCTTCTCCGCTGGCGCGAGGCATCAAGGCCGTACCTTTGAAATCTATTTTCGTCGCGCCGCCACGATGCCGGTAGTTGACCGCCTTGGTGGATTTGGAAACCACGGTCACGCGATAAACGGGCATCGGCTGCCCGGATTGAACCTGGTTACTACCTGGGGTTACATTCTGGGTCGGGTTCGCCTGTTGAGCCGGATTGACCTGCGCACCGGCTGCAACCGCAACCGTCAATAACAACAAGGGCACTCTCATAGTACAAACCCCTCCTCCTGTCAATTTTTAGCACGCGAAAAGCCAAATTGGTAAATAATTGATTTGGTGGGCTAAGTCTGCCCGCGCATGAGTATCTTTTACACAGCAAATCTCATGGGCGGGCAGCAAGCGGCGATGTTTCGCGCCGGGAGGAACACTATCGTGCTTTGCTAATGTAGTGATTCCGGCTGTAAAATCTCTCTCCTGAAAGACCCATATTATCAGAATTTCATTTCGCCGGCGCCCGCCGACGGATGGCAATCATATACGGCTGGAGCAATCCCGAATCTCTCTTCGTACTTCCGGACAATAGCGGATTTGAATTCCGCCGAGGCTTGTGGCGCCACGAGGTTGACAGTGCAGCCTCCGAAGCCTCCGCCTGTCATGCGGGCGCCGAAAACGGCAGGCATAGTCAGAGCCGTTTCCACAAGGAAATCCAGTTCTTCGCAGCTAACCTCGTAGTCATCCCGAAGGCCTTCGTGAGATTCGCGGAATTTCCGGCCCATACACTCCAGGTCCGCTGCTTCACAAGCCTTGACAAACTCCATGACGCGGTCGTTCTCCGTGATGACATGCCGCGCTCTGCGGTACACGAGTTGCGGCATGGCCGGACCCAAGGTCTCCAGGTGGCGCATCGTTGCGTCGCGCAGGCTTTTCACCAGCGGGTGACGCTCCTGGATGATCTGGACAGCCGCCGCACATTCGTCTACCCGCTCCCGGTAGGCGGTTTTGCCCAGCTCATGCTTCACCATGCTATTCACGGCGATGATGGCAACACCATCAGGTAGGGGAACGGGTTGGTGCTGCCGGGTGCGGCAATCAATCTGAAGCGCGGCACCGGCGCGGCCGAACACGGATGCATACTGATCCATGACTCCGCAGGGCATGCCTACAAACCGATTCTCGGCTCGCTGGCAGAGGTGTACCAGTTCGAGCGGCGGAATGTCCCGGCCGTTCAAGAGAGCCAGGGCGACGGAGACTTCGAAGGCCGCCGAAGAACTCAGGCCGGAACCCAGAGGCACCGTACTGTGAACGAGCAGGTTTGCCGGATGGACATCGAAGCCGGCCATGATGAGTTCCCGCGCCACACCGGCCACGTAATCGCTCCAATCGTGTGCGGGTTCGAGGTCGATGATGCTTGAAACAGGCCACTCGCGCGTCTCGCCGGCACCATCCGAGTGGATGCGCAATTTCCGTTCGGTATTGGGGGCGGCAACGGCATAAGAAGCAAGGTCCAGAGCAATTGGAAGAACGTAGCCGAGATTGTAGTCGGTGTGCTCTCCAATCAGGTTGACCCGGCCGGGCGCCCGGAAGATCTTCGGCTCGCCGGAAAGCGGGAAGGTTTCCTTAAAGCGGCTCTTCAGGAATGCCGGTGTGCCATCCACAAGAGAAAACCTCCGAATACCAGCATTCCGATGCCGGAATACAAATTGACATTCACATCGGTCAATGGCGCGTGCCGCCCGGGGCCGGTGACAGACACCGCGAGCAGAATAGCCCCGAGAAGCGTGAAAAAGAGTCCGGACGGTTTACGCAGATCCATGGCAGCACTCACCAGAAGAGGAAATTCAAAGCGATACAAACCGCGCCCACGATGATGGCGAGCAGCCCGGGCCGCTCATACCAGGGAGCACCGTGGTCGCGCGGAATCTTCGTGACACCGTACACCAGTCCTTCGAGTTCAGAGACCGGCTTCGGTGTAGTGGGCAGGCTCACGGCAATGGTCACAACGAAACACGTCGTCCAGGCGAATATGGCGATCCAGAAATTCTGCGCCATGATGGACGGGAAGGTGTGTACTGTGCCAAGCCAGGCACCCTTGCCCTCCGCCATCGTGAGGCCATGCGTCAGCGCCGCCGCGGATGTGCCCGCCACCAGGCCGGTAAATGCCCCATGCCCTGTACTGCGCTTCCAGAACATGCCGAGCAGAAACGTTGCGAATAACGGCGCATTCACAAACCCGAACACGAGTTGCAGCAGGTCCATGATGTTGTTGTAAAGCTGCGCCAGGTATGCGGTCGCGATCGAGAGCGCCACGCCAACAATGGTGGTGATCCGTCCCACCCACAGATAGTGCCTGTCGGGGGCGTTCGGGCGAATGTAGCTCTGGTAGATATCGTACGTCCAGACGGTATTGAATGCCGTAACGTTCCCCGCCATGCCCGACATGAACGACGCCATCAGTGCCGTGAGGCCCACGCCCAGCATACCGGATGGATAAAACTGGGCCATCAACGTCGTCAGCACCTGGTCGTAATCGTAGCTGTCGCCCTTCACCGGGAGGGAATAACCTATGTCCATGCTGGACAGCGCGACGGCAGCGATCCCGGGGACGATCACGATGAACGGAATGATCATCTTGGGAAATGCGGCGATCAGCGGAGTACGGCGCGCCGCCGACATGGATTCGGCCGCCATGGCCCGTTGCACCACCAGGAAGTCCGTACACCAATATCCGAACGACAGGACGAACCCGAGCCCCGCTACGAGACCGAAGATCTCGACCCCCATCGGATTTTGTGAAGCATCGCCGGCATACTTCCAGGAGTGAGTCATTACACGGGGCAGGCGTTCCGCCATTCCTTCCCAACCACCCGCTTTTGAAACGGCAAGATAAGCGAGCGGAATGAAGCCGAGAACGATCAGCAAAAATTGCAGAACTTCGTTGTAGATCGCGCTGGTGAGTCCCCCGAGAAACGTATAAACCAGAACAATCCCGGCAGACAGAAGCACCGAGGCGGTGAAGCTCCACCCCAGCACGAGCTGAAACAGCAGGCCCAGGGCGTACATGGAGATGCCGGAGGAAAAGACCGTCATCAAGGCAAACGTGATGGCGTTCAACCCACGGGTTTTTTCGTCAAACCGGAGTTTGAGGTATTCCGGTACGGAGCGCGCGCGGCTTCCGTAATAGAAAGGCATCATGAACACGCCCACGAAGATCATGGCTGGAATGGCTCCCACCCAATAGAAGTGAGCCGTCATGATGCCGTACTTCGCGCCCGAAGCGCTCATGCCGATCAATTCCTGCGCGCCCAGATTGGCGGCTACGAAGGCAAGACTGGTGATCCAGACCGGCACTGAGCGTCCGGAGGTGAGGAAGTCTTCGCTGGTCGAGACGCGCTTTTTGAGGAGCCAGCCAATGCCGAGAACAAAGGCGAAGTACAGTGCAAGGATGAGGTAGTCGACAAAGGTAAGATGCAAAGGCCCCTCGCGCTATTCAGCCCGCCTTCGCGGCAGTCTTCTTCGCCGCCGCCCTGGCGATGTTCCGTTGCCGGGTCGCTTCCGCCAACCTCGCGCGGCCTTCGGGCGTAAGTCCACCCTTCTTCCGCACCGGCCTTCGTGGCGCCGCTGACTTCTTCTTCGTCCGTGCGGGCGGCGCGGCGGCGGCCTGCGCCTTCCGTGCATTCGCCCATCGGCGTTTTGATGCTTCTGAGATCCTTTTCAGGCCGGCCGGGCTGATGCGGCTCTTGCGGGCCGGTTCAGCTTCCGCGCTATCATCCTTCACCAAGGATCTCAGCTCTTGAATGGCTGAATCGATTTTCTGGCGTTCTGCTTCGAGTGCTTTGATTGCCAGCTCTGCGGCTGATCTGTCCATGAGATCTACAGTACTACACAGGTTAGTGTCATCTGGTTGCCGGGTTGCTACACTCGTCCCGTAGACCAATGTTTCAGAGTCCAAATCAACTCGGGCGGCGCGCGTTTCTTGTTGCCGCTTTGGGAAGCGGAGCAATCACTTCCTATGGTGCGCCGCAAGGCCGCCAGACCTACGTCGTCGTGAAGCCCGGCACGCATCCGGGCATTATCTTCAGCCCACAGGAACTGCCGGCGTTGCGGCGGCGCGCAAAAGGTACCGGCCTTGCCGCGGAAGCCTACGCAAAGGTCCGCCGCACTGCTTATGAATCTTATTCGGCGGACCTGAGCGTGAAGCAGTTGGTGGGGCGGGAAGGCAACCGGCTGGCCGAGCAATTGGAATCCATGGCTCTGGTCTACCAGATAGAGGGCGACCGCGATCTAGCGCGCAAGGCCATCGACCTGTTTCAATCCGTCGCATCGGGCTGCGATCCCCGGGAGTTTTTCCGCACTGTCGATAGCGACTTCTTTGCGACCGAACATTGGCCTAAAGCGTTCGCGTTTGCCTGGGACTGGCTCTATCCGGAAATCTCCGCCGCAGATCGCAAGACGCTGTTAGGAAGCCTGGAAAACTGGTCTGCCGCGCTCTACGAGCACACGGAAGCCTGGTGGTGGCGCGAGGCTTCCTACAACTGCGGCGCCATTCCGGTGGGTGCGAACGGCCTTCTGCTGGCCGCGATGCAGGCCGAATCGCAACATCTCGATTTCCGCCGCTGGTTCTCCGAGTGCTTTCGAAAAGTGAAGGAGAACTACTTTCCGCTCACCTGGCGCGCCAGCGGCATCTGTAATGAAGGGCCCGGCTACGCGCACTATCACAAGAACCCGACGCAGTTCGCCGATGCGGTCCGCCGCACCGGCGGCCCCGATATCATTGGCGAATCCGGCGCTGTGAATGCCATGCATTACCTGCGCCACCAGTGGATGCCGCAAGGCCGCTGCGGAACCGTCGGCGATAATACCGAATACGGCCGACGCGTTTTCCAGGCCATTTATCTGCACGGTATTCGCGAGCTGGGCGACCAGGCCGGTTTATGGACTTTCGAAAAATACGCCGACCGCGAGCGCACGGAAGCGTTTCTCCAGTTCCTCTACTACCCGGACGGTCTCGAACCGGTATCTCCGGGCAAACTCGATCTGCCCACGTCTTTTTATTTCGAGATTGACAGGAATCGCGCCGGATACGTCTTCGCGCGCAACGAGTGGGACAACGAGCAGGCCTCCTGGTTCGCCTTTACCACCCGCTATGCGAACGCCAACCACACGCACTACGACATGAACAGCTTCGTGTTCACGGCGTTCGGCGAAGAGTTCGCGGCGCACACGAACATCTTTCCGTACCAGCACCCGCATCACGGAGCAGACCTGGAGCACAACATCGTGATTGTGGACGATGGAGGCATGCCCGCCGCCGACCGCCCAAACTCGGCCGGAGACGACGGCTCGCTCTACGGTTACATGACCGGGGTTGGCGTGGGCCGCTTTGGCGATTACATGCGCGGCGATGCGCACCGCTCCTATGCCGACCGCTCCATCAAGACGGACACTCCCGCTGTGCGGGCAGACCGCACGATGGTGTTCGCCAAGCGGGGGGCGAATCCATATATCGTCATCGCCGACGAGATACAGAGGGATGACAGCGAGCACAATTACCACTGGCAGTGGTACACCATGGCGCACGAACTCTCCGGCCGCGGGACGTTCGATGAGCCATATTTGATCGAAGGACGCAACGCCCGCTGCAAGATCGTCTTTTTGGAACCCCAGGCGCCAGAGCACGAATTTCGAATTGTCAAAGGCGAACAGCGGCGGCACGGCTTCGATCTGGGTTTGCTACGGGTGACACTTCGCGGTGTTCAGGCTCGCTATATCGCGCTGGCCGCTTCCTGGCGAAAAGATGCACCGGAACCGGCCGTGCGGCGTGGTCCGGAAGTGAAGGGCGCCGCGGGTGCCGCCAGTTTCGTTGTGGAAGGAGCGGACTTCCGCGACCTCATCGTGTGGCAGCCCGGCGCATCCGGCCAACCGCTATCGTGTGGTGACGTCGAGACGAATGGTCTCATGACAGTCGTACGCACGGCCGGTGATGGAACGGTGACCGGCTACATTCTTGGAGACGGCGCCTCGTTGCGGTTCGCGGATCGCACGCTGGTCGACGCACCCCGTCCCCTGGCCGTCAGTGCGGATACCAGGTATCTATCCGCGATGGGTGCTCGCCGGGCGCACGAAAATTTGCCGCCCTTTGCCGCCGAAGGCGCCGTTTGGCTTCCCTCTCCCGGTGCGGAGGTATGGGGGGATGGCACTCGCATCACCCCGCACATGCGGAACGGCGGCATGGCCGTTATCGCTCCCGGTTCATGAAAAGTCACGCCCGCTTGCTGGCGCGCGCGGCTCCGTAACGCTTTTGTTTCTGAGCCGCGACGGTCACGGAGCGGTTTGCGGAACCCAGGCGAGTCCGAACAGTCGCACGGAGATGTTGGATTTTCGCGGTCGAACCGGCAGTTCCTCTATGGAGCCCGCGGAAGAGTCGAATTCAGACCGGATGCGGTCGCACTCCGCCTGAAGCTGTTCGTCCAACTGTTCGCGCTGTGTTTCAAGGGCCTCTACCGTCTCGAGTGCCCGCTGGACATCACCGGATTCTTTCCGGCTGCGGCTCACTTGACGAGCCGCCGTGCCGGCCCGCCGTAGATTCGTCGCACTGAGTGTCTTGCGCCCAAACAGCGCGCCCGCCAGAGTCGACGCGATGGAGCCCGCCACCGCCAGGAACTGCCCCTGCGACTGCTGCTGCTCGCGCTCTACCGCCTGCCGTGCGCGGCGGATGCGGTCCTCCAAGGTCGCGAGTTTGGGAGCGTACTTCTGACGCAATTCCTCAATCGCCCGATCGCGCTGTTCTCTCGACAACTGCTGCACGTGCAGGCGGAAATCCCGCTCTGTTTCTCCCGGGCGGGACACCTCGCCCAACGATGTGCTCCGCCATAAGTTCAGCACCGCGTTCGAAGACAGCCAGCTTACAAAATCCTTGCTCCATCCCGCGTAGCTTTTGGCCCGCGCGCCCGCGGGCGGCAACGTGACGAAACGGCTTTCTTCGACAGGCGTCTGCTCGAGCGCGGCGGCATCGATTTCCTCCAGCCGGGCATCGTCCCAATTCACCGCCAGTACGTCGTCGTTGATTCGCGTCAAATAGGCGAAGTCGCGCGTTTCGTCGACCTTGTTCTTTGCATCGACAAGGCGGACTTGCGCGATACCGAGGAGCATCGGTTCATACACTACGCTGCCATGAGATGGGAAAAAGTACTGCGGTATCTCCGGAGGAAGAGCGGGCCGCGGGCCGGCCTCCCGGCTTGGCGGCGCCGCGAAACGGGGAGCTTCCTTAGGTTCGGCTGCCGGCGCGCCGCGTGCGCTCATCAGCCGCTTGATCTCCGGCCGGGTCAGCGGGCCGCGCAAATACGAGAGCGCCCAGCGCGTTTCGAATATCACCGGGGCGTCCTCGTGTACGTTGTTCATCAGAAAAATTCTGCTGCTGAGGCCCGCGAGAGTCTGCTCCATCGCTCCGCGGTTGAACCCGGAGCCGGCCGCCGCCGCTGCACCCTCCAAGCCCTCCATCACACGCGCCTTGTCGCGCTCGGTCTGCAGCCGGCCGATGAACCAGGTTCCCGCATTCGACAGTCCTTTGTAGTCCAGGTCCACCGGATTCTGCGTGGCAAGAACCACACCCAGGCCGAAGGCGCGAGCCTGTTTCAGCAACGTCAGCAGCGGGAGCTTCGAGGGCGGATTGGCGACGGGCGGAAAATATCCGAAGATCTCGTCCATGTAGAGAATGGCCCGCAAGCTCGTAGTGCCGGGCTGCGTTCGCATCCAGCTCACCGTCTGGCCCAACAGCAGCGATACAAAAAACATCCGCTCGGAGTCGCTCAGGTGCGCGATCGAGAAGATCGCCATTCGTGGCTTTCCCTGCGCGGTGTACAGGAGGCGGTTCACGTCGAGGGGCTCACCCGAGAGCCACACTTCAAAACCAGGCGCAGCCAGCACGTTGTTGAGGGCCATGGCCAGACCGAAACGGTCTTTCGCCGGGTAAAACGATTCAAGATCGAAGACGCCGATGCGATTCACCGGGGGGTTCTGAATCTGCTGGATCAGAGACCCCAGATCCAGATCCTCACCGTTTTTCCACGCGCGATCAAAAATCGTGGCAATCAGAATATGTTCGCGGCTTTTGAGCGGGTCTGCTTCAACGCCGATGAGCGCCAGTAGAGATGTCGTGGTGGCACTGACGCTGTCGCGCAGCAGATCGCGATCGTTCCGGATGTTTTCGGGCGGCGCCGCGAAGGATGCGATCACCGAAACGGGAATGCCCGCGTCGCTCCCCGGAGTATAGATCGAGAACTCGGCGGAATCGCGGAGCTTGCGAATGCGCTCCGGCGTCTGTCCCCATTTCACCAGCCCATTTCTCCACAGCTCAGCCTGTTCTCTGGCGTATTCCTCTTTGGACAGGCCTCTTCGCGTAGCGCCATCTTCGTCCACCCAAGGCAGAAACTGTTCCGGCTCCAACTCGGGAAAGTTCAGCAGCAGGTTGGTGAGGTCGCCCTTCGGATCGATGATGAGAGCGGGAATGCCGTCGATAGCCGCCTCTTCGAGCAGCCCGATCCCAAGCCCCGTCTTTCCGCTGCCGGTCATGCCGACGCACACGGCGTGCGTCAGCAGATCCTTGGAATCGTAAAGCACCGGTTCATCACCGCTTTTGCCTTGTGGCAGATTGTGGTGCCGCCCGAGATAGAACGCGCCGAGTTTCTCGAAATCCTGCATGCTTCTCCAGTCTACAATCGCCTTCAGCCGGTGAATGATAAGACTGTAATGCCGCCGTGGTTCAATGAGAGAAGCGGGCCACGGGCCCGTTAAGAATGCAAGGTACCGTCCTCCAGGTCAACATCTCTCCGGGCGGTCTTCCCAAGTATCCGATTCGGGAAGCGATCGTAACGCCCTTCGGAATTGAAGGCGACTCGTGCGCACATCCGGAAGTTCACGGTGGACCGGAAAAGGCCCTGCTGATCGTCTGCTCCGAAGTCATCGAAGAGTTGAAGGAGCGCGGGTACCCGCTTTTTGCGGGCGCTCTTGGCGAGAACCTTACGACCGCCGGTCTGGACCACCGGCAGCTTCGTACGGGACAGCAATTTCGCGTAGGCAGTGCCTTCATCGAGCTGACACGGGTCCGCCGCCCCTGCTCGTCGCTCAACGCGATTGGCTCGGGGCTGCAAACCGAGCTGTTCGATGCGGCGGTGAAGGCGGGCGATACGCGATCGCCACGCTGGGGTATGAGCGGATTCTACGCGCGTGTTCTGAGACCGGGCACGGTCAGGCCGAACGATATAATCCAGCTTGTGGGCCAGGTTGTCTGAATGCAGCGCTTGGTGGAAGAGGTAGAATTCCGGGACCGCGCCCGGGCCGTCTCCATAGCCGGCCGGTTCGCCCGCACGCTCACTCCCACCATTCAGGAACTCATCCGCTATCTGCTCAGCGGTTCCGCCGATCCGGATTCGGCGCTCCACTGGCTGGACTGCCTGTATAGCCAAAACCGGATGTCTTTCGAGAAGATCATCCGCTCACCCGTGACGCTTCAGTATTTCGTCGCCGTCGCTTCGCACAGCCGGTTCCTCAGCGAGGCGGTGGTTCAACAGCCTGAGTGGCTCGAAGAGTTGCCTCAGAGTGGCGATTTGCATCGCGTGTTGTCATCCGAAGAACTGGAGGAGCGGCTCGATCAATTCCTGTCTCGCGGCCAGGAGAGCGAAAGCACCGAGCGTTTGCCGCGGGCGCCGGATGGGACCCCGTCTCTTTTGGAGTTGGCCCGGTTCCGCCGCAAGAACATCCTTCGCATTCTGCTCAGGGATGTCATGGCATTCACCGGCCTCGCGGAAATTACCGAAGATCTCTCCAACCTTGCCGACGCCGTTCTCGATCTCTGTTATCTCCGGATCCGGGCCGGCCTGGTGGAGAGATACGGAACTCCCCGCTATAAGGATCCGTCCGGCAGAGTCCGGGAATGTGGGTTCAGCGTGATTGCATTGGGGAAACTCGGCGGCCGTGAGCTCAACTACAGCTCCGATATCGATCTGATGTTCCTGTACTCCGGACCCGGCGAGACCAGCGGCCCAAATCCCATTTCCAACAAGGAATTCTTCAAGAAGGTAGCAAATGAGCTCACCACGCTGCTGTCAACCTACACGGCAGAGGGAATGTGCTACCGGGTCGATCTCCGCCTGCGGCCCGATGGACGGTTCGGTGAAGTCTGCATGTCGGTGGACGGCGCGAAATCGTATTACCAGAACCGCGCCCGGGACTGGGAGCTGCAAATGCTCATCAAGGCGAGGGTTGCGGCGGGGGAAAGAGCACCCGGCCGGGAACTGCTGAGCTTTGTCGAACCCATCATTTATTCCACGACGCTCGATTTTTCAGCCGTGGAATCCGTTTCGGCCACCAGAGAGCGAATTGCGGAAAAGCTCCAGACGCGGCGTAGCCAGGCGGCGTTCGATATCAAGTTAGCGCCCGGCGGCATTCGCGATATCGAGTTCCTGGTGCAGTGCCTCCAAAGGCTGCATGGCGGGCGGGAAGCGTGGGTGCGGCATGGCGGAACGCTCCAGGCGCTTTTCCGCTTGCACGATAAAGGCCTCCTGTCCGGCCCCGAATACGGGCGGCTGGCTTCCGCTTACCAGTTTCTGCGCACCCTGGAGCACAGGCTCCAATTCCATGAGGACCGGCAGACGCACGCATTACCGACGGACATGCAGGAACTCGAGATTCTGAGTCGCCGCATGCCAGCCTCGGAAATCGGGCGCGCCCCCTCGGCGGAGAACCTGCTCAGGACTCTGAACCGTCACCTCGAAGAGGTTCAAATCATTTATGAGCGCGTAATTCACGCGCAAAATCCTACGTACTATACGGCGGCCGCGACTTTTCCCGCCGCCGGTGTTCGCGAGGAGGCCTCGGTCACCATGAGTGTTCCCGAAAAGACGGACGTTCCCACAACGGCCAGCAACCTCATTCGTTTTCTCGATCAGAAGGCTCCCGGCCTGGCCGCCGTGCTCGCGCGCAACCCTCTGAAGCGCGGCATGAACACCTTGGAGCTTTTCCTCGAACGCGTTCTTCCGAATTCCGAGTGGATGCGCTGGCTCGACAGCGATGCTGTTCTGACCGGCTATCTGCTCGACCTGTTCGACAACAGCCCTTATTTCGCGGAGCAAATGGTCCGGACTCCCGACCTCCTGTCGGACCTGATGAGCATGCGCGAGCGGCCCGGCAGGGATCCCCGGTATACGGAGTTGGCCGCCGTCATCACGGAGGCTTCCGCCTTGCGGCGTTTCTACCGGCGCGAGATGTTCCGCATCCAGGCCGAAAGCGTCTGCACGGGTGCCCCCATCTTCTCGACCCTCGTCAAGACTTCCGAGCTTACGGATGTGACGATTTCGACGGCGTACCGCATGGCAGTGGAGCACGTCCTCGCCGCGAAAGGGCCGCAATCGGCAGATTATGCCGCCGAAGACCAGTTGATGGTCATCGCCCTGGGACGTCTCGGGATGCGGGAATTCGATCTTGCCTCGGATGCCGACCTTGTCTTCGTTCTGCCGGATGCCGACGCCGGTGAACTGGTCTTCTGGACGCGCGTGGCGGAGCGCCTCATCGATGTCCTGACGGCCTATACGGGAGAAGGCGTGATGTTCACCGTCGATACGCGGCTGAGGCCGAATGGGCGTGAGGGCGCCCTGGTTCAACTCGAGCGGACCTATAAGGAATATTTCGCCGAACGCGCCGAGGCTTGGGAAGGAATCACCTACATGAAATCCCTGGCCGTCGCCGGCGACCTGGAACGCGGGACTCAATTTCTCAATAGCTTACAGGAAGTAGACTGGCGCCGCTATGGCCAGAGCGGGCGTTCGAAAAAGCTTCTGCGGCAAATGCGAATGCGGCTGGAAAAAGAGCAGGGGGCCGCCAATCCACTGAAAGCGGGACCCGGGGGCTACTACGACATCGATTTCTCCCTGATGTTCCTGCGGCTCAAGGGCGCTGGCATTTTTTTCAAAGTGTTGAATACCCCGCAAAGAATCGAAGTTATTGAAAAGATGGGGCATCTCGAGCGAAATGATGCCATCTTCCTGAACGACGCCGCCACTCTTTACCGCGCTGTGGATCACGGACTCCGTGTCTTTACCGGCCATGCGGAAGGCGATTTGCCTCATGCGGCATCCCAGCTCGAAGTGCTTACCGAACTGGTGAAACGCTGGACCCCGGAACACCTGCATGATCAGCCGCTGCGGACGGAAGTAGAGCAGATCCGTAGCCGTACGCGCGACTTTTTCGACCGGCTGTTCGCCTGAACAACCCGGTTTAGTCCCTTTTCCCGTTCCTCCTCCCCTATGGGCTGTATAGGTCCGGAGCGGGATTCAACCTACGCTGATGATTAGAGGTATCTCCTATGGCAGATTTCCATCAGACCGGCGTAGTGACGACTCTGCATAATCTTGATAATAATGGCCTTAACCGGCTGGAGAACGAGTTAGGCGCCTTTTCCGACCGGGTTCCCATCGGGTTGGTATTGCCGGCATTGTACTCCGAGTTTGAGAAACCGGCCATGGGCCGGATTATTAGCGAGTTGTCGAAGGTAAGATACCTGCGCCAGATTGTTGTAGCTCTCGGCCGCGCCGATGCGGCGCAATTCGAACATACTAAATCGCTTTTCAGGGATTTTCACTGTCCGGTGACCATTCTTTGGATGGAGAGCCCCCGAATCCAGACGTTGCTTTCCATGCTGGGAGAGAACGGTCTTTCCGCGGGAGATGACGGCAAAGGGCGATCCTGCTGGATGGCGTATGGATACCTGCTGGCGGCGGGGCACTGTGACGTGATTGCACTGCACGATTGCGACATCGTCAACTATGACCGGAAGATGCTGGCGCGTCTGTGCTACCCGGTTGCCCATCCCAATCTCGGCTTTGAGTTCTGCAAGGGGTTCTACGCCCGGGTGACAAACCGGATGCACGGCCGTGTCACCCGCCTGTTTGTCACACCGCTGGTGCGGTCGCTGGACGGAATGGCTTCGGGTGCGCCGTTTCTCCGGTTCCTGGACAGCTTCCGGTATCCGCTGGCCGGGGAATTCGCCATGAAGACGAACCTCGCGCGCGTGAACAGGATTCCCGGTGATTGGGGCCTCGAAGTGGGTGTGCTCGCCGAAGTATTCCGGAATTGCGCCACGACCCGCGTCTGCCAGGTGGACGTGACCGACAACTACGAGCACAAACACCAGGAACTCTCGCCCGAGGATGCGTCGAAGGGCCTGCGGCGGATGACCGTCGACATCGCGAAATCGCTCTTCCGGACCATCGCGGGCGAAGGAGTGGTCCTCACGGAAGATCACTTTCGCAGCCTCCAGGTAAGATATGTACGTATGGCGGAAGACACCATTCAGCGTTATTATGCGGATGCGATGGTCAATGGCCTGGAATTCGACCGGCATTCCGAAGAAATGGCTGTCGCCGCTTTTGCGAAAAGTCTGCGTGAGGCTGCCGCGGAGTTTGTCGAGGATCCATTAGGTGTTCCTCTGATCCCCAACTGGAACCGTGTCGTCTCTGCCATACCGGAATTCTTTAATCTTTTGCTCGATGGCGTGGAGCAGGATTCACAGTTGGGTGCCGCGACGGAAAGCGCACGGTTTGCGGGACGATGATCCGGCTACGCTCGCGGATTCACGGAAATGCAGGACTCGAATGCCGCTAGCAGGCTGGATTTTTTGACGGAACGATGCCAAACCATTTGCTGTCTGAAGAGGCGCAGGGAGCGCTGGACCGGATTGAGCGGGCCGACATAGTCGTCGGGATACCCAGCTACAATAACGTGCGGACCATCGGCCATGTTGTGCGGGCGGCGCAGGCCGGATTGGCTAAATATTTTCCCCAATTCAGTTCGCTCATCGTCAACTCCGACGGCGGCTCCAAGGACGGCACTCGCGAGGCGGTGATGTCGGTGCAGGTGGAAGACACGCACCTGATGCTGCTTTCCACACCGATGCCGCCCGTACACCGCCTTTCGTTTCCCTACCATGGCATTCCGGGCAAAGGCAGCGCCTTCCGGATGATCTTCCAGATGGCCGAATTGTTGCGTGCCAAGGCGTGCGTAGTAGTGGATTCGGATCTGCGCTCCATTACGCCGGAATGGATCGATTTGCTGGTGCGGCCGGTGCTTTACGCCGGCTACGATTTCGTCGCGCCCTACTACCATCGCCACAAGTACGACGGGACCATTACCAACAGCATTGTTTACCCTCTCACACGCGCTCTCTACGGGCTCCGGGTGCGCCAGCCCATCGGCGGCGATTTCGGCATTTCCGGCCGTCTCGTTTCCCGCTACTTGAAGCGGAACGATTGGGAAACCGATGTGGCCCGGTATGGAATCGACATCTGGATGACCACCATCGCCATTGCCGAGGGCTTTCGGGTGTGCCAGAGCTTCCTCGGCGCGAAATTGCACGACGCCAAGGACCCTGGCGCGGACCTGAGTGCCATGCTGCACCAGGTGGTGGGCAGCGTGTTCAGCCTCATGCAGGAATACGAATCGGCCTGGGAGAACCGCTCCGGCAGCGATCCAGTCGACCTGTTCGGATTTCGTTTCGATGTAGGGCTCGATCCGATCGAGGTGAATCTCGACCGCATGTTCAACGCCTTCCTTCGCGGCTGCCGGGATTTGGGCGAATTGTGGACGATGGCTCTTCATCCGGATACCTACGAAGACATCTCCCGGCTTGCCCGGAGCCTGGAGCGCGACCGCGGGGCGTTCCACCTCAGCGATGAGCTATGGGCGCGCGTTATCGTGGATTTCGCCTGCGCCTACAAGCAGCGGCCGCTTGAACGGTCGCATCTGCTTCCCTCGCTCACACCGCTATACCTCGCCCGGGTCGCTTCTTTCGTTCTTGAAACGCAGAATCTGTTTTCGGCACAGGTAGAGGAGAGGATCGAGAACCTCTGCCTTGCTTTTGAAGGCCTGAAGCCCTACCTGCGGGCTCGATGGAAGGGTGAGACAGCGCCGCCCCAGGCCAGGCGCGAAGACTCCGCCCTCAAAAAGGAAAAGCTGGAGGTGCAGTAATGATCCGGACTTTACAGGACGTGATCGAACGAGCTTTCGCACAGCTCTCTCAGACGACAACGGCATACCTGCCGCCGCTCCTGGCCGGCCTCATCATTCTGTTCGGTGCTTATGTGACGGCCGTCCTGGTACGGTTGCTTCTGACCAGGCTCATCAAGGGCGCCGGCATCGACCGCTTCCTGCAACAAAGCGGCGTGTCGTATATGTTTGACCGCAGCGGCCGCGTCCGCACGTCGCGCCTGATTGCCGGCTCGGCCTATTGGGTGATCCTCGGTATCGGTTTTCTCACCGCCGTCAGCGCCTTCAATACGGGGTTGACGAACCGGATGGTGGAAGGCGTAGTTCTGTTGTTTCCCAAGCTGGTGACCGCCGGACTGATTCTCCTGGCAGGCGCCTGGCTCGCTCAGTATCTCGGCCGCAGCACGCTGGTATGGGCGGTCAATGAGGGATTGCCCTCACCGCGCAAAATCGCCATGGCCATCCGCACGGTGATCATGTTCGTTGCCGTGGTGGTGGCGGCCGATCATCTTGATTTCGCGCGCAGCGTCTTTCTGGCCGCTTTTGTCATCCTGGTAGGCGGCGCCGTCCTCGCTGCGAGCATCGCGCTGGGGCTCGGGGCCAAAGGAGCAGTACAACGCCATTTCCAGGACCGGGCCGAGCACGCCGAAGAGACCCCGGAGCGCTCGCTCTGGAATCACCTCTGAGTAGACTCTCCTCCAAAACGGGCTGCGGGTGGGGCCTCCTTCTCCGTCCCTCCCGCGGCCCGGCTGCCTGTTATTTCCCGCAGTGGTATCGTGACGGAGCCGGTTGCGCCGGTACGCACTTCGCGCACGACCACACGTAAGCGGTATGCGTTCTCCGGCAGCGTAAGTTTGCTTGTCAACGAGACGCCCTTCTGTGCGATCAACTCGCGAAAGGTGCGCTCGGGAACGTCGATGTTGTAGGCCTGTATCCGCCCGGGAAAGCCCTCGCCGTTCTCTTTTTGCGCAACAATGCCGAGGTCGAGTTCGTCCCGCCAGCGTCCCCCAAGCTGTGTAAACGACAAGGTTTGCGGGTCGATCAGGACGGTGATGGTTTGCACTCCTTCCGAGCCCCTGTTTATCTGTACGTCGAAGCGGATCGCAACCAGATCAGCCGGTGACGAGGCGGCGCTGAGTATGGCCTCGCGCCGGTTTTGCGGCGAGCGCTCGATCTGCTCCGCCGACGCAAAGTACCCCATGCGGTGACGGACGTGCACGCCCGGCCGGCGTACGCTCACCTGCAGCGCACGATACGCTCCGTCCCAGCGCTCGTGCGATGGATAGTATTCGAGAAGGTATGCTCCCCTGGCATCCTCATGCGCCTGCTGGATTGCAAGCCGAAGGTCATTCGTCCCATAAAACGCGACGCCCCCGGTCTGTGCCGCCAGCGCTCTGGCACCATACATGACACCATCCATCAAGGGTGCTGGCGGAACATCGGGGTCCTCCGGCGCTTTCACTCCGCGCACGTCGATGGGATAAATCGCGACATCGTCCTGACGAACGCGCGCCGCCAGCGTGCCTGGAAACACACTCGACATCCAGATCAGGTTTTTCCGGCCGGGAATACGCGCGAGATACCGGCCCAGCACCTCTATTGCAAGCGTGGTCTCTCCGGCGCGCGCTCGCGCTTTGCCCGCCTCCATTAACGAATCGATGCGCTGGAATTCGGGCAAAGTCTCCGGGCGAATCGCTGCCGCGGTAACGCTGCGTCCGGGGAGGAAGCGCTCGAGCGCCCGCGCTATCGAAGCAGCGTCGCTTGTCAACTCATGCAGGATCTCGAGCTCTGAGGATAACGACAAGAGTGCGATGCGGTGATGCGGCTCGGCGTGCCGCAGAAACCGCAGCAACTCGGAACGCCCGTGCGCCTCATCCTCCAGGAGGCTGTTGAGTTGATCCAACAGGATCACGGTAACGCCGGCCTGCTCACCGTACCGATTCGAGAACACGTCCGGTGTCAGCGGTGCCGCCCGCCCGGTATCGTCCTCCACCACAAAAGAGCGGATCTCCTGTTCTACTCCGGCGTCGAAGAGCTGGAAATCCTCGCGCGCCAAGCCTCGCATGGGGCGCCCGTGCGAATCCTGGACGATTACGCTCACCTGGACGATACGCGTGGTCACGCGGATCGTCGGGGGCTCCTGCCCGGCGGCAACAAGCGCCATTGCAACCCAGAGGAATCTCACCGCCAACACTCCGTGATTGTCTTATCCGGCAATCATCCTCCGCCCCCCTCCTTCGGATATACCAGCGGCTTGTTCCTGTTCCGGTACTCCTCCAACCCGCAGGAGCCCAGTGTCTGAAATCCGTTCCGCTCGAGTATGGCCGCGGCACGCGCGGCTCTGGCTCCCCGGTTTCAAAGCGTGACGATGAGTTTGTCCTTGGGAATTTCTTTCAGCCGCGCCTCGAGTTGTCCGATCGGAATATTGACGTAACCCCTGACGCTGCCGAGCTGCTGGATCTCTTCGGGCTCGCGAACATCCAGGTAGAAGATGTTGTCCTTGCTGGCAAGGAGTTTTTCGAGTTCCCCGGCCGTTAATTCCTTCGGAGACTTTATTTCACTTCCACAGGATAGAAACAGGAGTGCACCTGCAAAAAGAAATCCTGAAATTCTATGCATACGGCCTGAGTTTATCAGCCCGCTCCGGTCACGTTGTAATCAGCGTGTCTCACCCGGCTGAAGGCGCTCGTATAGCCACGGAAGGAAATGGCGGATTTCGGATTCCCTAATGAGGAGCAACTGTGCGGCGGAACGGCCCGGCTTCGGCATGCCCGTGGCGATGAGAGCCCGGCCTCCCGGGAGCCTCCGTAAAGCTACGCTGAGCTGGGGGCGAGCGGCGTCCGGATAGTGGTGGATAGCGGTTTCGTCCTCCGGAAACAACGCATCGACCTTTTGGTCGTGCTCAAAGTTGACGGTCACACTCACGAGCTTTCCGGTAGATTTGCGAAAGACGAGCTGGTGTGAGTATTCGCCGGCCGTGCAGCCGCCGCTATGGTGATCGACGCCGCCCAACCGGAATTGCCAGCTCAACAGATCCGTCCCGAAGTTGGCAACCAGGTCCGGGCTGCCCATCGCCCGCGCAACCTGTTCCCTTGTTTCCTCCAGCGTGAATAACACCGGCCCGGCCGCCGGTGTCTCGTGTTCCTGGGAAAAAAGGAGCGCCGCTGAAAGCAGCGCTCCGTAAATAAGGTGGCTCAGACTCATAGGCTACTTCCCGAAAGTCTTTGGAAATGCGTTTCCTGTGAGGATCGTATCGACGAACTTGTCTCCCTCTTTCGTATCGATGGAGAGGGTGGCAGCCATCTTGAAGAAGATATCCGTCTGGTCCATATAGCCGGTGAACAGAAAGGCGCCGGGTCCTTCGGCGGTGACGGGCACGCAGGAGCCGGTATGGTCACCGGTGCGGAAGCCGACCGCCAACCGCCGCAGCTTGGAGCCGGAGTTATTCGGATAACCGGTCTTGGGATCCAGCGTGTAGGCCGGCGAACCGAAATAAGTCGAGTAGGTGCTGGATGCGGGATCGTCCGTGGAGTCGGAGCGCTTGAACGTTCCCGGCATGGCGGTGACACCGCCGTTGTTCGAGGCGCCGGTGCTGCTGTTGATGAACGGAAGGCCGGCCCGCGCGTTGGTATAGGAATCGCCCCATACCGTGAAGTCCTGGTTGCCTGCCCCCGTCGAAAAGGTGATCTTCTGGTTCCGGTTCCGGTCGAAGTACTCCGCGTCGGGCGTGTTGCTGACGCCGATAATGTGCATGGACTGATCGTGGTCGGCCGTCACCACAATCAACGTGTCCTTCGACGGACGTCTGGCCGCCCAGGAGCGGGTCACACCGATGGCCTTGTCGAGCTCGATGGTGTCCCAGATGGTGCCGGCGGCCTGGTTGGGGTGGGACTGCTTGTCGATCGAAGCGCCTTCGACCATGAGAACGAACGGCGCCGGCGCAGTGCTATCCGATAGCATCCGGAGCGCCGCCTCCGTCATTGCGTCGAGCATGGGCTGGTCGGTGAAGTTGCCCAGGTTCGGCGCGGGTTCGGAGGCCGGGCGCGGGATGCCCAGCTTGTCGTAGGCCACGTCCATGTTTACATCCGAGGCCGTCGCGATGCCGTTGGAGGCGGGCGCGGGCGCGGCGGATCCCTTGAACAGACCGACCGTGTTGCCATTGGCGGAGCGTAGTTGCGAGGCGTTCGTTACATACTGATAACCCCTGCTCTGGAATTCAGCGATCAGGTTGCGGCGGTCCGTGCGTCCCGCGGAGGTGAACGGATCGGCCCCGCCGCCAAGGATCACATCGAAGGCCGGCCGGCCTCCAAGCATTGGGTTCTCTACGTAGTGGCGCGCGATCTCCAGACGTGCCTGACGGAATCCGACGTAGGCGCCCTGCACCGCGGGAGTGGCGTCGGTCACCGCCGCCGTCGTGACGATTCCCGCGCGGTAGCCGAAGCGCCGCTTCAGGTACTGCCACAGGCTTTCCACGCGTGGGTTGTCGGTGATGTAGACGAGGTTGGCCGCGTTCGACTGGCCGTTGAAGCGCCACTTACAATCCGTACCGTCGGTGAAGCTGTTGACGGCGTTGAGGAAGCTTTTGTTCCCCGTGGCCCAGGCCGTTCCGGTGTTGGCCGAATCGGGAACGATGGAATCTGTTCCATAGGTCATCACCATGCCGCTTACAGGCATCTTGTCCATTTCGAGCAGATCGTCGAAGAAGCCCTCGCGGAAAGAGTTCCGGCCGTTTTCATCGACAATGGCGCGCGACACCAGGCGCGCGGCATCGCGGTACGCCGTGCCCATTGCGTCGCCGATGAACAGAATGATGTTCCGGCGCTGGTCCGGCCGCAAGTTAAATTCCTGGACCAGGATCGTGCGGCTGTCGCGCACGGTTACGCCGCCGGCCGACAACGAAACGTCCAACTTGATGCTGCCGGGCGTGTTGAAGGCCATCAGGTTGGCGCGCAGCACCCAGTCGCTCGAGGCATCGCAGTCGAGGTCGGCCTGCACCGGACCGCTGAATCTCGAGGTCACGTCGGCACCACCGGCGGTTACGCTCAACCCGCTAATACCGGGGGCATTACGAACCTCCAGTACGATATCAACGAGCTGGTTCTGTAGCAGCCGGGTTCGCTCGGGAAGAAGGATTCGCACGCTCGAAGCTTGGCTCTGCGCCAGGACGGGCAGCGAGGTGACCAGGAAGACACAACACTTCAGGAATCGGCTAAGTGACATCGACACTCTCTCGGATGTAAGTTTGAAAAACAGAAATTCAATCGTATAAGCCGACTGTTACAACTGAATCACGGCTGAATAAATGTTGAGTAAGTGCGGAACCGGCTGCCGATCGCCGGTTATAGGCGGCCTGGCGTTCCGGCCGGGGCGCTTGATTCGAGCGTAGCCCGGACCTGATTCCAGACCTCGGAGTCAATCGCTTCGATTTCACCCCGCCCGTCGATCACCCGGAAGCGCGGCTCTCTTTGAGATAGTTCGAGATAGCCTTCGCGCACGCGGCGGTAAAAATCGGCCGGCTGATCGTCCATGCGGTCGATCCCGCGCGCTTCCGCGCGCGAACGGGCAGTCGCGAGGTCTATGTCGAGGTATAGAGTCAGGTCCGGCTTCAAGCCGTGGCAGGCAATGCGGTCCAAAGCTTCCACCACTTCCACGCCAAGGCCCCGGCCGTAGCCCTGGTACACCAGTGTCGAATCGGTGAACCGGTCCGAAAGGACGATGGCGTCCCGCTTCAGCGCTGGAACGATCATCTCGTCGACGTTCTGTGCGCGGGCCGCAAAGTAAAGCAGCAGTTCCGCGGTTGCGCTCAATTCCTGGTGCGCGGGGTCCAGCAGGATGTTGCGGATCATCGATCCCGTTCTCGTCCCGCCTGGCTCGATCGTCTCCACGACTTCATAGCCCCGGGAACGCAGCCGCGCGGCGAGCCGCGTGAGCTGCGTTGTTTTGCCTGAGCCGTCGAGCCCTTCAAAAGTGATGAACAGTCCGCGGGATGTCTCAGTCGTAGACATAGTGAAGCGCCTTTTTCAGATCTTCCCAGGCCTCCCGCTTCGCGGACTGGTTGTAGGGCCGCAGTAAATACGACGGATGGTAAGTGACCATGACGGGGATGTCGCGCCACTTGTACCACTTGCCGCGCAGTTTGGTAACCCCTTCCTTCCGGCCCAGCAGGCCTTTCGCCGCCGTACCGCCGAGCGCGCAGATCGCCTTCGGATGGATCACCGAAAGCTGGCGGAACACAAACTCCCCGCAAATCTCCATCTCGTCCGGCTCCGGCGTGCGGTTGCCTGGCGGGCGGCACTTCACGATGTTGCAGATGTAGACGTCCGGACGTTTGAGTGCAATGCCTTCGCGGGCGGCGGTATTCTCGATCATCTGCGTCAGCAGTTGACCTGCGCGGCCGACGAAGGGTATGCCCTGTTCGTCTTCGTCCGCTCCAGGGCCTTCGCCGACAAAGACGAGTTTGGCCTGCGCGTCGCCCGTTCCAAACACGATACGATTCCTGCCTTCGTGCAGGCGGCAGCGCCGGCAATCGCCGATGTCCTCGCGGATTTTTTCGAGACTGTCATCTCCCGGCGCAATGCTCGGCAGAATGAGGAACTGTTCGGGAGCGGCGTCCGGAGCGGCTCCTTCCGCAACAGGCGCGGCGGCCTCAGGACCGGGCGGGGCGTCGCGCCGGTACAGCGTCTCGATACCCAGGTCGCGGTAAAACTCCAGATACTGCTTCAACAGTTCGCGATTCATCGAACGGCATGCAGCGCCAGGCGCAGTCGCAGCGCTTCATCAAAGATGCGCTCCGCCACGGCTCGTTTTGATCCTCTGGGGATGTTGATCGCTTCTCCGGTCGAAAGCGCCAGCACCACTTCGTTCTCGTCCGATTCGAAGCCGGTGTTGTCCTGCCCCACCAGGTTCGCGGCAATCATGTCGCAGTTCTTCGATTTCAATTTGCGGCGTGCCTCTTCCACCAGGTGCTCCGTTTCGGCGGCGAATCCGATCAGTAAACGGTCGCCCTTCTTCTGGCCCAGCTCGGCAAGGATATCCGGGGTCGGGTCCAGTTCCAGGGACAGGCGCGTCGCCGTTTTCTTAAGCTTCTGTTCGGGAACTTTCGCCGCGCGATAATCGGCGACAGCCGCCGATTTCACGATGATGGTGGATTCGGCGAGATGCTCCATCACCGCATCATGCATCTCCACCGCCGTCCTCACTCGAACGAGTTCAACGCCTTTCGGGGCGTCGAGATGCACCGGTCCGGAGATCAAAATGACCCGCGCACCTCTCACCGCGGCGGCCGCTGCGAGAGCAAAGCCCATCTTGCCGCTCGAACGGTTGGAGATATAGCGAACGGGGTCGAGCGGCTCCTGTGTCGGACCCGCCGTAATCAGAATGGTCTCTCCTTCCAGATCGCGGAGAGGCACCGTCAGAGCGGTGTCGCAAATTTTCTCCACTTCAGCGAGACGGCCCGGCCCAATGGTTCCGCAAGCCAGCACGCCCTCTTCCGGTTCGATAATCGTGTGCCCGCGCTCGCGGAGCACTTCGAGATTTCGTACCGTCGCGGCGTGCCGCCACATGTTCGTATTCATTGCGGGCGCCAGCACCACACGGCCTTCGAAGGCCAGGTATAACGTGGAAAGAAAATCGTCGGCTAATCCGTGCGCGAACTTTGCCAGCACGTCGGCGGTGGCGGGAGCTACGACGAGCATGTCGCCCTCCTGGGCCACTCGTATATGCTCCACCGAACTCGACAGCACTTCTTCGGCCGTGCGGGAACCGAACAGGCTGGTAATCACTTTCCGGCCGGTGAGCGCGGCAAAGGTAAGCGGCTGGATGAACTCTCCCGCTGCTGCCGTCATCACTACCTGAACGGAGTGCCCGCGCTCCATAAACGCGCGTGCGAGCTCCGCCGCCTTATAAGCGGCTATGCCTCCACTGACTCCCAGAATGACGTTCATGGGAGAACCGGCTCAGGACTCCTCGGCCACGGGATTCAGTTCGGCGTCGCGACCGGTATCGGAATACTTCACCAACCCCCGGCGCACTTCTTCCATGGCCGTAATGGTCGGCTTTCTCGATGTAGTGGGCAGGAACGACCGCGCCCCGTTCTGCAATTGGCGCGCTCTTTTCGCGGAAAGAATGATAAACCGGTAAGCGCTCTGTTCCGTATCGTCCGGAATAGAGTGAATGGATTGATTTCTCGTCAACTTCTCGGGCATGTTGCTAAGGCCTCATTTGTATGTTTCAAAGGTTTCCAGAATCGGGCGGATCTCGTCTTCCATCCGCGACCGGCGCGCGCGCTCGGCGCGTATGATGGCAGCCAGCGTATTGACGGATGTTTCCACCTGGCGGTTAATGACAATGTAATCGTATTGCCTGTACTTCCTGATCTCCTCGGCTGCATCCCTCAGCCTCCGCTCAATAACCTCTTGGGAATCCTCGGATCGGCTGCGGAGACGCTCCTCCAATTCCTGCCGGGAGGGCGCGAGGATGAATATACTCACGGCATCCGGAAGCCTGTCTTTTAATTGTCTCGCACCCTGTACGTCGATGTCGAGTACCAGGTCCTTTCCCTGGGACCGGGCTTTGTCCAGGATGCTCCGGTGCGTGCCGTAGTAGTTGCCGAACACCTCGGCATGCTCCAGGAATTCGCTATGAAGCAGCCGCTTCTCGAACTCCTCGCGCGAGATGTAATGGTAGTCCTTGCCCTCCAATTCGACGCCCCTCGGCGGGCGGGTCGTGAAGGACACGGAAAAAACAAGCTGGGGATCGCGCTGAAGCAGGCGCGACACCAGAGTCGATTTCCCGGAGCCGGACGGCGCGGAAATGATAAAAACGGTTGTCATTCCAGATTGAGGGCCTGTTCGCGAATCTTCTCGATATCGGACTTGACCGCCAGCCCGAGGTTTGTGATCTCCATGCCCATTTCCCCCAGACCGGTGCTCTTCGAAAGAATCGTGTTGGTTTCCCGGTTCATTTCTTGCAGCAGGAAGTCGATTTTTTTTCCCGTTTCGGTGCCCCCCTCCAGCAGTTGCTGCAACTGTCCCGAGTGGATCTTAAGACGCGCGATCTCTTCGCCGATATCGCTGCGGTCGGCCAGAATGGCCGCTTCCTGCGCCAGGCGCTGCGGCTCAACGGCAACCCCGCGCAGCAGTTCGGCAAGACGTTCCGTAAGCCGGTTCTCAAAAGCCTGAACGGCGCCCAATCGGAGCGTTTCCAGCCGTTCGGCCGCCGATGCGATCGCCTGGTTGCGTTCCAGCATGAGCGAGGCAAGCTGCGCGCCTTCCCGCGCCCGGAAAGCATTCAACTCCTCCAGCGCCTCCGCCAGTGCCGCCATCAGCACCGCCTGGACTCCGGGACTCACTTCCGCATCGTCCGTATCGCTGAACATCCCGGGCACGCGCAGCGCGGCGTTCAGATCGGGTTCTCCGGCGATTCCATACTGCCGGGCTGCTTCGCGAAAGCCAGCTATATAAGTGTCCAGAAGGGGGCGATTTAGTCCGGCGGATCCAGTGGAGCGTACGGGGTGCCACACAACGCGAATGTCCACATGCCCGCGCGCCACTTTGTGTTTCAGCGCCTCGCGCATCGCATTTTCGTACGCGTCGAACACCACCGGCAAATGAAAATGCAAATCGAGGCCGCGGTGATTCAGGCTCTTTACGCTGAGCACGATCTCGCCGTCTTCCGTGGTTTTTCTCGCCCGGGCAAATCCCGTCATGCTGCGGATCATGGGTTCACCATCGGATCGGCTTCCAGGAACTGAAGCTCATGCAGGCGCTGGTAGATGCCGCCGCCGCTCACCAGCTCGTCGTGCGAGCCGGTCTCGGAGATCTGGCCTCCATCGAGAACCACAATCTTGTCAGCCCGCCGGATTGTAGAAAGACGGTGCGCAATGACGATGACCGTGCGATCTTTCATCAGGTTCGACAAAGCCTTTTGCACGAGAATTTCCGATTCCGTATCGAGGTGGGAAGTCGCTTCATCCAGAATCAGAATCGGGGCGTTCTTGAGCAGCGCGCGCGCGATGGCAATTCGCTGGCGCTGGCCTCCGCTGAGTTTCAACCCGCGTTCGCCAATCCAGGATTCGTAGCCTTCCGGTAGCCGCAGAATGAACTCTTCGGCAAGGGCATTGCGGGCCGCTTCTTCCACCTCTGCCCGGCTTGCTCCGGGTCTGCCATAGCGAATGTTGTTGGCCACCGTATCGTTGAACAAAAACGTGTCCTGCGCGACAATGCCGATCTGCTCCCGCAGCGATTTGAGCGTAAGGTCGCGCACGTCGATACCATCGATGCGGACGGTCCCGGAGGTGACATCATAGAAGCGCGGAAGAAGATTGGCAAGGGTCGTCTTTCCCGCGCCGCTAGGTCCGACCAGTGCCACCACCTCACCCGCCTTTACATCGAGATGGACCTTTTTCAAAAGAAATCCATTCGGCGAATTCGGGTACCGGAAGCTGATGTCCTCAAACACCACGCTTTCGGTGAAGCGCTTCAAAACCCGGGCGTCCGTTCGCTCGTGCACGGCGACGGGACGGTCGAGATACCCGAAAACCTTCTGCGAGGCGCCGAGGGCCTGCTGGAAGATGTTGTGAATGCCCGTCAGGCGTTTTACAGGCTCGTACAGCATGAAGAGCGCGATGACGAAGCTGGTGAATTCCCCCGTCGTCATATCGCCGTTTTTGATCTGCGTCCGGGCATAGGTGAGCAGCCCAACGATGGTGACGGCGCCAAAAAATTCGATGAGCGGAGAGGCGATAGCCTGCTGCGCCACGTAACGCAGATTGCTGGAACGGAACTTCTTTGCGGCGGCGCGGAACCGGCTGGACTCCTCGGCTTCGGCCCCGAACGACTTCACTACCTGGTGGCCGCTAAGCGTCTCCTGCAGAATCTGGTTGAGTTCGGCCGCATCGTCTTGCGCGCGCCGGGTAGTGCGCCTCAACCTGCGTCCGAGACGGAGCGTGGGAACCAGCACGAATGGCAGAACCGTGAGACTGGCCACTGCCAGGCGCCAGTCGCGCTGAAGCACAACGATGGTGAGAAAGACAGCCGAAAAACTCTGCCGCAGCCAGTCCGCCAGAATATGCGACGTCGCCACCTGGATCTTCTCGATGTCGTTCATGATAGACGACATCAGACGCCCGGTGGAATGCAGTTCGAAAAACTGCGCATCCTGGCGAAGAACGCTGTCGAACACGCGCTGCCGCAAGTCGGTTACCGCTGAGAATCCGACGTAGTTGATCAGATAGTTGCCCGCGTAATCGCACAGGCCCTTCATCAGAAACGTGGCGAGAATTCCGAAAGCCACCGTACTCCAGACGTTGTGGAACGACGACGGAGCGAGTTGGTGAAGATAGATCTGCTTGTGCAAAAGCGGAACGGTGAACAGCAGCACCGGGGCGTCAACCGTGGAAGGATCGAGAACCCGGTCGAAAATCGGGCCGATCAGCAACGCCGTCAGCGCCTGCATAGCACCCACAGCGGCCATCAGCAGCACCGCTGCCAAAAGCGCCGGAATGTAGGGCTTCACGTACCGGAGGATGCGCAGCAATTGCTTCATACGCTCACCCGCAACCTCTGCAACGCCTGAACCACTTCCCCGGAAGTGATGTCTTCCATCGGCTGCCGGACCAGCGTCTCGGAGGCCGCCCTCCAGGGACCCCATATCGTCGCATCGGAAGGCCCAAAGAGCACAACCAGCGGAATGGAAAAAGCGGCAGCCATGTGTGCAGGCCCGCTATCGTTGCCCAGGAACAGAGAAGCGCCGGCGATGAGTGTCTTTGTTCCGGATAGCGAGGCCGTCGCGGTGCGATAAGCCGAGAACGCGCTCAGATCTTCGCCGGGAGCTCCGATGAACACCGGTTCCAGGTTCCACTCGGACTGGACCCATCGCGCCACTTCCAGAAAGCGATTCGCCGGCCAGGTCTTTTCCGGTGTTGAGGCGAAGGGATGCAGTACGGCGTATGGCGCGCCGCCTTCGGTTCTTTCGCCGGCGAATAAAAACGATTTGGGGATCTCCTGTTGCGGCACGCCGAGATA
>DASTMK010000040.1:0-19039 GCA_035714225.1 Bryobacteraceae bacterium | reverse complement strand
AGCGTCATATTCTGGCACGTCCTACATTGCTTCCGGCTCGCCTCGCGATTGCCCGAATGATAGAAGCCTTCACTGTCGTAGATGGCGACCATTCCCTTCAGATCCGGCGCGTGCCGGAAAATGTTGCCCACGATCTCGGCGTGATATTCGCGAATGCGCGGGATGGTGGTCTCCATCGGCGAACCCCAGCCGTAGCCCTTGAGGTCCGGATACTTCTTGTAAAACCATTCCGGGATGTGATGGTTGTATCCGGTCGCCAGGTAGATGTAGACATCGATGCCGAAGCGTTTGGCGCGGCGCGCGACGTCCTGGAGACGCGCGAGCCTGGTGTGCGCTTCCGGATCGTCCAGTTCCGGGAAGATCCTGGAATTCCATGCCGCCTCTTCAGTATTGAGCCAGATCCAGATCGCATTGAATCCATCTCGCGAAATACGTTGCAGGAGTCCGTCCGTGTAAAGCAGCGGACGGGAGGTTTCGGTATAACGCTCGCCGCCCGGTGTGATGGAAGTTGTGATGCGGCGTGGAAAGCGCTCGTTCCGCACGGTCACACCAAGCTTTAAAAAAGGCCCCTGGCGCGACAGCATGGCGTCTTCGAGCCAATAGATGGCCCGCATGATTCCGCGGGAGTCGCGGGCTTCGATGGTTACGCGGCCGGACGCCGTATCGATGCGATAACCCTCGCGCGAGTGTACGCCTTCCGGTCCGGTGTTCGAAATCCGCAGATCGATCACCCCCGCACTTTCCATCTGCGATGGAATCGTTTTCAGGAAACGCTCGAGTTCTGCGGCAGCCGTCTCGACGATCTCGTCCGGTTGCGCGGGCCGCTGCACAGTCCATCGCGACGTGAGAACCGCTTCATCAGAATTTTGAGAAGCTCCGGGCGCAAGCTCTACTGCTGTGAGTTTCGGCTTCAGGTATTGGCGTACGAACTCGTGCGTGGGCTCTTCCAATTTGTCCTTCTCGCCGGTTTCGAGCGGCCGGTATGCAAAAGGGAACCGACTTGGCCGCGGACTGCCACCCAAAGGCTTCGGAGCATAGACAAGATAATAGTCGCCCGGAATCCGGCCGCCTTCTGCGCGTACCTCAACGTGGTATTCGCGTCCCACGACCAGTTTCCTGGGAGGAATCCGGACGGCATGCCAAAGGTCGTAAAGCGGTGTGACGTCCTTGCTCGCGATACGAGCTTCGCCCACGTCCGACGCGCCCGGCGCGGAGCCGAACCGCACAATGACGTCGCCTGGATGTCCGGCGCGAGAGAGACGAAGCTCCAAGCCCTGGAAATCGCCCGGGCCGGAAAGGCGGAAGGTATCCCGAAGCGCCGCTTCGTCGCTCGAATCCAGTTTGTGCGCGATAAACGGCCAGGTGTCCGCCGCATTATCTCCCAATCCGGGCAGATCGCGCGTGGTCGGCCAGAGCAGATACTTGTAGTCCCGCGAAGACGAGACCTCCGGACGCAACCATTTGTCGAGAAACTCGAACGTGCGCATGCCTCCGATTTCGTGAACGCCAAGAAACCACTCCCGCTCGACGCGGTCGGCTACTCCCAAAACCGAGCTCATTGCCTCCACCTGCTTCCACGCGCGCTGGTGCCATTCGGGCGTCGTTGTGCCGTCTTTTTCAGCAAACTCGACCATAACCGGACGAGGCGACATCGCAGCAATCAACTCGGGATGTGTGAATCGATGGAGCGCATTCCAGCTATAGAAGTCTTCGTCCGGATGCATCAGATAGCTGGTGGCAAGTTCGTGATTGGTGATCTTCGAACGCCAGTCGTTGAAGTGCCCGGAGATGACGATGGCGGCGAGCCGGGGTTCGAGAGGACCCATCCACAGCGTCGAGTAACCTCCATAGGACAGCCCGTAATAGCCGATTCGTTTCGCGTCGACGAATGGCTGTGCCGAGAGAAAATCGACTACGGCCCGGAGCTTTCGAACCTCGATGCCGGTGCGCATCATGCCGAGGGGCGCGGAGCGCCGCACCAGTTCATTGATCAGCTTGCCTTGTGGAATAGGGACCGTCACATAGGGCGCGAACACCACATATCCGCGATCCGCCAGAGCGGCTCCGAACAGGTGATAGGGTGACCCCGGCTTCTCTCCAATACCGGTGATGTCTTTCGGCTGCCCATCGAGCCCATGTTGGCAGATCACTGCCGGAAGGCCCTTGTTTGCTCCGCGGGGCACAAGCAAATGTCCGTACACTTCCAGTCCGCCGAACACATCGAGCAGCACTTCATAACCGGTCCACTTGTCCGTAACCCGAACGAGGCGCGTACGCGGGCGCAGCGGGGCGGAAGGCTCCTGTGGCACACCTTCGTGCCGCGCCAGTTCTTCCCTCATGCGCGCGGGTTGCGGCTTACGCCAATATTCTTCACGCCTGCCTTCGCTCTCCTCGACCAGCCACAAAAGGTAGGCGTGCAGAGATTCGAAGTCCCCGTCGCGAGCGGCTTGCACGCGTTCAGGCGGCACGCGGAATGACAACTCTCCAGGCGTACCGGCGGAGTCCGTTGCTACAAGGTACATCGCTGCCTGCAGCAAAGGATCGGCTTCATTCTTCATGACAGACAGCGCATCTCTGCCGTTCGCTTTCTGGTAGTATGCCTGGGCGCGGGCCAGTTCCGGCGCCGCAGTTTCGAGAAGCGTGCTCCCACTGCGATAACCCAACAGCAATTTTCGCGGCGCAACCAGCGCCGCCAGCTCGGCATCTCCAAACTCCAGCAGTTGGCCAAAGAACATGCGGTCTACCGGTTCGCTCCAGGCCTGTTCGCGCTGATTGAAATAATCGAGCACGGCCGCTCCGGCGAAAGACGGCTCGGCTGCCGCGGCATAGAGGGCGGTCATGCCGCCCTGGCCCGCACCCATCACAACAATCCGCGAACGGTCGATCCCGTTCCGGCTCGCCAGCTCTTCACGAAGCAGCAAAACTTTCTCTACGTCTAGGCCGGTCACGCTTCGCCCAACCACGAATCCGAGCCGGTGCAGGATGTGCCGCCGGTCTTTGTTTTTCAGCTTGTGGCTGAGAGGATAATCGGCGCTTCGTTCCACCATGGTGGGAACAGCCACAACCGCATTCGCGGCGAGCAGCCGCAGAAGCCATTTCGCCGGTGTGCCGCCGGGTGCGATTCCAGCGAAGGCTTCGGCGGTCTGATCGCTGTCCGGAATGGCGATGACGGCGGAGCGATTCGCGGCGTTGCCGCCGGTGTTCGAGAAAACGAGCGCGCGAGCTCTCAGCCCGTCCTGCCTGTCGACGACAACATCATCGATCCGTATGGTGCCTTCCGCGAGCGTTGCCGCCTGCGCGCCAGCCCGCGCAGAAGAGTGAAGGCCGAGCAGCGCGTGGAGATTTTCCCGGTGTGTTTCCGCGCCTCCACGGCTCCAGGCTTCATCGCGCAGCTTCACCGCCGACTCCGTGCGCTGTTCGAGAAAACGAATCATCTGGAGCCGTTGCTGCTCGCGCCAGTCCGTGGGCACTGCCACAGGAGTAGTTCCAGGCAGGAAATCGGGAATGCCGGAAGCGGACATCCCACAACGGAAGAGCACCAGCCCGGCAACAATCCAACACATCCTTCGCGTCATGCAACACCCCTTGCCAGCACGCGGAATCGTTCGACCACCGAAGTCAATCGCATGGTTTCGATCCAGGGAATGCCCTGCCCCGAAAGGAACGCTTTGTCCTGTTCCCCTATGGCGGATTCGTATTCCTGTTGTCCATCGAACGATTGATTCCAGGCGGCGCAATCAGAGCGGATGAAACTGAATCCATCTGTTTCCACCGTGTGGTTTTCGCCGATGATCGTCATGAGTATGCCGCCGATTCGCGAGCGATACGAGATGCTCACCGATAGCGGCGCGCCCGACGGAAGTTCCGCCAGCAGCGCGGCGTCCTGCGGAGGTCCCGTTTTCGGCGAGAGCGCGCTTCCCAGTGGACGCACATCGCCGAACCAGAGCAGGAACAGATCCAGCGGGTGCTCAGCGTGGTGGAGCAATGCATCATCCACCCAACTGTGCTGCCTGGGAGGAACCGAGCGCGCATAACGAACCTGCAATACCGGGCCCGGAAGCCGCTCGCGAATCCATTCGGAGATGAGCCGGTAAGGCGTCAGGTAGCGGCTCGTATGTGCGCAATGAAGAGCGGTTCCTCGCTGCGACGCCGCTTGCGCGAGAGCCCGCGCTTCCACCACACTCCCGCATGCCGGAAGTTCCACCAGCACGGCCCGAACGCGCTCAACAGCTTCGCGTGCCTGCTCAAAGTGGCGCGGTGAAGGGGAACAGACGATGGCAGCATCGGCTCCTTCGAGAGCGGCGGCGAGATCGCCGGTGGCGTGCGGAATGTCGAAGGCCTCGGCAAAATCCCGCGCCTTGGCCGTATTAGGACCGAATACGGAGTGGAGAGTCACGCCACCGCTCTTGCGCAACTCAGCCGCGTGCAACCGCGCGACGGCGCCATAGCCCAGAATGGCGATCCGCTTCACCCGGCGCTCCGCTCCAGCATCGGCTCTTCCATGCCTTCCAGGGCGTGTTCGGGATCGAGCCATCCCGAATCTTCAAGAAGCCGCCGAAGTACCTCTTCCTGTTTCGCATCCAGCGGGTAAAACGGATTCCTGCTATAACCACCGTTCAAGCCCCACATGTTCAGAATGGACCGGTAGGTCGCGAGGTCGCTGACCTCGCCGATCAGCTTGTGCGTGTAGAGGTGAACCAGCGGCAGGATGCGTTTCCAGATGCGAAAACCGCGCGCTGCGTCGTTGGCTGCGCATGCGGCATACATCTGCTTCGCGGCTCTGGGCGCGATGTTCAATATGCCGCTGATCCAGCCGTGCGCTCCCGCGGCCAACGCTTCGAAGGCGGCTTGAAAAGAGCCGTAAAAGATCGCCATGCGGCCGCCCGCCAGGTAGCTGAGGTCGTGCACGGGAACCACCGATTCGTAGGTGGATTTCACCATGTGCAGAACGTCTTCGTCTACCAGTTGCACGACTTCGCGGGGTGTCAGGTCGACGCACGCCGAGTTCGCCGGATTGTTGTAGAGCATCACCGGCAGGTCCACCGCGGCGCGCACATCCCGGAAGTGGCGGATGACGGCGCTCTTGTACGGCTTCTGGTAATAGGGAAGGATTACGATGATCGCATCCGCTCCCAGTTCGCCGGCGGCCTGGCTCATCTCGATTGTCAATTTCGTGCTGTAGTGGCCTGTGCCGAAGATGAGTGGAACGCGGCCTTGCACAACCTCTTTAGCAAGGTGGAAGAGGCGCAGGCGCTCGTGATTTTCGAGGGCGATGAATTCGCCGCTGGTACCGGCGATGACAAGGCCGTCCACTCCCTGCCCGATCAGCCACTCCCAATGAGCGGCAGTGGCCTTCTCATCCAGGTTGTTGTCGCGATCGAACATCGTCAACGCCGCGGGGAAGATCCCGCGGAAGCGCTCTAATGGATAAGGCATTTCGATTCTCCTGAGTCCGGCTGTCTCACTTGTCGTCCCACCTGCCGGCCGCGATACACGCGAAGGCCAGCCAGGGCAGCGTGGCGATCAGCAGGAATGTAGTCGTCGTCTGCTGCATGTCGGAAAAGCGTCCAATGCTGGGTGCAATCAAGCCGTATGCAAGATTTCCCAAACCGCCGAGCATGCCTGCGCTGACACCGACATGCGCCGGGGCGAGCTCCTGCACCAGCGTCAAGTAAATCACCAGAAAGCCCGCTACACCGACAGCGGTGATTACGATCGCGGCCAGCGTTACGATGTTCGAAGCCGTGCCGGCCGCAAGCGCGCATGACATACAGATACAACTGATAAACAGCGTATACTTGCGGGCTTTTGCTACGCTCACACCGCGCTTTGCCATGCGCCGGACGAGCAGGCCCGAAGTAATATTGCCGGCGTCGAGCCCCGCATAGACGAGCATCGACAGAAAATTTCCGGCAGCGAACGTGAAGCCGCGTTCCACCTTTAGATAGAGCGGAATCCAATCCGCCAAAAAGTAGCTGACGCCGTTCACCACCACCGCGGAAACGGCCAGCAGCCAGAAGCGGGGCATCATCGCGATGCGCAACATGATGCCAGGGACTGCGCGAATAGAAGTCTGTTCGCCCGCGAGCTCGGCCGTTCGTGATTTCGTATAGTACAGCCAAACCACCACCCACACGCCTCCCAACAACCCCGTAAGCAGGAACGAGGAGCGCCACCCAAAGGCAAAGGTGAGAAGAGTCACGACAACCGGCGCGAGCAGCGCGCCCAGCGCGGTGCCGCTGTTGAAAATGCCGTTCGCCAGGGGGCGGTCTTCCGGTGGAAGAAGGCGCTGGGTCGTCTTCAGCGCGCAGGGCCAGTTGAAAGCTTCGCCGACACCCAACATGAACCGGCAGGCCGCCAGCGTGCCCATGGAGCCTGCGAAAGCGGTCAGGGCGCCGGCGGCCGACCATAGTCCCACGGCGGAGGGAAACAACAGGCGCGGGCCCATCCTGTCCACGAGCCATCCGCCGCCGATCTGAAAAGCCGCGTAGGAATAACGAAACCATGCCAGCAGTTCGCCGAACTGTTCGCGGGTGAGATGGAACTCCTGGATGATTTTATCCGCGGTGAGCGAGAGCACCTGCCGGTCCAGGTAGTTCAGGACGGTAGCGAAGAGCAGCAAAAAGCAGATCCACCATGTGCCCGGCGCCACTCGCCTCTTGGGAACGCCGGTGGAAAGGAACTTATCGCCAGCCCTCATGAGGTACGTAAGGATGGAGAGCGGCCGCGTCTTCGTCGAGCTCGACACCGAAGCCTGGTTCGCATGGAACCTGCATGTATCCGTCGTCCAGCCGCAGAGGCCAGCCGATCAGGTCCTGCCACAGCTTTGCGTCGCTGTCCGAGCCGATCGTTTCGAGCATGAAATAGTTTGGAACGGCCGCGGCGAAGTGCAGATTCATGACGGTCGCTATGGGTCCGTTCGGATTGTGCGGCGCCATCGTGATACTGTGTGCCTCGGCCATCGCCGCCATCTTCTTGAGACCCGTGATGCCACCGCAGTTGACGAGATCGGATTGCAGAATGTCGACGGCTTCACGCTCGATGAACTCGCGCGCACCATGAATAGTTGCCCACCGCTCGCCGCCGGCAATGGGGATGGAAGTGTGCTGTTGGATCTTCACGAACGATTCGACATTTTCGGGCGGCACCGGTTCTTCGATGAAGAGCATGTCGAGATCTTCGAGCGCATCGCATAACCGGAAAGCTCCTTTCAAGGGAAGCCGTCCGTGGCAGTCGACCGCGAGGCCAATCTCCGGGCCAACAGCCTCGCGAGCAGCGGCAAAAAACTCACGGATGCGGCGAAAAATCCCTGGTGAAAGGTGCTCCGTTTCTTTCCAGGTACGGGAGATGCTGCCGTTCGTTCCCGAGTATGCCGCCGAGTCGCTGTTGCTTGCGCCGTAGAACAGCGGAAGCGTGGTTTTGATGTTCCGGTAACCCCTCTCAACGCACGATAACGCATGCCGCGCGAACTCGGAAGGAGACGATCCGCCGGGACAATGGCAGTAAACCGGAACTTTTCGCCGGGTGGGTCCGCCAAGCAGTTTGTGCACCGGAACCCCGCACATCCGGCCAAGAATGTCCCATAACGCGCAATCGATCGCGCTGATCGCCGTGGCATGCATCGGGCCGCCGACCCAGAACGAATCCCGGTACATGCTTTCCCAGTGGGTCTCGATTTCGGTGGGATCTTTCCCGATGAGATAAGGCTTCAGTTGCAGGATCGACTGCTCGATGGTGAGGGTCTTGCGCTTCATCACCGTTTCGGAGATGCCGGTTATACCTTCGTCGGTGTCCACCTGCACGATGACACAGTTGCGGAAATCCAGGTGCACAATCCGCGTCCGAAGATCGGTGATTTTCATTGCCCGCGAGTGCCCAGAGTATCAGTCATGGAACCGTGCGTCAAATGGAATATTTGCAATGAGTCCATCTATTTGCTATATAGACCAACACACCTGTATGGATTTTCGGCAGCTTGAAATGTTTCTGGCCGTCGCCGACAATTCCAGCTTCACGCTGGCTGGAAAGCAATTGCATGTCGCCCAGTCCGCAATCAGCCGCAAAGTCAAGATGCTGGAGCAGGAGCTCGGCGAGTGTCTGTTCAAGCGGGTCAACAAGCGCATCTACCTTACTCCCGCGGGCGAGATCATGCTGCGGTATTCGAGAAAGGTGTTTCAGGATCTTCGCAACGCATCGCTCGAAGTCTCCGAAATCGGCCAGATGAAGCGCGGTACCGTACGCATCGGCGCCGGCATGACCGCGTGTATGCACCTTTTGCCGCCGGTGCTTGAAAAGTTCCGGGCACTGTATCCGAATATCGAGACGCAGGTGATAACCGGTACCGCCGAAGCGCTACTTTATCAACTTCGCAACAACCTGCTGGATCTGGGCGTTTTGACGATGCCTGTAAAACAAGCGGACCTTCAGACCATTCCTTTTTATACCGAGGAAATGGTGGTGGCCGTCAGCCCGAAGCATCCGGTCCTGTCGAAGCGCCGGAGCATCGCGGTACGCGACCTGGCAAACTATCCCATGATCCTTTTCAACCGGGGCACCGCAACCCGCGAACTGCTCGACCGGTTCTTCGAGCAAGCCGGCATCGTGCCGCAGGTTGCCATGGAGTCGGAAAGTGTCGCCACCATCGCCCCGCTCGTGCAGATCGATCTCGGCATCAGCATTCTTCCAATCCGGGTGGTTCTCGGGCCGGCCAAACGCAAGGAGTTGCATTTTCTACGGCTTTCCGATGTCAGGCTGGTCCGGCAACTGGGATTGGTTTTCCAGAAATCCGATTACCAGCCGCGCACTATCCGCGAGTTGATCAGCCTGTTTTGTTCGAGTGAGCAGGCCCTTCTGAATGGCTGATCCATATCGACATTAGATTAAAAGAACGAATTTCTATATTTGACTCGGATTCTCGCTGCCAGTAATATTTCCTTACAAAACCGGCTCGCACCCGGGTCGTCACTTCGCATTGGAAAGAGGGCTAGCCATGGCATACCAGCGTGCAGGTGTATTTGCATTTATGCTCGCCTTTTTGGGCCTGTGCTTTGCGCAGGTCGAAACATCCACCAGCATTCGCGGGCTCATTACGGATCCGACCGGCGCCGCCGTTCCGAACGCGAGAGTGGCAATACGAAATGTGGATACAGGCGAAGAACGGAATGCTGTCAGCAATGCGGGAGGCTCTTACGCGTTTCCTTCCGTCGTCCCTGGAACGTACGATGTGACGGTGACTCACCCGGGATTCAAAAGGTCCGAGGTGAAGAATCGCGTGGCCCAAGTAACACAGACCGCGCAGGTAGACTTCAGGCTCGAGATTGGAGAAACCACCGAATCGGTCACGGTCGTCGCGGCGGGCGCGGAACTCCTCTCGACGAGCACCGCGGAGGTAGCGGGTACCATCGGCACCAAACTGGTGGAGGACCTGCCGCTGAACGGACGCAACTTCTTCGACCTGGCAACCACGCTACCGCACGTATCGCTTCAGAACATCGCGCCGACGGCTTCGTTCGCCGGTTTTTCCATGAACGCGGTGCTGGGGTCGAATCCAGGCAATCCGCTGTTCCGTTCCTCCGGCATTTTCGCCGCGGGGAATCGCGATTCGGCGACCAACGTGTCGATCGACGGGGTAAACGTGCAAAGCTCCGTCTACCGACAGACGACACCCCAGACGCCGCCCTCGGCAATTCAGGAAATGAAGATTCACGTCTCCAGCATGAACGCCGAGTTCGGCAACGGCGTAGCCGCGGTCAACGTCATTACGCGGAGTGGAACCAACCGGTTTCATGGAGAGGTTTACGAGTATTTGCGCAACGAAAAACTGGACGCCAACTATTTCTTCAACAATCTCGCAAGCCGCGGCAAGAATCCCTTCCGTCAGAACCAGTTCGGCGGGGCGTTAGGTGGACCGCTGATTTCAAACAAGCTGTTCTTTTTCGGCGCCTATGAGGGGCTGCGGGTCCGGCAGTCGACGCTATCGATCGTCACGGTTCCGCCGAACGATATCCGGCAGGGCGATTTTTCGCAGTTCCGGCCCGCCGGGCCGAATAACACGTTTCTCCCCACGCCGACCATTTACAATCCGTATCGCTACAATCCGCTAACAGGCTTGCGGGAGCCATTTCCGGGCAATCGCATTCCGCTCGGAGCCACGACCCTTTGCGCGCCGCGTCCGACCTGCGTGGACCCGGTCACCCAGAAGTTCCTGGAAAACTATGTGCTCGCTCCGAACACCGTGATCGACGGCATTCCGCGTTACATTGGCGATTCCCGGCAGCGGATCGACAGCGACCAGGGAGTCCTTCGGATGGACTGGGCAAAGAGCGAAGCGGACCGCATTTACGGCCGGTATTCCAGGACCGTCGCACCGACCATCAACCAGCCTGTCGAATCGCTGGCCGGTCTGTCGCAGAATGCCAGCGACCAAAGCGCCGTGGTGCATTGGACGCGGATTCTATCGACGAACACCGTGAACGATTTCATGGTGGGCTATGCCCGCCCGAAATGGCTATACGGAAAAGATTTGAATGCTGCGAATGCCTCGGCTGAGATTGGATTGCTGAATACCTCCCAACTAGCCGGCGGACCGTCGTTCGGCGGAACAGGGTATTCGATGAACAGCACCCTGAGCTTTCTGCTGGATGGCACGGATAACCTCTACCAGATTGGAGACGACATCACGCACATCCGCGGACGGCACAATCTGAAATTCGGATTCCAGACTATCGAGCGCCGCTTTTATTACGACAACCAGTCGAACGACAAAGGCTTTTTCAACTTCACGCCGGTATTTACGTCGGCCTGTCCGGATGGCAATACCGCCTGCGCCACCGCCAGAAACGCTCTCGGCCTCGCCAATGGCGGGAATGCGTTCGCCACGTTTCTGCTGGGAACGCCGCTCAATGGGCTGTTCCAATTGAACAACGCTGCTTACCGCGGGCACAAGCGCTACTACGGCGTGTATGCCCAGGATTCCTGGCGCGTCACAAGCAAACTCACGCTGAACTATGGCTTGCGATACGAATACTGGAGCCCGTGGCTGGTTCCGCGCCATAATGTCGCGAGCTTCGATGAAGTGAACGGGAACATCCTGTACGTGCTCCAGAATCCGCTGGATTATTTGAATCCTGAAACCGACTTCGGCAAGGATGCCCCGCTGAACTCCAACATTCCCCGCGAGGGACATCGAACGAGCAAGATGAATTTGGCTCCGCGAATTGGATTAGCGTATTCCGTAACCGGCAGCACGGTGTTCCGGGCGGGCTACGGCATTTACTACGACGGCAACAGCAACACCAACCAGTTCTCAGACATCAGCTCGGCTGTCGCGCCGTTCAAGCTGCGGTATGAGCCGGTTATTTCATCGAGCGAACAGGTGCCAAGTCTCCAGGTGCAGGGTAACTTTCCGTTCCCGGAACCTACGGCAATACCGCGACCGAACTCCACTCCGCTTGGCACATTCCGGTTTGTCCCGGGATACTATCCTGTCTCCAGCGTGCAGGAGTGGTCGGCCAGCATTCAACAGAGGTTCGGGTCAACGCTGGCGGCGGAGATCTCCTACCAGGGCACTCACGCCTACCACCTGCCCCAGTTCGTGGACGTGAATGCCCCCGCGCTTCCGCAAGGGCCTCTCGCCGGCGTGCCGATCAACGAGCGGCGTCCCTTCCCGCAGTGGGGCGTCATCGGAACGTGGAAACCCATCGGGTACGGCAACTATCACGGCTTGGGCGCCAGCCTGCGCGGCAACTACTGGAAGGGGCTCGTTTTCAACTCCAGCTTCACCTTCGCGAAGAATATTGTCAGCGCGATGCTTGGTCCCAGCGATACCGGAAACCAGCACGGCGCCTATCCTTACATATGGGAAGGGCCTGCCCAACTCACACCGCGCTTGCGTTTCGTCAATGCCATTTCGTACGATCTCCCGTTCGGGCCTGGACGAGGTATGTGGACGACCGGTGCCGCTGGTTTCATTGCGGGCGGCTGGACCATCAGCACGATCGCCGATATGACGACCGGGGCGCCAAACCGCGTTACGACCAACGACCTCTCCGGCACCGGTTACGGTATTATGCCGAACCGTGTCTGTGATCCGCGGGACGTTCCCGGCGGGCGCAACCGGTTCCAATGGTTCAACGCCGCGTGTTTCGAGCAGCCTGCTTTTGGGACTTTTGGCAATTCGCCGATCGGCGTCTTTGAAGATCCGGGAATTAACAATTGGAACTTTTCGCTCGAGAAGACGACCAAGACCGGATTCCCCGCCGAGACCGGTGCTCTCGTTTTCCGGATGGATATATTCAATGCGTTTAACCATACGCAATGGGGTCCCGCATCGAATAGCACGGTACAATCCGGAAACGTCAATTCGGGCCGAGTCGGTTCCACGCGCCCGCCCCGGCAGATCCAGTTTTCGCTCGCGTTTCAGTTTTAGCAGCCACCGCCTGTGTACTGGCGCCGGGGAGACCGGGCGGACGCTCACCGTCCGCCCGGCGCCGGTGCTCCGGGACGATTGCCAGTGACTTCACTCTTTTATATAGTGGAGTTGGCAATCCGTAACTCCGGAGTACATATGAAGACTCCCCGACGCACTTTTCTGAAATCCGCCGCGGCACTGCCGGCGGTGGTCCCCGCGGCATCGGCTTCGCCCGCTCTGCTGCCTGCTATCCCGCTTGGCAAATTCCAGGTCACCCGGCTGATCATTGGTGCGAACCCGTTTTATGGATACTCCCATTTCAACCGGATTTTTGACGATGTGATGCGGGAGTGGAGCACCACCGAAAATGTATGCCAAACTCTCAGCCGGTGCGAGCAGAATGGCATCAACACGTGGCAGTTCTCCTATAATCAACGCAGTATGGCCGATCTTGAACGCCACCGCGCCGAGGGTGGCCGGCTCCAGTGGATTCTCTTGAGCTCCCGCGAGCTGCACGAAGATCCGGAGTTGATCAAGAGGCTTGCGAAAGCGGGTCCCATCGGAATTGTGCATCATGGCGGTGTGACGGATAATTTGTGCCGCCGCCGGGAATTCGATAAAATCCGCACGTTCCTCAAGCAGGTGAGGGACAGCGGAGCGATGGTGGGAATGTCTTCTCACACACCGGCTAACATTGCGCGGGCTGAAGATGAAGGTTGGGACACCGACTTCTATATGACCTGCTGCTACCAGGTAACGCGGACGGCCGATGAGGTGCGGAAAATAACCGGCGAATTGCCCCTACCCGCAGGTGAGGTTTATTTGGAGGGTGACCCTGCGCGCATGTTCAAAGTAGTCCGGCAAACAAAGAAACCCTGCCTGGCCTTCAAAATTCTGGCGGCCGGCCGGCGCATCAACAACGCGGAAGACCTGGATCGCGCATTCCAGTTCACCTTCGATAGCATTAAACCGAACGACGCGGTGATCGTCGGAATGTTTCCAAAGTTTAAGGACGAGGTCACGGACAATGCCGGCCGTGTGCGGCGGATTCTCCGCGCTTGACGTCGGCCTGTTCGCACAGATTATCTTTTATGTCATTTGATGCCCTCTCACGACGCGCGTTTCTGGAACGTGCCGGAGCGGCAGGCATGGCGCCTGTACTGGGCGCGCAAACACGCCCGGCCGCATCCACAAAGACCATCGACTGCCATGCGCATCTTTATCCGCAAAATTCGGCGGCATCGCGGGACAGCGGCCGCCAGCTTGTCGAAGCGGCGGACAAGCTCGGAATCGACCAACTCTGCTGTTCGATGCTGACGGCGCGCCGTCCCGCTACGGCAGACCAGTTTCGCGAGTGCAACCGGCAGGTGGCCGAATCGACAAAGCGATTTCCGGGCCGGATCCTGGGTTATGTCTACGTCAATCCCGGATACACGAAAGACGCGCTCGACGATATTCGGCGCTGCGTCGAAGAACGCGGCTTCATGGGCGTAAAGCTCTACAACGAGTATTGGATTGACGAGCCGGTTCTCAATCCGCTTGTGGAGCTTACGATCAAGCTGCGCATTCCCATTCTTACGCATGCCGGGCACATGCACTACTACCTGGCGGACCAGCCGCGCATCAGCGACGGCTCGCACATCGCGAAAGTGGCCAGCCGGTATCCGGAAGCGACGATCATTTGCGGGCACGTCGGCGGTGGCGGCGATTGGGAATGGGAGATCAAGTCCCTGCGTAATGCTCGAACGGTCTATCTCGACACCAGCGGCAGCGTCATTGATGAAGGCATGATCGAAATGGCAGTAGCAACACTCGGCGCGGATCGCGTTGTTTTCGGATGCGATATGAGCATGACGGCGGGCGTCGGGAAAATGCGCAGCGCCCGGATCAGCGAATCCGACAGAGCGAAGATCATGGGCGGAAATATGGCCAAAATTATGGCGAGGAGACAGCGGTCATGATCGATATCAACGCGTACTTAGGTCACTTCGCTTTTCGCCAGCTTCGCCACAATACGGCTCCTGAGCTGCTGCGGTTGATGGACAGCCGCAAGATCCGGCAGGCCGCTGTTTCGAGCGCTGATGCCATCGCATACCGGAACGTGCAGCCCGCCAACGAGCACCTGGCTGCCGAAGTGGAGCGCCATCGCGACCGCCTCATCCCGTTCGCGGTCATCAATCCCACGTACGCGGGATGGGCGGACGATCTCGCCACTTGCCAGGAAAAGCTCGGGATGAAGGGACTCCGGCTGTATCCGCGCTGGCACAACTACAAGCTCACCGACGCGGCGTGCCTGGAACTTGTAAAGGCAGCCACCGAGCGGGGCATGCTCATCACCATTCCGGTCCGGGTGGAGGACCCACGGCAGCGGACCTGGCTTGTCGAAATACCGGACGTACCGCTGGCCGAGATTGAGGGGCTGGTGCGGGCAGCGCCCTCAGCACAGTTCGCCATTCTCAACGGGCTGGGGTATACCGGCTCCGCGTTGGGCCGCAAAGGTTCAGGGCTACCGGCAAACTACTCGATCGATGTCGGACGGATGTCGGCCGTGCTGGCCAATGAGCTCGGCAGGCTGGTGGAGAACCTGGGCGCAGACCGCATCCTGTTCGGCAGTGGCATGCCCTTCCAGTATCCTGATCCGGCGATTGTGAAGGTAGAAGTACTGGAGGCCAGCGCCGCGGATAAGGAAAAGATCTTAACGCGTAACGCGGCCCGCTTGTTACGCCTGTAACTTCGAATTGTTCGTATTTTGGGCGCACGCATCTCGCATTTTCTATTGACAGACGCGCATTTTCCCCTGACTATGGACAGCAAATGGATTGCTGTCCGGCATTTTGAGCCGTCGGCTTCAAGCTCACAGGGGGGCATGAAATGTGCAGTGTTTCCACAGTGTTCAGGGGCGCGACTCTCATCGCCGCCTTTCTCACGATTCCATTGGGGGCGCAGGAGGCGGGGTCCATACAGGGACGTGTTGTCGACCCCCAAGGGGCGACGGTTCCAAATGTAAAGGTCACGCTCGAGCAGGAAGGCACCGGCAATACACGGTCCGCGATAGCTGGTAGTGACGGGCTGTATTCGTTCGCCATCGTCCCGGTGGGGATCTACACGATTACTGCCGAAGCGCCGGGGTTCAAGCGTGCGATCGTGCCCAGCGTCCGAGTAGAGGTGGCACAGCGCGTGCAAATGGACTTCGCGCTCGAAATCGGCGCTGTTACCGAGACCGTTCAGGTGACCTCTTCGGCACCCCAATTGCAAACGGCGGATTCGCAAATCGGTGCGGTTGTAGAGACCAAAGCCATTACCGATCTGCCGCTGAATGGCCGAAACTTCACACAGTTGATGGTGCTGATGGCGGGGTCGACCGAGCGCTCCGGTGGGACCGTGGCCGGCCATTATGGTGAGCGCGCGGCCGGGACCGCCTTCAGCGTGAATGGCCAGCGGCAGACCGCGAACCAATTTCTGATCAATGGCTTCATGGCCAAAGAGGTGCAGCACGGGACAAATTCAGTGGAGCCGATTATCGACGCGCTCCAGGAATTTCGCGTGCAAAGCACAAACTATTCCGCCGAATTCGGGACGGAGGCAGGCGGTCAGATCAACGCCGTTATGAAATCCGGCACCAATCAATTTCACGGTACAGCCTGGGAGTTTCTCCGAAATGATCGCCTGGACGCAAACAACTTCTTCAACAATCGCACGGGCACAGAGCGGCCGGCGTTCCGGCGGAATCAGTTCGGCGTCTCGGGCGGAGCGCCTCTCCTGCTGCCGAAGTATGACGGACGGAACCGCACCTTCCTATTCGGCGCCTACGAAGGCACACGCGTCCGCAAGGGCATTACGCAACTGACCACGGTTCCTTCGGCTGAGCTTCGCAGCGGCAACCTGAGCAGCCTCCCTACGGTGAGAGATCCGCTCACCGGGCAGCCGTTCCCGAATAACACGATCCCTTCAAACCGCATCAACCCGATCATGGCAGCCATCCTGGAGCGGTATGTGCCGCTTCCAAACCGCACCGGAGTGTTCAACTGGATCTCGACCGATCCGCAACGCATCGACGTCGAGCAGTACAACTGGCGCATCGATCACCGCTTCTCCGAGACCGATTCGATTTTCGGGCATTACATCTTCGAGGACACCGATTTCCGGTATCCCAAACTATTCCCGACGGACGGGGCTTCCCAAAAATTTCGCGGCCAGAATGCGCTCATTTCCTGGACGCACCTGATGGGCGCCAACTCGGTGAACGATTTCCGTGTGGGCTTCAGCCGTTTCATCCAGAACGAGTTTCAGGCGCGCGCGGGCAGAGTGAACGTCGTCCGGGAACTTGGCATGGAGGGGCTGTGCGAGATTCCGTCGTGCTGGGGCATTCCACAAATGAACGTGACGGGATTCGCGTCTTTTGGAGAACACGGCGGACAATCCGTATCCGGTCCGCGCGCGTGGCGAAATGAAGCCTATCAATGGCAGGACAGCTTCTATCACACCCGGGGATCTCACAGCATCAAGTTCGGAGTAATTGTGCGGCGGCACCGGGACAATTTCCCGGAGGCCATTTACCCAAGAGGGGCCTATAGCTTCAACGGCTTTCTGACGGGCCAACCGTTCGGAGACTTTTTGCTCGGCTACCCGCGCAACACGCAGACAAGCATCGACGTGTTCTCACCGCACTTCCGCTACACCGTGGCCGAGCCCTGGTTCCAGGACGACTGGCGCGTCACGCCTGAGCTGACCTTGAACCTGGGTCTGCGATACGAATGGGCCGGCCGGCCACTGTCCAAGGACAACTCGATCTCGACGGTCATTTTCGACGAGAGCGGTGCGCGGCTGATTACGGCCCGCGACCCGCAGGGATATCCCAGCGCGCTGGCCTACGACGATTTCAACAACTTCGCGCCGCGCATCGGCTTCGCCTGGACGCCGAAGTTCCTCGGATCCAAAACGGTGTTTCGCGGCGCATATGGGATCTTCTACCAGCGCGAACTGGCGAACACGTGGGTGGATCTCGCGATCAACGACCCATTCATTCGTCAGACGAACATCAACTTGGAGACCGATGCGAGCAGCCCCTATCACTTCGCGCGCTACGACCTGAGCCGGCCGACGGCGCTCGCGCCTCCGACTCCGCTTTTGACTTTTTCGGTGGATACCGACTGGAAGGACGGACAGGTTCACCAGTGGAACTTCAACATCCAGCAGTCTCTGGGGTTCGACACGGTATTGCAGGTTGCTTACGTGGGCAACCGGGGTCTGCGGCTGCCGTGGGCGACGCTGCCGAACCAGGCCGCGCCGGGCCCTGGACCGATACAGCCCAGGCGGCCTTATCCCGATTTCGGCGTTGTGAACGGGCTTGGCTCGCGTGGAGATTCGAACTATCACGGACTCCAGATTCAGGGAGAAAAGCGGTATTCCAAGGGTCTGCTGTTCATGGCTGGTTACACTTTTGCAAAGTGCATCAGCAACAGCGACTCGACGTTTGTCGGCGAAGGAACATCCATTCAGAACGGACGGGATTTCAGCCAGCAGCGCGGACTTTGCACCCAGCACTTCAGCCACCGGTACACGCTGAGCTGGCTCTATGACCTGCCGTTCGGCCGCGGGAAAGCCTTTCTCGGGAACGCCCCACGCCCCGTGGAGGCGATTCTCGGCAACTGGCAGATTAACGGGATCCTCACGCTGCGGTCGGGTTCGCCATTCACCGTTGGGCAACCGGGCGACGCTCCGAATACGGGAGAGGGCAGCCCACGGCCCGACCAGGTGGGCGATGCGAACGATATTGAGGAGCGGACCGTGGACCGTTTCTTCAACACGGACGCCTTCGCGCAGGCGGATGCCTTCCGATGGGGCACGGCAGGCCGGAACACGGTGATCGGACCCGGCATCAACAACTGGGACTTTTCGGTGTTCAAGAGTTTTGCGATTGACGAAGCGCGCCGTATTCAATTCCGCGCGGAGTTCTTCAATCTGTTCAACCACGCAGAGTTCGGTTTCCCGGGCGCGTCGTTCGGCACGGCGCAATTCGGGCGGATCTCCGGCACCAGCCGGGACCCGAGAGACATTCAGCTATCGCTGAAGTTCCTATGGTAGTGCGGATCACTTCGCCGGGCGCACCTGCCGGACGAGTTTGTGGATGCGCTCCATAATCAGTTCTTCCACATTGGGTGCGAAGGGGCCGGGCTGGACATAGTAGATCATGGCTCCGCCGCCTTCGTACCCGCCCTCTTTGAGGATGCGCAGGGATGGGATGTAAGCGGAAACGTCATTGCTGTATCCGGCCACCCAGGTGTTTTCCTCGCCGAGTTCCTTCCGCAACCGCAGGTTGTAATCGACCACCACTTCGCCCGCCATCGCGATCAGCGTGAGGTTCGGACCAAACTGCCAGACCTGGAGCGGGTAGGAGTATTTCGCAGGGAGCCGTCCATCGCGGTCCATGATCTTCAGCATCTCTTCCGCGTGGCGGCGTTCGTACACGTTCTCGTGCGACAGTTTCTTCTTCAGCTCGTCGCGCGTGGGAGGCGTTGCGAAGTCCAGCTCTTCAATGTAAAAAGCCGTGCGCAAAGGGCCGGAGATGGCGCGCAGATCGCCGGATATCTTCTCCGTGACCGCCGTGGCAAGTTCGCTGCCGTAGCGGTT
>DASTMK010000039.1:0-3610 GCA_035714225.1 Bryobacteraceae bacterium | reverse complement strand
GAGATGAACGTTTGTGTACGTCATCCTTTCCACGCTTCGGATGATTCCGCGATGGAATTCCTGGCGGAGGATGTCGCCACGGTGGTCGATCTCGAGAATCACCGAGAGCACCAGCCGGTCCAACTGGGGTTTCAACGAGCAGATTTCCGTGGATAACTCCAGCGGAAGCATGGGGACCGCGCGGTCGGGGAAGTAGACGCTCGTACCGCGAAGCGCGGCTTCGAGGTCGATGGGCGTACCGGGGCGGACATAGTAGCTCACGTCGGCGATGTGCACCTGAAGGACGAAATTGCCCTTAGGCAGGCGGTCTATCCATACCGCGTCGTCGAAATCGCGAGCGGTCTCACCGTCGATGGTCACGATATCCAGGTTTCTGAAATCGCGGCGGGAGGCGATCTCCTCCTGGCGAATTGTCGCGGGTACCTGCTGGGCCTGATGCAATACTTCCGGCGGGAACTGGTGCGGGATGTGGTGCTTGCGAATAACAATTTCCACATCGATGCCGAAGTCATCCGGATGGCCGAGGATTTCGATAACGCGGCCCACGGCGTGTTCACCGTCGTCCGGATAGTCCAGCAGTTCGACATTCACGATCATGCCGTCCAGGTCTTCCGGGCCTTTTATCGTGACCGGTTCCACGCCGATGCGGTCCACGCTGATGCTCGCTGCCGGCATCTCCAGTTCTTCCGGAATCTCGATCCATTGCTGAATGCGGTCGTCGTGCGGCACGACAATGTTGCCGTGGCGCCGGACGCGGAACTCTCCGACGACGGTCGCGTGCGCTCGCCGCAGAATGCGTGCGATTTCGCCTTCCGCGCGTCCTTCCTGATCCACGCGTCCGATGCGCACGACGACCTGATCGCCGTGCATCGCTTTCCGGGCAGACTCGGCGGGAATAAACACATCGCCCCGGATCCAATCGAGCGGTTTGTCTGCGATCAGAAAGCCATAGCCGTCACGATGCATCCTGAGGCGGCCGGCTGCGTATTCGCGGCTGGAACTCACCGACACGTAGTGCCCTGAACGCAATTCGAGCAGAGCGCCGCTCGCCGTGAGGCGGTCCAGTGAGTCTTCCAATTTTTTGCGGTTGTCGCCCCGGGCGGAATGTTCCCGCACCAATTGTTTGAAGGTAGCTCTTCCATGGGGCAACTGCCCGATATAGCGAAGCAGTTCGTTGTCGTCGAACGCAGCGGGTTTGACGGGCATCTTATTTCTATTATCCGTAGTATCCTGGTAAATCCATGGAGATAAAGGTCATCCGTCTGGAGATTCCGGACTCGACGAACCTCATCCTCGGCCAGACGCACTTCATCAAGAGCGTAGAGGACCTGTACGAGGCTATTGTCAATACGGTTCCGCAAGCCAAATTCGGCATTGCTTTCAACGAAGCTTCGGGACCTTGCCTGACACGCGTGGTCGGCAATGATGCGGAACTGCGTGAGACTGCAAGCCGGAATGCGACCGCTGTGGCGGCCGGGCACATCTTCGTCCTCATCTTGCGTGATGCCTTTCCCATTAATGTGCTGAACCGGATCAAAGATGTACCGGAAGTCTGCTCCATCTACTGCGCGACTGCCAATCCTGTTGAGGTGATTGTAGCCGAGACCAGCCAGGGCAGGGGAGTACTTGGCGTGGTCGACGGATTCCCCCCCAAGGGGGTGGAGGGTGAAGACGACGTCAAGGCCCGGCACGGATTTTTAAGAAAGATTGGATATAAGCTCTGATGATTGCATCTGAATCACAACTGGAAGACATACTGTCGCGTCCTTCGGACGCCGATGTGGAAGCCATGCGGAGCATGGAGGGAGATCTGCTTGTGCTGGGCGTTGCCGGGAAGATGGGCCCCAGCCTGGTCCATAGGGCCAAGCGCGCCATCTCGCAGGCTGGCATCAACAAGCGCGTAATAGGAGTTTCCAGGTTCTCGTCGCCCGCGGCCCGCGATGAATTGAAGGACATGGGCGTTGAGACGATAGCCGCCGACTTGCTGAATGAAGCGGATCTCGCGGCCCTGCCCGACATCCCGAATGTCATTTTCATGGCGGCCAGGAAATTTGGAACGACCGGCGCCGAGCACCTGACGTGGGCCATGAACACGTACCTGCCGGGACGTGTGGCCGAGCGGTTCCGGCATTCCCGTATCGTTGCCTTCTCCAGCGGGAACATCTATCCGCTGGTACCAATCGCGGAGGGGGGCGCAAAAGAGTCGACGCCCGTGCAGCCCGTGGGGGAATATGCCACGTCGGTGCTGGGGCGCGAACGGCTGTTCCAGCACTTCTCCGATAAGTACGGGACTCCAGTGGTGTTGCTCCGTCTGAACTATGCGGTGGAGCTTCGCTATGGGGTCCTTTGCGATATCGGCCGCAAAGTCTTTGAGCGCCGTCCGGTGGATCTCAACATGGGATGCGCGAACGTGATCTGGCAGGGGGATGCCAATTCCGTTTGCCTGCGGTCTTTCAGCTTGTGTTCTTCGCCGCCCGCGGTGTTGAACCTGACCGGGCCGGAGACGGTTTCGGTGCGTCAAGTGGCGCTTCAATTCGGCGCGCACTTTGGCATCGATCCGATCTTTGAAGGATCGGAGGCCCCGAACGCCTTGTTGAACAACGCCGGCAAATGTCACCGTCTGTTCGGCTACCCAAGCGTCAGCGTGGAGCAGATGATCGAATGGATCTCGCAGTGGATCGGAATGGGGGGAGCCACTCTCGACAAGCCCACGCATTTTGAAGCCAGGGACGGTAAGTTCTGATGAGCTGGCGGGAGAGGCTCTTTGCGGGCGCGGTGATTCCGGCGCACCCGCTGGCGCTCAACGCCGAACGCAAATTGGATGAGCGGCGGCAGCGCGCTTTAGCGCGTTATTATCTTGCGGCAGGCGCGGGCGGAATCGCTGTCGGGGTGCACACCACGCAGTTTGAGATACGCGATCCGAAAGTGGGATTGTTCCGGCCGGTTCTGGAACTTGCCATGGAGGAGATGCGCGGCAAAGATGTTGTCGCCGTCGCGGGCGTCTGTGGCCAGACCCGCCAGGCCGTAGCGGAGGCGGAGTTTGCCGCTTCGGTTGGTTATAACGCCGGCCTGCTGAGCGTAGGCGCGATGCGCGATGCGACTCCCGCACAGTTGATCGAGCATGCCCGAGCGGTGGCAAGCGTGATTCCCGTTTTCGGTTTCTATCTGCAGCCTGCGGTTGGCGGGCGCGTGCTGCCGTACGAGTTCTGGCGGGGCTTCGCGGAAATCGAGAACGTAATCGCGATCAAGATAGCGCCGTTCAACCGGTATCAGACCATCGATGTCATTCGCGCCGTAGCCGATTCGGGCCGGGCGGACTCTATCGCGCTGTACACGGGAAACGATGACACGATCCTGGCGGATTTGTTGACGCCGTATCAGTTCAACGGGAAAGAGCTTCGTATAAAAGGCGGTCTGTTAGGGCACTGGGCCGTCTGGACACGCCGCGCCGTGGAGCAGATTGACAGAGTTCACAAGGCGATCGAGGCCGGAGGGCGGATCGGCACCGATTGGTTGACGCTGGCAACCCAGATCACCGACAGCAACGCGGCATTTTTCGATCCGGCTCACAACTTCCACGGATGTATCGCCGGTCTGCACGAGGTTCTGC
>DASTMK010000038.1:0-7047 GCA_035714225.1 Bryobacteraceae bacterium | reverse complement strand
CGGAAGCTTTCGAGCTTTAGCAGTTTCCCGGGGCCTTCGAGCAGCGCCTGTTTCTCCAGGATCCAGGTGCGGGCATGAGGCACAAATACGGCGTTCAGTCCGGCTTCGAGCGCGGCGTTGATGTCGGAGCGCGGCGAATTCCCGATCATCCAGGTAATGCCAGTATCCAACCGCCGTTCTGCTACAAGCTGCCGGTAAGACGCGCTGTCTTTCTCCTTCACAATGGCCGTGTGGCCGAAGTAAACCCCCATCCCCGAACGGTCGATTTTGAGCTTCTGTTCCTCCGGATGGCCTTTGGTGAACAGGGTCAGGTCGTGCCGCGTCACCAGGTATTCGAGCGTATCCTTGACACCGTCGATCAGCTCTACCGGCTGGTCGATAATCGCATGCGCGAAATCCATTACCTTGTCCAGATTCACGTCCGAGAACTCGCGCTCGCAGAGGTGCTCATAACACTGTTGCAGATTGCGGCCGAAGTTCAGCGACCCGTAGCCGCGCGTCTTGTTGTTCACCGCCTCCATCTCGTCAAAGATGGCGCGGATCTCTTCCGCGCTGAGCTTCGAGTGATCCAAATAAGCGACGAACGCTTCAAAAGCCCGTTCGAAGTAGATGTTGTTTTCCCAGAGCGTGTCATCCGCATCGATGATGAGGGATTGTCGCATGTTACAAAATCCCAAAGTACACTAAAGCCGTGCGACTTCGAAAAGCGCAGGGAAAGTTGAAGGTAGAGCACAGTATCATCGACGGCGTGCGCGCGATGCTGGAACGGCTGCTCGGGGAAAATCCCGGCGTGCGTGCGGTAATTCCGGGCGTGATCCGGAAAGTCCGGGATGCAAAAGGCGAAGTACAGGTGCGCGTCACCGTGCCGGTTCAAAACGGATGGAAAGCCATCGCGTTCAGTGCGGGAGCGCGACAGGAACTGTTTATCAGCACGACTCTCGACAAGTCCGAGCTCGAAGCGGCGCTGGAACGTGCGAGGCGGCCGTGACGGCGAACTACCAGCTCCAGCTTAATGCGGAAGAGATGCGCGCCATTGGCTACCGCATCATCGACCTGATTGTCGAGCGGCACCGCACGCTGCCGGACCAGCCTGCTACCCGCAAAGAATCGCCGCAGGAATTGTCCCGCCGGCTTCACGAACCGCTACCCGAGCACGGCTGTTCGATGGATACGATTCTCGATCAGGTGCTCGACGATGTTCTCTCAAACTGCTCGCGGCTGGACCATCCGCGCTTCTTCGGCTTTGTGCCATCGCCCTCGAATTTTATCGGTGCCATGGCGGATGCGCTGGCATCGGGATTCAACATCTTCGCGGGATCGTGGATCAGCGGGTCCGGCGCGGCCGCACTGGAGCTGGTCGCGGTCGATTGGATGCGGCAGCTCTGCGGGATGCCCGAGTCGGCCGGCGGACTTTTCGTAAGCGGTGGTTCCATGGCCAACCTGACCGGGCTTGCCCTTGCCCGCCACACCATGCTCGACGATCGTACCGGCGGCGCAGTCGCGTACCTGAGCGATCAGACACACGCTTCGGTGGAGAGGGCACTTCGCGTTCTCGGCTTTCTTCCTTGCCAGATCTCCGAGCTGGCAACGGACGACAGATTTCGCCTGCGTGTAGAGGATCTCGCGGCGGCTGTCGCTCGCGACCGTAGCGCCGGCAAACGCCCGTTTTGCGTGATCGCGAACGCCGGAACGACCAATACGGGCGCGGTCGATCCGCTGGCGGAGCTTTCCCGTTTCTGCCGGGAGGAGAATCTCTGGCTGCATGTCGACGGCGCATACGGCGCAGCGGCGGTTCTTTGCGAACGGGGGCGCACGCTGCTCGAGGGGCTGGAGAGCGTCGATTCCCTGTCGCTCGATCCCCACAAATGGCTTTTTCAGCCTTTTGAAAGCGGGTGTATTCTTGTCCGCCGGGGGTCGCTGCTGGCCAGCACGTTTCGCATTCTGCCGGAATATCTCGCCGACATCCACCGGGGCGGCGAAGATGTGAATTTCGGCGATCGCGGCATTCAGCTTACACGTGGTTTTCGCGCGCTGAAGCTGTGGATGACGATCAAGTATTTCGGGCTGGAGGCGATGCGCAAAGCCGTCGGTAGAGGCTTCGAACTGGCCGAGGCAGCCGAAGCGGAAATACGCAAGACGCGCGATTTCGAAATTGTCACTCCCGCGCAAATGGGAGTTGTCACGTTCCAGCACAGCGGTGCGCGGGATCCGGAGTTCTACCGCCGGCTGGTGGATGGGATGGCGGCCGGCGGGCTGGCGTTTCTGACGTCTACCGTGCTGCGCGGCGAAACCGTGCTCCGGCTCTGCACGATCAATCCCAGAACGTCCGAAGCGGACCTGGTCCAAACACTCGACCGGCTTCGTGAACTAGCCGCCGGAATAATCGGGAGCGGCTGATCGAACTCCGGTGTGCAGCGCGACAATGCCTCCCGTCATGCGCAGGAACTGAACGGAATCGAAACCGGCTTCCGCCATCTGCTGTGCCAGTGTTTCCGCGCCCGGGAACTTCCGGACAGACTCCGGCAGGTAGCGGTAGGCGTCCCTGGATCCGGAAATCAGACCGCCCACGACCGGCAGGATCTTTCGCGAATACAAGTTGTAGAACGCGCGGAACACGGCATTCGGCGGAGTTGAGAATTCGAGAATCGCCGCTACTCCCCCCGGCTTCAGCACCCGCCGCATCTCCGCAAGGCCGCGCTGGTAATTGGCCAGATTGCGGAAACCGAAGGCCACGGCAATCACGTCGAGCGAAGCATCGCGCAGCGGAAGCGACAACGCGTCCGCTTCGAAAAGCGCCGCCTGTTTTCCTGTCCGCTTTACTTTTTGCGCGGCTTCCAACAGCATCGGGAAGGAAAAATCGCTGCCGAACACCTCGCCGGCCTGTTTGTTGGCGAGGGCGATGGTGAGATCTCCGGTGCCGCAGCAAATATCCAGCACGCGCACGTTCGGGCGGCGGAGCACCGGGTGCAAGCGGCTCACCGTTTGCGCGCGCCACCAACGGTCCATCTGAAACGAGAGCAGGTGATTCAGAAGATCGTAACGGGGCGCGACCCGGTTGAACATACCGCGAACCCAGCTCGCCGCCTGTTCCTCGCTGGAGACACCGGGAGGCGTGGTCCCACGGCTCATTTCAGAGCGGACCGCACGGCGGAAAGCACCAGTTCCTCGTCGACGTCGCTAACCACCCGCACTCTGCCGATTTTTTCCGGCAGCACGAAATGAACTCTCCCTTTCACCGTCTTCTTGTCCTGCTGCAAACGTGCAACCAGGGCATCGGCGGAGATTCCACGGAGGGACGGAATCGGCCCGTAGAGGCGCACCGTCTCCAATACCGACAGACATTCGTCCGGGGAAAGCATGTCCAACAGGTTGGCCAGATGAACGGCCGCGTTCATGCCGAAAGCCACCGCCTCCCCGTGCAGGAATCGCGTGTAGCCTGTCTCGGCCTCAAGGGCATGGCCGACCGTGTGTCCAAAGTTCAGGATGCGGCGCAGGTCGCCTTCTTTCTCGTCGGCCGATACCACTTCGGCTTTGATGCGGACACACTCTGCAATCATCGACTCCACAACCCGCGGCTCATGCGCCAGAATGGATTTTGCCTCTTTCGACATCAGGTTGAACAGCCAGGAGCTGCGTATGATGCCGCACTTGATCACTTCGTAAAGGCCGGCGCGATACTCGCGTTCCGGAAGGCTGGCGAGCACGTCGGGATCGATCAGAACACAGTGCGGTTGATGGAACCGGCCGACCAGGTTTTTGCCCGAGGCGAGGTTGACACCGGTCTTTCCACCGACCGCGGCATCCACCTGGGCCAGGAGCGTTGTCGGCACCTGAATCACCGGTATGCCGCGCATGAAGATCGACGCGACGAAACCGCCAACGTCATTCACGATGCCGCCGCCAAATGCCACCACGATGCTGGAACGATCGCCGCCGGCGGCGATCATCTCTTCGGCGAGCGTCTCGACGGCAGCGAGGCGCTTATTCTGTTCTCCACCCGGAAAGAACAGCACCTCATGCGCCCGGTCCGTCAATCCGCGGCGCAGCCTTCCGCCGTATAAGTCCCACACGTCGCGCGTAGTGATGATAAAAATTTTCCCCGCGGAATCCGGCACGTAATACGGCACCCGGGAGAGAATGCCACGCTCGACCTTGGCAAAGTATCGCTGCTGAGGGGTCTCAACAACATAGGAAGGCATATGAAAGTTGTACCATGGGAACATCGGACCGACAGTCGAACACATTACATACGATTTCCTGGTGGTTGGAGCGGGCGTCGCCGGACTCATGGCGGCGATTGAACTGGCGCCGGTGGGCAAGGTGCTCGTCGTCGCCAAAGACAGCCTTCGGGAATCCTCATCGGAATATGCGCAAGGTGGTATCGCCGCGGCCTTAAGCGATGACGACGAGGTGGAACTGCATGAGCAGGACACCATCGCCGCCGGAGATGGCCTGTGCGACCGCAGTGCGGTGCGAACCCTGGTGGAGGAAGGACCCGCTTCCATCCAACGCCTGATTGAATGGGGCGCCGAGTTCGACCGCGAAGGCTCGCGGCTGGCGTTCGCCCGGGAAGGGGCCCACAGCCGCAGCCGGGTACTGCACGCCCACGGAGACTCCACGGGGCGCGAGATATCCCGGACGTTATACCAGAAGGCCGCCTCTCTCGAGAACGTCACGTTCCGCAGCTTCTCCGCCATTACGGATCTGCTGGTTCGGGACGGAGAGGTGGTGGGTGCCGTGGCGTGCGATCAAGCCGCGAAACAGTCCGTGGCGATCGCGGCGCGGGCGGTTCTGCTGGCCACCGGCGGGTTGGGGCGGCTCTACCGCGACACAACGAATCCCGACGTAGCTACGGGAGACGGCGTGGCAACCGCGTACCGCGCGGGCGCCGAGATCAGCGACATCGAATTCGTTCAGTTCCACCCCACGGCTCTGCACGTTGAAGGCGCACCGAGATTTCTTCTGTCCGAAGCGCTGCGAGGCGAGGGCGCATATCTGCGGAACGCGGCGGGTGAACGGTTCATGGAAAAGTATCATCCGATGGCCGAGCTCGCGCCGCGCGATGTTGTATCGCGCTCCATCATCTCCGAAATCGGAAAAACGGGCGCACCGCACGTCTTTTTGGATTTGACTCATCTGGATGCCGCGTTTGTGCGCAAGCGCTTTCCACGCATCTACGAAACGTGCCTGCACCACGGCGTCGACATCTCGAAAGAGCCGGCGCCGGTGCATCCCGCGGCGCACTATGCAATGGGCGGAGTACGCACGGATCTGAATGGACAGACCAGTCTGCGCAGACTCTTCGCCGCGGGAGAAGTCGCCTGCACGGGCGTTCACGGCGCCAACCGGCTGGCCAGCAACTCTCTTCTGGAAGGCCTGGTTTTTGGCGCGCGCGCGGGCAAGACAATGCGCGCTCTGGCGGACGAAGAGATTCAGAGGGGCGAAATCCCCGGGGAGTGCCGTTTCCCGGCTTTGGATGAAGACAAACTGCGCGGCATTGCTTCGGAACGCTGCGGCATTATCCGCTGCCGCGCAGGACTGGAGCAGGCTTGCGCTGAGCTTCTGGCCGCCGGTAGTGTTCCCCGGAAGGATGCCGTGCGTGCCCATTACGAAACGAGAAACATGCAGACCGTGACGCTTCTGATCGCCCGCTGCGCCCTGGCGCGGCAGGAGAGCCGGGGCGCGCACTTCAGGGGCGATTTCCCCGCAAAAGATACCGCGTTTCAGCGGCACTCTCTTATAACAAACAACAAAAATGAAGTCGAATTCGTCTGAATTCACATCGCGGATACCGATAAGGTCCCGCCAGGTGGCACCTCCGGTGTTTGCTTTGGCGATCCTTGCATCGCTTGAAATTATACAGGTGGGGCCGGAAACCGCCCTGTGGGCCACTCCCGCCATTTTAGGCGCGGCCATGCTGATTGCCTGGGCGGCGGAATCGGCCCAGTTCTTCGTGGCGCAAGGTTTCGCGCTCGCCATACTGGCCTGGCTGCAAACGCTGCCCGAGTTCGCGGTGGAAGCCATCCTCGCCTGGAAACAGCAGGTCCCGCTGCTGCTCGCGAATCTTACAGGAGCCTTGCGGCTGCTAACCGGTCTCGCATGGCCGATGATCTACTTTACCGCCGCAATGTTTTATCGCAAGCGGACGAGGCGTGCGCTGGGCCATATCCAACTCGAAGACGAACATTCCATCGAGGTGTGTGCCCTTCTTGTACCGCTGGCCTACTTTGCTTTCATCTGGTGGAAAGCGTCCCTCGGGTTGATCGACGCGCTGGTGCTGATACTGATTTACGCCGCCTACCTGCTGTTGTTGAGCAAGCTGCCGCCGCAGCGCGAGGAAAGCATCGAAGAACTGGAGATGATTCCGCGAAAGATCGTGCTTTCGCCGAAAAATACCCGCCGCTTTCTCATCCTCGGACTCTTCACCATCGGCGGATTACTGATCTATTTCACAGCGGAACCGTTCCTTGGCAGCCTGCTCGCGCTCTCGGCCATGCTGGGAATTCCCAGTTTCGTATTTGTTCAGTGGATCGCGCCTTTCGTGTCCGAGTTTCCGGAGAAGGTTTCGGCGTTTTACTGGGCCCGCACGGTCGAACGCGCCTCGATGGCACTGATGAATATGGTGTCGAGCAACATCAACCAGTGGACTCTTCTGGCGGCGATGCTGCCGATTGTCTTCTCCATCAGCCGCGGTGAGCCTTCCAGCATTCCCTTCGACGGCCGGCAGGAGCTGGAGATTGCTATGACCCTGGGACAACAGCTATTGGGCATGGTGTTTCTTCTAAACATGCAATTGCTCTGGTGGGAGGCCGCAGCATTGTTTTCCTTGTGGGGAATCCAGTTTGCTTTCTCCCCCGTCGAGACCGGGCCGGGACTGTGGGGTTACATCGCCGGACATATTCACGCGTGGGTTACCTATGTCTACTTCCTATGGGTGGCGGTCGAGGTCGTACGGATGGCGATTCGCAGAGAGATGCCGCTTGCATTCCGGCTGTTTGCGATGATGTGGAAGAGACACGTCCGGGGCGGCAAGGCCGCCATCGAACA